>JANMHA010000160.1:0-23683 GCA_031374925.1 Pirellula sp. | reverse complement strand
GACCGCCTAAGGCGGTCGAGGCGGGAGCGAAGTGCGGTACTCTAAGGTCTGAGCCGCACTTTTAGTACGCCAAAACGGCGTCCGTCGGAGGCAAGCTCCGATCGGACGAAAATGCTTCACAGCGTTGCACGCGGGAGGGTTGCTAAACTGGACCATCCCTCGGCCTCGTGGGGCCTCGTAGAGGGTTACAAGAATATATAGCCTTCTTCCCCATGTTGCTGGACATCGAGTCCCTGGCGTTCGTCCGAAGCCGAGACTCGTAATCCGATGGTCCAGTCGACGACTTTAAGTAATACTAGACTCGAAAGCACGCAATAGACAACCACGACGGCGATCGATACAAGCTGTCCTTGAATTAGGTTCCCCCCCTCAAGCCACCCTAAAGTTTTACCGTTACCAACATTGTTGCAAGCGCGCGTTGCGAATACGGCTGTCAAGATCGCACCAAGGATTCCGGCGACCCCATGGATGCCGAATGCGTCCAAAGCGTCATCGTAGCCAGCCCAGTGTTTGCACAAACTGCAAGCATAGTAGCAGCCAATTCCCGCTGCGAAGCCTATTAGTAGCGCGGGCATCGGTTGTACATAGCCAGCCGCTGGAGTAATACAAACCAAGCCAGCGACCAATCCAGAGCTAATCCCAAGCACTGTCGGCTTGCCTCGCGAACGCCACTCGAGCAACCACCAGCCGATCGCTCCGGAGGCGGCGGCCAAATGTGTCACTGCGAATGCGCTGGTTGCAACTTCGTTGGCCGCCATCGTACTGCCTCCAGTGAAACCAAACCAGCCGAACCAGAGCATTGCTGCCCCAATCGATGTGTAAGTAAGATTATGCGGAGGCATGGGATCTTTACCAAATCCAAGCCTCGGTCCGACAATGATTGCAGCCACAAGGGCTGAGACCCCCGCGCTAGTGTGAACAACAATTCCACCAGCAAAATCCAAACTGCCGCCCAACAGCCCATGCGGATAGCTTAGAAATCCGCCCCCCCAAATCCAATGCGCGATCGGGCAATAAACAAAAGTGCCCCACATAATACTGTAGGCAATCATGCCATGAAATTTGACTCGCTCCGCCAGTGCACCATACATAATCACCGGTGAAATAGAAAAGAACATCCCTTCAAAGATCATATGTGAGTACCTCGTCACCGATGTTTCCGATCCTGCCGCAAACCACATCGGAGTGACAGGCGACTGACTGAGTTCACTCCAGGTGCGCGCAACGCCGTTCAAAAAGACATGCCCAACTCCGCCAATCCAACTATTCACCTCTCCGCCGTTCGAAAACGCCAACGAGTAGCCGTACAAAGACCAAATGATCGACATGACCGAGGTCAAGAAGAGGCACTGTATAAAGACACTTAGGACATTCTTCTTTCGAACCAGACCAGAGTAGAACAAAGCCAAACCTGGAGCGATCATGAAGAACACCAGCGCCGAACAGATCATTATCCAAGCATTGTTTCCGGCAATGGAGGCAGCTTTCGTTTCGGCCGCTATTCTGCCAACAACGTAATCCGGCAGGCGTACAAACGAAGTCGATTCTAATACACTGGGATCGCTCGACTTACTAATGGATTCTACCGCTCCTTGTTCGCAGCCTAAGCCGAATTTGCCTGTCGCAAACACAACCATAAAGACGAGAAAGAGCATTTGGAGCGGGCGAAGGATTGTTTTCGATCTTCGCGCAATGGCACAAAAGTCCAACTCCAATCGCGGTAGCGACCTAATCCCCAAAGCTCTCATGACGGGAGGGGTCATGGAATGCCTCACCTGGGTTAATGAAACGGTTGATTTTTTGGTTCTAAAGTCAGATCATGGCAGGGAAAGCCGGTTTTGTCATCATCGGTTCTGGAATTAACACAGCAATAACACTATTGAGGAAACAAGACTTCAGGCCTATACTTCCCTCTTTCCCATGTCCCCCTAAACGCCAGTTTTTTGCCGGCACGAAGCTATGAAAAGCGAACGAAAACAGATCCAAGAATCGAATCTGCTAGCTGACAAAATCGAACAGCAAGCCGTCAAACTGAAGAAAGCTTTACCCGCGATCGTGGCTGTCACGACAGTCGTGGTACTTGGTTTGCTCGCCTACGGTTTCTACACTTCCATCCATGAAACGGAATCCGCTAAGGGATGGACAGAACTCTATTTTGCAGATACCGACACCGCTGCCTTGACTGCCATTTCAAGCGATTTCAAGACAACCACAGCTGGACTTTGGGCCAAACAAATTTCAGGTGATGCCAACATGTCGCGTGCTCTGGAAAAAGTCTACCTCGATCGCGACTTAGCCGAACAATTCTACAAAGAGGCTATCGCAGACTATAGCGCTGTGGCCGACAAGAGCGTCGACCCGTTTCTAACCGGACGAGCCAATTTCGGTCTCGCTCAAGCACACGAAGGGATGGGCGACCATGAGAAAGCCCTTTCTTTCTATCGAAAAGTTATCACCAACAAAGCCATGGGATTGGAGTTGATATCCGAAGCAACTAAGCGTGTGGCTTGGTTGGAAAGCAAACCGGGCGAAGAGTTCTTCGCGTGGTACAAAACCAGTCGTGCATCCTCGCCGGTCCTAAACGTTAACCCAACGACTCCTTCGCTATTGCCAAATGAACCGAATTTTACGTTCCCCCCAACAACTCCGGGAACATCTAGTGGATCGGTGATCCCATTAGTACCCGAATCGCAACCAGAACCCGCAATTAAAGCCCAACAGGACCCTCAAAAACCGGCTGAACCAGCTATTCCCAACCCGGAGTCGTCGACACCAAACGCATCGGAAAAATCCGCCCTGCCGCCTACAACATCACCTGATGCCCCAGAGGTTAAGTTGCCAAAAGTCGACGATTCTTCCGCAGAAAAGAAGCCGCAATCGTAAACTTCCATTCTTCTGCGTTACCGATTCGAGAAATGAAACAGGTCAATGGCAAACGCAGATTCAATTGACGATATCCCGCTGGACGAAACCGAACCGCTCCAGTCACTTGAATCGGAATTAGACCCCATCGATTCCGATTTGGAACTACGTGACCTTGAATTCGTCGTTTCCGAAGCGCATTCGGGTAAACGGGTCGACTTGGTGCTTGCGCTTCTGCTCGATAACTATAGCCGAGTCTTCTTACGCCGTATCGTGATGGAAGACAAAGTCTGCGTGAATGGAAAACCGGTCAAGCCGGCTTTTAAGGTATTTGCGGGCCAAACAATCACCGTAAATCTGCTTCCGCCGCCACCCAAAGAGGGACCAATTCCTGAAAATATTCCGTTGGATATTATTTTCGAAGACGAATGTTTGGTCATCGTAAACAAGTTTCCTGGGATGGTTGTTCACCCGGCAAAAGGGCACTGGTCCGGTACGCTGACCGCAGCCTTAGCCTACCACTTTCAGCAATTGAGCGATGCTGGCGGTCCAACCAGACCAGGAATTGTGCACCGTCTCGATCGTGACACTAGTGGCGTCATTGTCATAGCCAAGACCAACGAGGTCCATTTCAAATTGTGCGCCCAATTTGAGTCGCGAGAGGTCAACAAGACCTATTTTGCAATCGTCGCTGGAACACTTGATAGAGATCGAGACCGAATCATCCAGCCAATCGGCAACCATCCTTACCAACGCGATAAAATGGCGATTCGGGCGGGACATCACTCCAGTCGGGACGCAGAAACATTCTTTGAGGTAGTCAAACGCTTCCCGGGCTACGCATTCTTGCAAGTTCAACCGAAAACAGGTCGAACACACCAGATCCGATTGCACTTGGCCCACATTGGTTGCCCTGTATTATGCGACCGTCTCTATGGTGGTCATGCAACAGTAATGAGAGCACAGTTGCAACGGCGGCAAGTACGCGGTCTTCCACCGTTGGAAACCGATTCCGAGATCGTTCTGAGACGGCACGCTTTGCACGCCGCGAAACTTGAATTCGATCACCCTAAGACAGGACAGCGAATGAGTTTCGAGGCACCCTTGCCCGCCGATCTACAGCATACACTCGATATTCTGGCATCGGGTTAATGGAATCGCAATGGGCGCAAGCGAGCGGCCGGATGCGTGAGGATTCGGACGAAGTAGGGTGTACAACTTAAGTGGCGGTTTCATCATGCTCAGGCAACAAAAACAACCCCCCAGCGGCACAATCATTCTCGACCATTCCGTCAATCGAAACGCGTTGTCGCGCGCGATGGTTGCCGAATTGATTCAGGCGTTTTCCGATTTCCATCGCGAGAAATCGGTCCGAGCGGTCATCCTGACGTCCTCCGGTTCAGTCTTTTGTTCCGGAATTGACTTGAAGCAATGGGACACGATCGCCAAAGAAAATGACCCCTTTGAGCAATGGCAAGAGGTCGCCTCCGAGTTGCAGGAGTTGGTGGAGGTGATGTTGCGCTTTCCCAAGCCGATCATCGCTGCGATCGACGGTTCCGTCTATGGCATGGGGATGGCTTTGGTGCTGGCGAGCGATTTGGTGATTGCCAGTCCTGCGTCGCGTTTTGAGTTGGCGGCGGCCAAACACGGTTTAATCTCCGGTTTAGTTGCTCCATTGCTCGCGTTCCGTTGCGGCGCGGGGGTCGCATCTCGAATGCTTTTGGGGGCGGAGTGCTTCGATGCCGGCGAAGCGCATCGTGTGGGTATTGTGCATCAGTTGGTTGCCCCTGAGTTGGTGTGGGCTAAAGCGCATGACATGTCTACGAAGATCGCTGTGGGAGCAGCCGAATCGGTTCAACTAAGCAAGCGTCTGCTTAATGAGATGATCGGAGAATCACTCCTGACTCATTTGGTTAGCGGTGCTGCGATGCTGGCCACAGCATGCAGTACGGACGCCGCCAAGGAAGGCCTGGCTGCATTTACTGAGAAACGCGATCCCAAATTCTAGCAAAAGAAAAGGGACTCGTGGCGGATGCTGCTAGCCCCCGAGCCAACGCAAGCAGCGTCGGCTACGACTTTACCGCGCATTGGATCGGTACGGTCCTTGGACTGGCGATACTCGTACCGGCTTTGCTTGGACAAGAACCAACTCGAACAAAGGACTTGGATTGGCCCACGATTCGTGGGCCCGCTTGGAATGGACGATCGCTTGAAATCGGGATTGCAGACAGTTGGCCTCTGGAGGGACCGCCTGTTTTATGGACTCGCGATCTCGGTCAAGGTTATTCGGCATTCATCGCTTGGGACAAATGGATTGCGACCCAGTTCCAAGACTTAAGTGGTCAATATTTGATTTGCCTGTTTGCGGAAACCGGCGCGACGAAATGGCAATATCATTATGGCTGGGCCTACGACCCGGCTGGTGTGTATCCCGGACCTCGCTCAACTCCCGTCTATGACAATGGCTTTGTCTATTTCACGAGCCCGACTGGTTTGGTCGGATGCTTGAACGCCGATTCAGGCCAGTTGGTTTGGTCGATCGAGTTAGAAAAATCGTTTGAAGTCAAGGTGCCAGGCTTTGGCTATTCGTGTTCCCCAATTGTGCTCGATGACAAAATCATCCTGCCCGTCGGTTCGAACGATGCAAGCCTGGTTGCACTCGACAAAAAGACCGGAAAAACCCTTTGGAAAGGAGTTTATCCCAAACCTATCGACGCTCCCACCAAACCACGACGTTCCGATTCATCGGCAAGCTATTCGTCGGTTTATCCAATCTCCTTTCAAGGTCGCTCGTGCGTTGTCGGTACTTTGCAGAATGCTATTGTTTGTCACGATAGCGAAACAGGTGAGTTGGTATTGCGATACGATTTGTCAAGCGGGTATGACGAACATTCTGCTTGGCCGATTTACGAGGAGCCCTATCTGTGGATTACGGGGCCGTTCCAACGCGGTTCCGAGCTTCTTAAGATCACAGGCGACGCAAGCCAGCCTATTCGGACTGTTCGACGAAGCCGCTTGTTGTCCAACGACATTTTTTCGAGCGTCCTGTACGATGGGGCTCTCTTCGGATTCGATTTGCAGGAAGCGCAGGCCAAGACGCATCGAACCAGTCGAGGTATTTTTCGTTGCCTCGATTTCCAATCAGGCAAGGAATTGTGGTCCGTTGGAAACGGACGCTTGCAGAGAAGTCCATCGAATACGAACGCAGACGATTCGGCAATCATGTCAAGCACGCCAACCAACGAGTCCTTGGTCGGACATGCGACCGTTCTTGTTGCAGATGGCAAATTGATATTAATGAATGATTTAGGCGAGTTGATCCTAGCTCGCGCAAGTCGAGAAAAATACGAAGAGCTATCAAGAACACGCTTGCTTGGAGGAGAGATTTGCTGGACACAGCCGGCGATCTCCCGACTTCGACTCTTCGTACGCAACCACAGCCGTGCTGTTTGTGTTTACTTGGGCGAGCCGGATTTGCTTTCACCTCAACTTAAGGAAAAAGCCATACCCGTCAGCCAAATTCCGCAAGGGAAATTTCGGGATATTTCAAGTATACTGCTGGGAGTTGAACCGGAATACATGTTTGATCTACCGAGTATCGCTTGGTTATGGAGATGGTATCTAATAAGCATCTTTGGCATCCTGGCCAGTTCCTGTGCCATCGTCCAAATTTGTGTAGGACTGATTGCGTTCGCGAGAACGCAGGTCGCTTCTGGTGAAGTAAGTGCAAGCTCTTGGTTGCAGAGCTTGGCAACTTGGTCCTTTTGGATATTAGCCTTTGTTCTTGGAGCGTTGGGAACAACCGTTCTTAGTCATTGGGAACAGGAATTCATTTTTACTTGGCATGTCTGCTTGTACGTTGCATGGCACGTGGCGATTGCCAACATGTCCAAGCGTACTGAGAAACGCAAAGGCATTCAGCGGTTGCAATCGATAGGTGCATTGCTTTTCCTATTGATCACATGCTTGATCTATTTTTTGTTGTGCCGTCGTTTGAGTTTGCTTTTCGAATGGGCTTTTCTAGGTGGCTTCTTCGCAGCAGTCCCATTCAATTTGGCCGGAAAGAGTCCGCCTGCAGGATGGCCCTTGGGGCCCCAAGGGCCGTGTGGCACTCAGGCAAGGGGTTCAAGCGACGGTACCTATTGTTCCAATGACCCTACTAGTCGTCTGAAGCAAATCCTATGGACAAAAGCTTGGCAGCTCATCATGACAGGACTTGGATTCAGTGCGTTTTATTGGTCGTCCGTAGCGATCCTGTATTTTCGATGAGCTGAGCGTTTCGAAGTGGCGTATAATTGCTTGCGGGGCTTGTTCCTCCTCCCGTAATTATCAGATCGCTGTGTATACTAACATGGTTCAGTATGAGTGGCTTTTCGAATTGACAGTATTGCCTACGGGACTCAAACCTCTTGGTCGAGTGAATGAACAGAAAACCCCCTTTGCGGAATGCCTCTAAGAATGCAGATGAGGCTGCGGCTTCACTCTGGCAAAATCCGTTCGTTCTGGTTGGGATTGCGGTGTTAGGGGCAGCTTCGATAATTGGCATTGTTGTTTTGCTTACGCCGTTAGATGGCCCAGCAATATCATCGGACTCGGAACCTCGACTTGGATTACCCGACCCTGACCAGACAAGCTCCGTGCCGTCGAGCATTGAAGTGTCCAACAGCGACGGCTGGAAACTCCCGCTGGAACCCGAAGCAATTCAGTTGGAGTCGCTGAAGGAGGAAATGCTTGGTCAAGCGAAGCGATTGGAAGTGCAATACCCCAAGAACGCGAAAGCGTTAGACCTATGTGCATCAGTCCATTATGACCTTAATCAATTGACCGAGGCGGATCGTCTCTGGCAAGCATGCTTGGAATTGAATCCAACGCAAGCTGACTATTATTTGAGCTATGCAGAGTTCTTAGCGGGTAACGAAAAACCTGACGAAGCGATTCGAGTTCTTGAAAAAGCGCATTCCAAGGGAATTGAAACTGCGGGCTCGTATCTTCAATTGGCTAAAGCCCATGAAGGAGCTGGCGATTTGACTAAGGCCGCAGAGTTGTCCATGGAGGTAACCCGAAGATTTCCTGAGTTTGCGGACAGTTGGTTTCTAAGCGGTAGGGTTTTGAATCAACTGGGCAAGCACGCCGAATCGGAATCGTGCCTTCGTCGAGCCCTAAACTTGAAGCATCCGGAACTCGAAGTTCTACCAATCCTGGTTTCCGTCCTGGCGCGACAAGGAAAGCGAGACGAAGCTAATGAACTGAGAGAAAAACTAAAGTCACTGGAGAAACCAGTTTCGGCCAAGAACGAAGATCCGCTGCCGTTTCAAGTTCGGTTTGAATCCTCGTTGCGAGACCGTGCAGCACGGCTATTCTTTCTTTCCGCGACGGTGGAGAGGGACGCTTGGAATACAAGTGAGGTTCTTCGGCTCGTTCAACGCAGCCTTCAACTGAAGCCGAACGATTCGTCGTCACTCGTGTTTTTGGCCGAACAGTATGTGGAACAGAATCGAATCGGCGAAGCGATTGAGGTTTACAAGCGATTGATCGATATTCAGCCAGAAAACTTGATCCACTTTACTAACCTGGCTGGACTAGCGTTTCGTCAACGTGATCTAGGATTGGCAGAATCGGCCCTGGCGAAAGGAGTTCAGGCCCATCCAGACAACGTAGTATTGCAGATTTCATTAGCAAAAACATACGTTAGTCAACGAAGACCTCTTGAAGCTCGCGCCCTGATGAACAAAGTGCTTGCGAAAGTTCAACACCCAGACGCGTACATGGTACTTGGTGCCTCTTATCAGCTAACGGGCAACATGGATGAGGCCAAGGCAGCGTTTGAAAGAGCTCAACAAATTGCACCGAACCAAAGGCTTCCAAAGTGATTTTTTGCATGATTTTGATGGCAGGCTTGCTTTACGCTAGTTGGGTTCCGACGCTTTGCGATGATCCGCCTAGCGTTATTTCGTTTCGAGACCAAACCGAGGAATCTCAAATCGCCTTCCGTTATGAAAACGGTGGTACCGATCAATACTATCTGGTTGAAATAGTCGGCGCGGGACTTTGTCTGTTCGACGCGGATTGCGACGGATTAATGGATGTCTATTTCGTCAATGGGGCTGCACTTCCCGGAAAGACTTTCGACGTCCCTCCCTCGGATCAGTTCTTTCTCAATCGCGGGGGAATGAAGTTTACGGAGCATACGGAATCGTCGGGGCTCAAGGAACACAACTATGGGCTTGGCGCAACCGCCGCCGATTTTGACAACGATGGCTTTGTCGATTTGTATATCAGCAACTTTGGCCCAAAAGTCCTGATGCATAACAACGGTGATGGGACCTTTTCAGACGTCACGGATTCGGCGGGTGTAGCGGATGGAAATAAGTTCGGTGCGGGAGTCACTTTTTTGGACATCGACAACGACGGCAATCTAGATCTCTTCGTAGGCAATTACCTCGACTTCGACTTCAAGCGGCATCATGAATTGGCTCCCAAATCCATTCCTTACCCTCCCGGTCCTCGCGATTTTCTGCCAACACCCGATTCGCTTTTCTACAATAACGGTGACGGAACGTTTTCCGATGTGAGCGAATCGTCTGGCATTCGAAAGGCGCTCGGTCCCAGCATGGGAGTGGTTGCTGCCGATTTTGATCGAGACGGAGACATCGACATTTTTGTAGGCTGTGATGGCGAGCCCAACTTGTACTATCAAAATGATGGAACTGGCAAGTTCACGGAAGAAGCGCTGTTGGTGGGTGTCGCTACCGATCTGCGAGGTAGAGCCAACGGCAGCATGGGGGTCGATGCCGCTGATCTAAATGGTGACGGACTCTTGGACATCGCGGTGACGAACTACATGGATCAATTGATAGAGGTTTTTCGGAATTCGGCACCTGGTGGATTCTTTGACGACGTGTCATCCGCGATGAAATTAGGTAAGGACGTTAAGCCCCATGTGAACTGGGGGATCGGATTGGTTGATTTTGATCTCGATAGCGACATCGATGCATTCATTTGCAATGGCCATTTTCTAAAGCACGCGAAATCCATCGAACCCAACACGGACTATGCCGTGCCAAACTGTGTCATGGAGAACTTGGGTAACAAGGTGTTTCGAAATGCGAGTCAACAGGCAGGACCTGCCCTACAACACACCGCCAGCAGTCGCGGTGGAGCGTTTGACGACCTGGATAACGATGGAGATGTTGATGCGATTATCGTCAATTGCGATACCAATTCGCAAATCCTTGAAAATCGGTATTCGGGTACCAATAAGTGGCTTCAACTCAAGTTGGTCGGCAGAAAGTGCAATCGCACCTCGGTGGGAGCCAAAGTAGTCCTAAGTGCCGGCGGGCGAGAGCTGTACTTAGAACAACTCAACGGACGTGGGTACCAAAGCCATTACGGATCGATCCTAAATGCGGGCTTGGGCAACGTTGAAAAAGTTGACAAACTGCAAATCTTTTGGCCCAATCGAGCGGAGCCCACCACGCTAATCGATGTCAAGGTTAATCAACGGCTGCTAATTGTTGAGCCGAAATAAAGTACGGTACGTGCACAACACTTTCCCCCTTCGCTTTGCGAAAGTGCGTTTACATGTCCAATAACAAGCTATTTTAATTCATTGTCCGGTCTTTCCGTGGACGCCCGATTCCAGAAGATACGAAACGAGGCAGAGGTTTTGCCTTCCGCCCACTCACCGACAATCAATTCCGGTCTTCCGTCTCCATCCATATCGTGTGCGGCGCAACTGGAATGCAGACATCGATCTCGCTCGACCGAGTGCCTAACGAACTCTAGATTTTCTTTCTGCTCCCACCAGCAAACCGAATCGTAAGTTTTTCCTTTTGAGTCGCGATTGCTCAAGGGAAAGAGGCCAACGGCAGCAATGTCGAGATCACCATCCATATCAAAATCAGCTACCGCGGTTTGCATTGCTCCGATAAGCATGCCGAGTTCGCGAGTTTCCCATCTGCCATCGCCTAGATTTCGAATCCATCGAACTCCGTGGTACGGTTTGGGAACAAAACTGTCGAAGATATCCCCGCAGGTATGGAGGATATCGAATCGGCCATCTTGATCAATATCGCAGACCTGGATCGAACTGGTGTTGTAGGACGGATCGGGCAAAGCCATCACGATCTGATTTTGATACTCGCCCTTGCCTTTGTTGTATCGCACATGGATGGCTTCGTATTCTTGGCCGATTGCTGTGACGATATCGAGCTTGGAATCGCCATCCATATCAAAAACGATAACGGCTAATTGGCCGTGCCTTGGGTCGATGATTTCGTACTGAAAATCAACTGCCTTCATCGATGGAGTTGACGAATCCTTGGAAAGGTTTCGAAGCAAACTCAAGCAACCGGATTTATGGTAGCCAAACTCAGCAATCAGGATATCCAGATCGCCGTCTTCATCGTAGTCAAACGGTACTGCTTCCACTGGCCTACCCAGTCCTTCGGCCAAGACAACTCGATTCAATTTTCCGTCGGATTGCCCTAGGAAAATCGAGACGGATCCCAGTTTCTGGTCGCTGATGATCATCGATCCAATCTCCGCAACCAGGTAGTCGCGAATTCCATCTTGGTTCCAATCGCATTCGTTCATCCTGCACAAGTGATTCCCTTGCGCGACCACGCTCTCCGGAGCAAGCTTAATGAACTCATCCGTTGAACGATCCAAAAAGGAAGAATCTTTATCGAAACTCCAACTGCGAAGCTTCCCGTTCGCCATGTCCGAAAAGAAAAGGGATTGGGTGGCGCTGTCCCACTTAATATCTGCAGTCAACGAAATGTTGTCACCGGAAAGCAGCAGAGGGCTGCCAATAAAACTAACCGTGGTTGGGGAGGTGGGAGATTCGTCGGCACTTGGCAAGTCGATCTTGTCCGGGGCTTGACTCTGAAAGTACTGGATCGTGTCCAGAACCAAAGGTTCTTGCAAATCACGCCTCCCGGACTCAAAGTAGAAACTGAATCCTCGCTCTACTTCAGCCGGCCAATTGCTTTTTGGAAATGAAGTTGGAGAGGGGGATGGATGACAATTGCCGCAAAACTGCTCGATCACTAATGTTGTCTTGGGCGATAGCACCTTCGATGAAGTCGTTGTTTTGGCTTCCCCGGGCTTGCGACTGTCGTTACAGCCCAGGGCCAATGCAATAAGGAGCAGTGCGACCAATCGAACCCCTTCCCCAAATACTCTTCCCCCTAGACGTTTTTCCTTTCGGCATTTCGACTGCATGAATTGTTCTTTAGAAACGAAAAGAGGTACGAGGTTCTGGAAAACAGGAAAAGCTAACTAGGTTCGATAACGAGTCTGCGCGATTTGGGTTGGAGGTCATTTCGCACTTCCTTAACGCCGTTGGGCCAAGTAATTTCAACTTGTTTAAGGCTTTCGTCGGCAGGCAGTCCCCAGTGAATGTAGTAGGGTTTCTGCGAGAGGCAACTACCGCCACCCACTACGTTTCTCAAGATCGTTCGCTTGTCCGATGTGATCACTACCCTGGCTCCGATGGCGTCCCGGTTCGATTTGGTTCCAACAAGTTCCAGGATCCACCAGTTTCCTGATACTTCCGATCGGTTTTCCAAGTACACCGCATCTTGATTCACGTGGGTGAAAACCAAATCGATGTCGCCATCGTGATCCATGTCGAATGGAACAACCCCTCGTCCTCGCCATTTCTTTCCAAAGTAACTGTCATCCGGGAACTTCTGTTTACTGAATTTCTTCATTCCTAGGTTGTTCAAATAGAGAGGCAATTGCTCTGGTGGCTTTGCACGCATCACATGCCCGTTTGCAATGACCAGATCTTCGTCGCCATCCAGGTCGAAATCTGTTGCCGCGGTTCCCCAAGCGACACACATTGTGCCTAAAGCCATCAATCCTGTCGTCGAGGTGACATAGCGAAAATTTGCATCGCCATCATTTTTGTACAATGCAAACGCTTGACTCTCGTAATTGCAGACCATGATATCAGGATACAAGTCCCCGTCGTAATCGAGAGTACACAGCCCCATGCTGCCTTGAGGTGTACCCATGTCGTCCACCGCGGTACCACTGGCCATTCCAATCTCGTTGAATCTGCCCCCTTGGTTTTGATAGAAAAAATTATTGGTGGTGTCGTTGGCAACGTAAATGTCGACCTTGGAATCCTGAGTGAAATCGGCAACTAATACTCCTAGTCCCTTGCCTTCCGGGACAAGTCCAATCTCTTGCGATTTTTGCGTGAACGATCCGTCGCCGTTATTGAAATAAACGACGTCGGAAATTCCCGTAAAGTTCCCAGGTGCGCAAACGTCTCGAACTCCTAGCGACTGGCATGGAGGATGGTTGTCAAAAGACCAATCCAGGTAGTGTGCGATGTAAATGTCTAGATCTCCATCATTGTCAAAGTCACCGAAGCCCGAACTAGTGCCCCACTTAGGATCGTTCATCCCCGCGACTTGTGCCATTTCGACAAACGTCCCATCACCTTGATTGATTAACAACGCTATTCCTTTGTAGCCGGTCACCAACAGATCGGCAAATCCGTCATTGTTGAGGTCACCGGAAGTTGTGCCGTGCGTATAAATGTTTGGGCATGCTACTCCGGCTAGCTCGGTTATGTCCTGAAATGCTCTGCCATCGCGATTTCGCCATAAACCGCCACCGAGTCCGGTTACTTTTTTGTCGTTTAGTAGACCACCTGAAGCGAAATAAAGATCCTCAAATCCATCCCGATCAAAATCGGCTGCCGCAACCCCTCCTCCTATGGTCTCCAGAATAGCGTACTCGTTGGCGCTTTCGCCGTTTTCATAAGCGTGCTTCAACTGAACTTCTGCAGTCGCATCGTGGAACGCGACCGCAGACAGTGCTACCGCGTTGGTTGTCGTATCGCTTTCAATCTTGGGTGGCGATTTGCTACAGCCGAAGTGGATTAGCAGTAAGACAAAACAGAAGCTAGACCGCGCAAACGGAAAAGAACTACGGTGGCGTAATTGGACTTTCTGGCTCGATCTGAGCGAAGTGGTAACTCGCTTTTTGTTCATACACTTGCTTTTCATAAGGTTGAGTCGCTTTTTCTGCCTTACTGACATAGTACTCCCCTAAAAATTGGTGGGCATCTTTGCATTTGGCATCGTAGGCCAATGCGCTTCGTACCCAAAAAAGTCCAAACCGTTCCGATTCATACTTGAACAAGATCTTGCCCATTTGCACACGGGCCGCGGTGTTGCTTTGGTTCTGATTGATTTGATCGCGAAGAACCGTGATTTTGTCGTACTCGCGCCGCTCTTCCGTGATTCGAGCTAGTTCCTTTTCCGCTTCTTCATGATAACCCAGCCGTCTCAAAACTTGACCATAGGAATTTCTGGCGATGAAGTCGCGACTGTTTTCCTTTAGTGCCAATTCCAAGTACTTTTTTGCGTCCTCCCAGTTTCCGAGCTTCACCTCCAAGATGCCAAGTTCCGAAGCGGCCAAGAATCGATCTGGAAACTCGTCCACAACACGAGACGATGCCAATGAAGCAGCCTGTCCCTGATCTGCGACGAACTTAAACAGTTCTCGGCTTTTTTCCAACTCGCCAGCCTGCTCGTAACAATGGGCCATAAATGTTTTGACCGCAAGGGACTGTTTGCCGAAATCAAACCTCTTTAGAATCTCAATGGACTCCAAAGGTGAATTATTACCCGATTTCAATCGTGCCAGTCGCCAAGCCGCTTGCACATGGCTTGGGTCTTTCTCCAATGCTCGGCTATATTCCTTTTCAGCTTTGGCGTTTGAACGGATGTGCTCATTCATCACACCAAATCGATAATTTACCATTGCATCACGGGGAAATGCCTTTTCATAATCTTCAAGGAGCTGGGTCGCTTCAGGAAAGCGCGATTGGCTGGCAAGTCCATTCGCAAAAGCATCGACGATGAGTCCGACATCATTTGGGACCTCAGAAATCCAGTCCCGAGCCTTTGCTTCCAATTCAGCGTCCATTTCCCCCATACTCAAATTCGCAAGGCTTTGCTCTCGGTCGAGTAGATCGGGTTGAAAACCCAGCTTATTGGCTTTAACCAAATGCTCCATCATTTGGGGGAGATCGCCATTCAAGCGAGAGACTCTGGCAAGCAAGTACTCGACGCGAGACTGGCCACCAAATGTATTTTTTGCCAAGGAAAGCCAACTGTTGGCAGTGCTTACTTTCCTGCGTACTAAAGCATTTTCCGCCATGGAAACGGCCAAACCTGTCACACCACCTTGAGACCAAAAAAGTAGCGTCAAAGAGAACAGGATGGCGAACAAGCCCCACAACCGTACCTTACGCGTTGATCTGATCTTTGATTTGGCTTTCATCGTCGCAGTTGTACCAAGTGCGCTATCCAGATTTACAACCGAATTCAGGTTTGTCCGGCTCGTCGAGCAGCAGGTGAGTCACTAGCGCTGCATAGGTTGGACGTGCTCCACTCGGCAAGTGGAGCTCACAAATACGATTGCATTAGCCAACTACAGAAGCTTGATTAACTCTTTGGCCTTGGCTTTGACCTTGGCTTCACCTTGCAGGTTCATTATCTCATCCAGACCTTTTTTGATTTCGTCTGCCTTGGCTGGATTTTTTTCCTTCAGGGCTTTGACATTCGAAAGCAGTACTGGAAATCCACTGCCTAATCTTCCACTCTTCTCGATGGCTTCCAGGTCCTTCTTGATGACCGCAACAAAGTCCATGTCGACTTTTTCTACGAATGAGTTATTCGCAGCTTCGCCGCATCCAACAAATGACGGAACCAACAGACCAATGACAACCAGAAATAACCCGAAACGCATTTTATCATCCTCAAAAAGTAAGTTGTAAAAAGAGAAGAGTTTCCTGGCAAAAACCAGGAAACTCTAAATTAATGACGTCAAGAGTCGCTGGTGCTTTTATTCAAGCGAAGCGCCTGCTTCGTCACCCTTGGCTGAACCCAGTGCTTGATAATTCAAGAGTGCAATGCTCTGACTAATGAACTGAACCGAACCATCGGCCATCGCATGCATTGCCCCGCCAGTATGGCGACTACGCGCCGGGTAAATACCATCGTTGTCCCCTTCGCCGCAACCGCCGCAGTTGTTACCCGCGACGCCTTCCCAGTTCGGTGGTGCAATCGTGTTGAAGGCGGTGTTGTACATCCCAGGCCCCATCCAGTGCGAACCAGCACCAGACACGTGATTGCCACCACCCGCTTTCGTCGTGGCCGCGAAGATGGTCAGATTTGCCTGAGTCCAAGCACGATTACCTGCACCTCCAGGAAACGACAACCCTCGAGCAATGTCACCCTTGTTGGTGAAAGTAGAACCTGTATCATCCCCCTTGATGAACTCACCCATGAGAATGGTATTCGACGTACCGTCTGGAATATCTCGAAATCCGGTGTACCGAACTCGATTGTATGGCCCGATCAGGTCACCGTTCGGAATATACCAACCCAAGCACGTTCCAGCTGAAAAAGCATAGTTATTTCCTGGATAGTCCGTATTTGGAAACAACAAATCCGATGGACAGAGGAAGCCAGGTATCTTCGTCTTGAACTGATCCTTCAGGCTCATTGAGCTTCCTGGAGGAACAGGACGATTGCCTGTCCAAGGGTGCCCTTGATAGTGAGGGTACTTTGCATCGTGGTGATCTTGGAAATAGATCTGCTGATACAAAGCGGATTGCTCGATGTAGGGAAGCAAGCCAGTGTGTGGCGAATAACCGTTCCAATTGGAGTCTTGGCCCCAGTCTGTTTGACCAGGCGACGAAAGTCGACCAATGGATTTGTACGCCGACTCATAATTATGAACAGCTAAAGCAAGCTGTTTCATTTGATTGCTACAACTCATTCGTCGAGCAGCTTCGCGAGCGGCCTGAACAGCTGGAAGTAGCAAACCTACCAAAATACCAATAATTGCAATCACCACCAGCAGCTCGACAAGCGTAAAGCCTGGCCTGGATTTTTTCGACATAAAACCTCTTCTCCCCAATAGTTGCCCGCGATCCATACGTTTATGAAAATATGATCCAAACGAGATTTCGTCCGGAATTAAGACGCTAGGGTACATTTTACGGACAAATTCTAGGGTTTGTCAATTCGCAAATGCGCCGATTATGCAACTTGTATCAGAGGATTTCGTGGAACTGGGCTTAGATTGCGGTTTTTTAATTTGTTTTCCACCAAAGACTGGGTACTTCTCACCAATCGCTGCGGCGTTTTGAACTATTTGCCAGAGAGCCCCGGACCGTTATCCGGAGGCATCGCCTGGTGCCAAGCTAGAACAGAAGCTGTGAGACGAGCGACCACGTCAGGTTGCTGGGTTGCCAAGTTGGTGGTCTCAGCCTGATCGGCAACAAGGTCGAATAACTGAGGTATGGAGCCGTCATATTCACAAAGCAGTTTCCAATTCCCGTCTCGAACGGCAAGGTCGGGCAAGAGCTCTGTATTCTGCATTGTCTTTCGGTCCGGCGGACGTCTCCAAAAGAGGGCGGAAGCGTGAGAAGCGGTGCTGTGCCCCAAAAGCACTGAAGAAAGGTTTTCGCCATCGAAGGTGCTACCTGCTGGTAAGCTCACTTTGGCAATGGCGAGCATAGTGGGCACTAAATCGAAGGCGACGAAGACGGAAGTTTCGTTATTGGTGCCAACTTTATCGGTCTTCATTAAGCCAGGCGCCCATACGATGAGCGGGGAGCGAATACCCCCTTCATAGAGTGTTGCCTTGGACCCTCGAAACGGACCCGGACTACCTGCACCAGGCTCGGGGCCATTGTCGGAGCAGACGAGGAGGAGGGTGTTATCACGTAAAGCTGGCGTCGCTCGAATGTGATCGAAAAGCTTTCCGAGCTGCCGATCCATTTCCACCAAGACGGCAAGATACTGGCCGCGTTTACTGTCGGTCCATTGTTCAACAGGTGGCCAAAACGGGCTGTGAACATCGTCAGGGAAGAGATTGACGTAAAAAGGTTTTCCATCGCTCACTGCCCTATTAATAAATGGAATAGCAGCATCGACAAAGCCACTCGTGATCTTAGACCGTTGCATCCAAGTAATGGGTTTGCCAAGGCGCTCCGCATCCGCCCAGATGCGACCAGGCTTTTCATCGCCGGGCTTCATCGTCAGCGGAAGCAGCTTGGCGCCCATACCTTCGAAGTTGGTTAGGGACTCATCAAAGCCATAGGCGCTGATCGCCGGTGCGTCTGCGACATCGCGTTGGCCGCCCAGGTGCCACTTGCCAAAATGCCCGGTGGCGTATCCGTTTTGCTGGAGCGTACGAGCCAATGTCGGCGCCATCGGGTCGAGCCAATTCGCGACACCACGACGTTCATTGTCAGCGCGATTGTTTAGAAACGATGTGATCTGCCATCTCTGTGGATACTGGCCAGTTGCCAGAGCACATCGGGACGGAGAACAAATAGGTGAATTCACATAAAACTGCGAAAAACGGAGGCCTTCTGCAGCTAGACGGTCCACGTTCGGTGTTTGGGCCTCTTTGTTGCCGAAACATGAGAAGTCGCCCCAACCCATGTCATCGATGAAGACCACGATAATGTTCGGGCTCTTAGTGTCTGCTCGTACTGAGCCACAGAGCGAACAAACCAATGCTGCGAGAACGAATAGTGTTTTCATAGGCGAATGGCTATGTTGATCGAAGCAGTGCTTTCTCAATTGCATTCGACAGACCTATGGGTGAAATCGCTGAGGAAAAACGACCAAGCACGACCCCATCACGTCCAATCAAGAACTTGGTGAAATTCCACTTGATGCTTTGGCTACCAAGGAAGCCCTTGGCTTTTGATTTCAAGAGCGCATAAAGCGGAAACGTATTCTGGCCGTTGACGTCGATCTTGGCAAACATGGGAAACGACACGTTGTACTTCAGGGAGCAAAACTCTTGGATCGATGCCTCGGATTTGGACTCTTGAGATCCAAATTGGTTGCAAGGAAATCCCAGGACGATCAAGCCGCGATCGCGATATTTTTCATAGAGGGATTGAAGTTGAGCGTATTGACCGGTGAATACGCATTGGCTGGCTACATTCACGATCAAAAGGACCGATCCTCGGTACGGATCGAACGGCACGACTTTTCCATCAATGGATCGGGCTGACAGATCGTAAATGGTCGATGGAATTGGATTCGTATTCAAAGTTACCTTGAAGGTGGAATAGCGAGATCCGGAAGCGTTACGCTAAAACCGGTTCCGTTTCTCGCAATGGTGCAATTTCGTGGATGAATTTGGCGGAAAGCCCAATATCGGGAAGGAGCTGTTTGCAGGTGATTCTAGAGGACTCATAGATCACAGGAAGGCCACTTCCAGGGTGCGTTCCACCCCCCACCAAATAGACTCCGTCCAACTCTTCGAATTTGTTGTGAGGTCGCAGATGGAGCATCTGTCCTAGATTGTGGGCTAAGTTAAAGGTCGCACCGCGGTATACCGAAAAATCATCTCGCCAATTGGCCGGCGTAACGATTTGTTCGTATTCAATTCTGCTTTGGAGATCGCTCATGCCCAGTTCCGCCAACTTCTTGAAGGTGAGTTCTCGGAAGGCTTGTGTTTGCGTTTCATCCCAAGGGGTGTTTGGGTTCAAATGAGGAACGGGAACTAAGATGTAAATGGTGCTCTTGCCCTCGGGAGCCAGAGTCGAATCCGTTACACATGGATTTTGAATGTAAATCGACGGATCGTCCGGCAACACCAGTTCTTTCTCGATTTGCCTCAGATTGCGATCGTAGTCTTTGGAGATATGGATCGTATGGTGCTTTAAATTCTCGTATTGCCCGTTGATCCCCAAGTACATCATAAAGGTAGAGCAAGAAAATCTCTTTTTCGCAATCTTGCGATTGGACCAGCGTTTTCGAAATTTATCGGGCACTAATTTTTGCATGGCGTGGGCGAAGTCGGCGTTGATCACGAACGCATCCGCTTCGTAGCGTCCCTTGTCGGTTACCACCGCCGTGACACGTTTGCCTTGGAACTCTAAACTTTCGACCGGCTCGTCTGTGTGGATATCGCACCCCATTTCGGTTGCAATTTCAGCCATTCTCTCGCTCACTTGGCCGCATCCCCCGATCGGATGAAATACTCCAAATTCGTATTCAAGGAAAGAAAGGATGGAGAAGAGGCTTGGACATTTGAAGGGGGACATCCCCAAATACTTGGCCTGGAAAGAAAAAGCGATAACTAGCCGTGGATCTATGAAATAGCTCTGCAATTCCCGGCCTAGTGTTTTCCAGGGCTTTACAAGCGATGCTGCCGCCAAGACCGACGGTCGCAATAAATCGAGCATGCTATTGAATGGCGATTCCAGGATGGGCCGAAACTTCGCGAGCTTCACCCGGTTGTGATCGAGATACCGCTTCAATGCCCCGACGTCCGGAGGCGACAGTTCCTCAATTTGACGGTCCATTTCAAGGAGATCGTTGGTGCAATCCAAATGACCACCCGCACCGAAGGAAACACGATATTGCGGATCGAGTCGCTTCATCGGGATTTCAACATCAATGTCTCGACCTACCGACTGGAAAATCTCTCGCAAGATTCGGGGATAAAGATAGAACGTGGGGCCGGTGTCGAATCGGAAACCTTCAGCATAAATGCTCGCGCAACGCCCTCCAACTTGTGAACGGGACTCCAAAACGGTGACTTCCGCTCCACCATGCGCCAATTGAATCGCCGAGGACAATCCACCGGGCCCAGCACCGATAACCACGACTCGCCGCTTCGCCATGTATCTAAGCAATCCTAATGACTGGAATCCTGACTATTTTGGGTCAGGTGAAAATTGAAACGGATCCCCGTTTCTCGTTTGCATTTTATAGCAGATGGGCAAGTCGCGAAAGAACTGCGAAATTGTCAAAAGTCAACGGGAACACTCCTTGTTCGAATACGCATTGGCGATTCAGATTAAATGGTCGCCGGAGACTAGCATTTCGCAAATCAGCGAGCGACAAGATTTGGACAAACAACATGAAACTTGGCTTCGGGCCTTTGGCACTCGCCGCTCTTCTTGGTTTTGTAACCCCTGCTGCCCAAGCGGAGGAATTCCGCATTGGAGCTTGGAATATCGAATGGCTCGGCTTCCCAAGTATGCGAGGGAAACCAGGCAAAGACGTCGAACAATCGCCCGCGGATCTCGCGGCCTACATCGCGCAGGCGAAACTGGATGTACTTTCATTGGAAGAAATTGGTGTTGAAAAGAACGAAGCACCCTTTACCAGTAAACCCTTACAACTGACCTTGGACGAGTTAAAACGAGCCCACGGTCAGAGCTGGAAATATATTTTGTTTCCAAAGACAGATTATCCAAAGGATACCGAGGACTTCATTACTCGCGGTCAGCATCTAGGAATCGCTTGGCGAACCGACAGGGCCAAAATGGTCGGCGAACCGTACTCAATACCTGTCGGCGAAAATCAGACCTTTGGAGACAAGTTTTGGGAACGCCGCGCCAACGCGGTCAAGTTTTCATTTGGTCAGGGAAAGACCGATGTCGTCTTCGTCCCAGTCCACCTCAAATCCAACCGAAACGACGCGAACACATCGGATCCTTTGTTCACTCAAAAGCAGCGACAGGCGGAAGTCAATGTCTTCGTCGCTCAGTTGAAAGCGCTCAAGGAGAAATTTATGGACGAAGATATTGTTCTCCTTGGTGATACGAATATTCTAGCCCCCGACGATGAGACGCCCAAGATTCTTGTGGATGCAGGCTTTGTGGATTTAAATGCCAAAGAACTGGGAACAACAGCCGCTTGGGGCTCAGGTTATTCAAGTGCTCCGTTCGATCGAATCTTTGTCCCCAAGAACCAGCCAGAATTCAAAAACTCCGTTCTTAAAGTACATTCGACCAAGAACGGGACGGATGACGAGATCAAGGATTTCAAAAAACGCCATTCCGATCACTATCTCGTATCTTGCGTGATCGATGTGGGCAACGACGACGATTGAGGCTAATGTCGCCTTTCGCTCTGCGAAAGTGCGCCTCTCTAACACACTTTTGCGGAGCAAAAGGCGACAATGGGAAAGGGCACTTTGCTCGCTGCGTTCCAAACAAACCTGAGCGAGGACCCCGCTCAGCCACATCCCTCGCTCCTGCTCTACTTAGGCAGCCGACCGGTACATCTACTCCGGCAGCCGACCGGTCTCGACAGTTGAAAATGGTCCAGTGAGAGATTTCATGAACTCGACCAAGTCTTTTTTGTCTTGCGCGCTGAGATCGAGCTTCTTCATTTTGTCGCTTAAGTTAGGATTTGGATGGCCACCTTTGGCATACCACTCGACGACTTCTTCAAGTGTCTTTTGGCTTCCATCGTGCATATAAGGCCCGCTCAACGCGATGTTACGAAGCGTCGGAGTCTTGAATGCTCCTTTATCCTTTTCCACTTTCGTTTGCGAGAATCGCCCTAAGTCAGGTTCTTTTGCTTCCATGCCAACACCCAAATTGTGAAATAGCTCGTCGGTGAAGTTCGCACCAACGTGACAAGCGGAGCAATTCGACTTAACACTGAAAAATAGGTCACGGCCCCGTTTGGCTTCGTCGCTCATCTTGTGCGCGTCCGAGGCAGTTTTGAGAGCGATGAACTTGTTTGCCATTTCAGGATCATCTTTCTTGAGAGCCTGCAAGTCCGAGAGTTCGTCTGGAAAGGACTCGAGCATACGTCGAACCGGCTCGTGGTAATCGTACGGGCTTGGTCCGGTCACTAAAACTCTTTCGAAGGCGGCGATGGCTTTTCCGACTTGTCCAATTTCGGGCTTTCCGCCGAAGATCTTTTCGAACTGAATGCGATAGCCTTCTTTGCTGCTCACCAACTTAACAACTGCTTCGTGCGTATTGGCCATCTCGATTGGGTTGGCAATCGGACCAACGGCTTGTTCCTCAAGACTGGCAGCCCGGCCATCCCAAAACTGGGCCTTGCTCAAAATGCGATTGAACGAGACTGGCGAGTTTCGGTTGCCGGTTTGGCCACGCACTCCGACGCCGAATTGAGTATTGGCTCCGTAACCAGTTACAGGACTATGACAATCGGCACAGCTAACACTGTTGTCTCCTGACAATCGCTTGTCAAAATACAACTGCCGCCCCAACTCAATCTTGGCTCGGGTTAGAGGATTGTCGGCGGGAATGAAAAGCGCGTCTACGCCTGCTGAAAGTCCATCTGGCAGCTTTACCTTCAGCTCCAAGTGGTTGGCTGGATTGTCCAAGAACTTCTTGATTTCCGAAACACTCAACTTTCCAGACCCGGAAATTCCCTTGGTCAATTCATCTTTTCCTAGAAGTACCGAATCGGCTGCGAAAACGCCTTGATGAAGTAAACAACTCGTACCGATCATTAGGTACGCAACCAACGTTAAGTGCTTTCTCGACATACTTTTGCCTGTGATTTTGAGTTGGAGATGGGAATTTCAACCGATAACCGGGAACGGATCAGCCAATGTAACGATTGGAATTGAAGGCTATTGTAACTCCTTAGCAATTCCATAAACATCCCAGTCCATTTCAAGAAGGGCGAAGTCCAAATTTGGAGTGCTCCGATTCATCGGAGCTTTTAGATCGCCCTGCGTCCGACCCCTAGCGCCTGATGGGCAAATACGATGCGACGCTGAACGTTGGATCCAAGCTTCTCAGCCGTGATCAAAAAGCTGGGATGAATCCCAGCACTACAAATGTGGAGTGCTCCGATTCATCGGAGCTTTTAGATCGCCCTGCGTACCGACCCCTAGCGCTTGATGGGCAAATGATTATGCGACGCTGAACGTTGGATCCAAGCTTCTCAGCCGTGATCAAAAAGCTGGGATGAATCCCAGCACTCCAAATGTGGAGTGCTCCGATTCATCGGAGCTTTTAGATCGCCCTGCGTAC
>JANMHA010000157.1:0-51935 GCA_031374925.1 Pirellula sp. | reverse complement strand
CACCAAAAAGACGACAACCCATTGGCCGCAGACGGTTTTCAAAAACGGTTTGAAAAACGATGTCTGGCGGTACGCGAGGAAGGTATAAAAAAAGGAAAAATAATGAACTTGACTATCCTAGAAAAGCTCCGATCGGACGGAAGCAAGCTCCGATCGGACGGAAATGCTTCGCAGCGTCGCCCTCGCGGGGCTCGCGAGGAGTTTTTTCGTGCCTTACGTTGTTTCAGCCATGTCCCGAGCGTGATATGAGCTTCGAACGAAGGGTCCGGAGGCTACTTTTTTGAACCCCATGGTTTTCGCGATCACTTGCAATTCGTCAAATTCCTCTGGTGGAACATAACGAACCACGGGCAAGTATTTTGGGCCGGGCTGCAAGTATTGGCCAAGGGTCAAAAAATCGCAATCGTGGCTTCGTAGATCGGCAAGGCACTCGAGCAACTCGTCTCGTGTTTCTCCCAGCCCTAGCATCAAACCGCTTTTCGTTTTGATCGAACGATTGCTGGACTTCACGTGCTTGAGCAACTCCAGTGTCCAGCGATACTCGCTTTTTGGCCCACGCACCTTGCGATAAAGTCGAGGGACAGTTTCCATGTTGTGATTGAATACGTCAGGTGCCGATTCGATGACGCGATCCAGCCCATGTTTGTGCCGTACAAAGTCCGGCGTGAGTACTTCCACGGAAGCTCCGGTCTTTTTTCGAACAGCCATAACGCATTGATAAAAGTGTTCGCCGCCACCGTCTGGCAAATCATCTCTAGTAACGGACGTGATCACTACGTGTTTTAGTCCCAATCTGAAAGCAGCTTCGGCAACCCGTTCCGGTTCGTCCCCCTCTAGCGCTTCCGGCTTCCCTCGAGACACAGCACAGAATCCACAGGGCCGGGTGCAGACGTTGCCTAGGATCATGAACGTGGCAGTGTTCTGCGAATAACACTCCATTCGATTGGGGCATTTTGCATTCTCGCAGACTGTTTCCAGTCTCAATTCGTTGAGCAATCCCGACGTAAAATGGTTCGCATTCCCCTTGGGAACCTCTCGTCGCAACCAAGGGGGTAGCCGTTTACTGGGTTCAAACAGGGCGCCAACGGAACCACATGCCAGCGAATCCACGCCCGTGCCCTCAGGGCTAGGCAAAGTTTCGATTGAGGACAGGACTTTCAAGATCGGTAGGTGCATGAGCGACTAGGATTCAACTAGGGTCAAAAATAAAAAGCTGGCAATCTGTGTTAAGCCCACAGGTCGTCGATTTGTCTTGGGTTCCATGCCAATTGTGGTCGAACACCCCTTTTCGGGCCAGGGACTATAGGGCGCTTGTCCCATTTAATCGAAGAAATGAGCGGCCGTTTGGAAAAACAGATCGCCAAAATTCGTGGCAAACATCTGGCATCAACTACCCGGAATGACGTACATTAGGGGGACTTGCGCGAAAGCGACAATCTTTAGAATTAGATACAAGGTTGGTTTGATGATGATTATTCGATTTGTGATGAATGCAATGAAAACACTCCTTTCTGGTATCGCTCCCATCCTAGGGGTGTGGTTTTGGAGCCTCGCTTACGCAAACGCTGTTGAATCGTCGGAATGCTGCCCATTCTGTTCGGCGGCCTCTCAGACGCTGCGGCAAGAGATCATGTCGATGGATGCGGTTGCGATAGGCAGACTGGAGGCGAATGGACGTGCTGACGTGGATGGAACAGCGGCATTCAAAATTGAGAAAGTGCTTTTGGGAGAGAAACTGATCAAAGTGGATCAAGCGATCGAGGCTAGCTATTTCGGGCCAGGAAAAACACCCAAGAAATTTTTGCTTCTTGGCATTGATCCTACCAAGCTTCTTTGGTCGTCCCCTTTGCCTCTTTCGGCCGACGCCGAAAAATATGTCGAAGCGATTCGAAAATTGCCCGAGTCCCAGGTCGAGAGGTTGGAGTTCTTTCAAAAGTACTTCGAACACGCCGATTCGCTTTTGGCAAGAGACAGTTACGACGAGTTCGCTTTGGCACCTTATTCCGATGTGGTGTTGCTCAAGGACAAAATGGATCGAGAGCAGTTGCTAAAATGGGTTCAAGACACATCCAAATCGCCAGATCGGAAACGACTCTATTTCACAATGTTGGCCATTTGTGGAAAGCCCGAGGATGCAATCTTATTTGAAAAGATGATTCGCAGCGAAAACCCGGAAGCCAGAGCTGGATTAGATGCCTTGATTGCCGCCTACTTAACCCTCAAGGGTGAAAAAGGTGTCGAACTGGTCAAGAAGGAGTTCTTTGACAATCCAAACTGCCAATACGCCGATATTTATTCCGCCGTGATGGCGTTGCGTTTCCATGGAACCGAAGCAACGATTTTGCCAAAGAAAGCCATAACGGGAGCCATGCACCGACTTCTGGAGCGACCAGACCTCGCCGACTTAGTCATCCCCGATTTGGCCCGATGGAGCGATTGGAGCCAGATTGACAAAGTATGCGATCTGTTTGAAAAGGCTACCGATGAAAACAACTGGGTTCGCGTACCGGTTATCAATTATCTGAGAGCCTGCCCGCTCCCTGAAGCCAAGGAGAAGTTAATCAAGTTGGAGAAAATTGATCCGAATTCGGTCAAGCGAGCCAAAACATTCTTCCCGATTCCTTCTCCTGCAGCCCCTAAAAAAGAAGATAGTTCGTCACTTTTGCTATTCAAGGGGGTTGAAAGGGCGTTGGTCTTAGACGGAAACCGAAAATCTATCCGTGTCGCATCGCTTAGTGATTCTTTTGCAGTCTCTCAGCTGATGCAATCTCATTCCGTAAGTGAGAGCTCCAGCCAGATAGACTCGGCATTTGCCACACTTTCGGTAGGTGGCAAACTGAACCTATGGGCTCCAGTTGTCGTATTGGCTATCGCGACAATTATGCTTGCGATGGTGATGTGGAACATTGCCACCAACGGCGGATTTGTCGCTCAGGTGGTTCTGGGTTGGAATCGCTAACGCCAGAATCGCGAATTCGCGGCCTATTTGTAGACAAACATGATTCAAGCCATTTCCGATTCGCCTATCAACGAAGCCCAGTACGTCACCCAGGATAACGAGGACTTCGTCTACAAATCTCTAAGTCGGGCAGCAATGCTCAGCTTGGTGTTTGGTTTGTTCGGCTTACTTTCGTGGATCACAGTCCTTCTTGTTTTTCTACCAGCTATCGGACTAGTGTTCGGAATTGTCGCCTTAAATAACCTCAAGCAGTACCCGAATGAGCTAATTGGAACCCCGATCGCTTGGATTGGTATGGTGCTTAGCTCGGCGCTCTTGATCGGTTCGCCGGTGCGACACACGTATGTCTACTATACGGAGGTACCCGAGGGGTTTGAGCGCGTGGCGTTTGCTGCATTGAATAGCCGCAAAGGCGAACAAGATTTCCCGACATCGGAGGCGATTGCGTTAAATGGAAAGAAAGTGTTCATAAAGGGGTACATTCATCCAACTTCGATTTCGAGCAACGCGTCCAAGACCTTTGTTTTGGTTCCCGACATGGGTACATGCTGCTTTGGGACCCAACCACCCTTGACCCACATGATTCAAGTTCGATTGGTTAACGACGGCTATGCTTACAAGTCCATTCGGCAGCACGCCATTGCTGGTACCTTGGAAGTCCATCCCTACGTCAAACCAGTCGAGGGTCTAGAAGGAGTGTTTTATGAATTCGAAGCCGAGCATTTTCAGTAAAGTGATCGAAAGCTCGGTACCTACCCTCTAGGTCAATCGCTAAGATCATCGGTTCGCGTTGGTCGGCCTAGGCTTCATTTTGGGATATTCTTCCGTTTCCTTGAGTGCATCGCGATCGATCGATTGTCCGGAAACCAAACCCGTCAGCTCTTGTAGATTCATCTTTACGGACAATTCGTCGGTACGACCTTCCGACTTGCTCGACTTGAGTCGAGCAAGTTCTTGAAAGGCCTGATCGACATGGTTTGACATAGACTTACCGATGTACGCAGCGGGTTCAACAAGAGGTTGATAGGCAAATGACATCTCAGGATCCAACGCGGCCGAAGCATCGACTAGAGGAGTCGTGGTTTGAGCAGAACCAGCATCTGAATCCGAGTTCATTCTGGCATAGGGCCGCATCTTGGATGTCTCGTTTTGTCGCGTTTTGGTGCCACCTAGTTCATCGTCCCCAGTTCCGTTTGAAGCGACTCTCTTTTCAGTTGGAACTGGAGAGGGCTCAGACTTTGGAACCAAATCTGCGTCTCGGCGACCTCGTTCGCGATCAAGGCTTCGTCGACCGAAAATAGGACTCGCATCGATAGGCGTGACAGCAAACACAATGCCTAGTCCAAAAACGAAGCCAGCGATGGTACAGAGACCGGTGATCGTCATTTTTCCTGGGCCAAGTGGACGATCGCTAACCACCGGTGAATCCAGACGTGTCAACAAGCTTGTGGAAACAGAAGAGTCCCGCGCGGCCTGCACTTCTGCAAGTTCACGTTCTGAACTCTCGAGCGTTCCAGCTTTGGATTTAACCTCGGAAAGCAAATTCGCATAAGGAGCGCGGCTATCAGCCAACTTCGCCAAACGTTGTTGGGCGGATTTCTTTTGAGCTTCGAGATGGTAGATGCGTCCGTCAACAAGGGAAATATCCGAGTCTACCCCAGCGATTGAGGCTTTTAGTTCTTCTAGAAAACGCGTAACGATCGAGGATTGTGCGGAAAGCGAGGCAACCACCGAAGGATGATTTTCCGTGAATTTTCCAATCAGTTGAGAGCCGCTTAACTGCGCGTCCACTAAGCCTTCACGAAGTCGTTTCAGGCCTGGCTGGGAATTCAAAATGGCACCCGGTGCTACGATGAATGATGTCGGGTCCTTGGTTGCTCGAACGAGCATCTCACGGTCAGCTAACAGAGACTGCTTAGAGATCTCTGCTTGCCGGAGATCGTTTTTCGCTTGATCCAGTTCGGCTCGCGAAGTAACTGAACCCGCATTGCTCTCTGTCATTCCACGTAAATCGGATAGATCGGAACCGGCTTCGCTTTCGATTTCATGAAGGCGGCTGGTTGAATCGGCTAATTCCCGTTTTGCCGAGTCTCGAGCGTAGATTAACTCGGCCAATACGCCGTCTGCCCTTGCCTTGCGAACTTGTTGCAATCGTGCCTCCAAAGCGTCGGTAAGAGCTTTGCTCATCGCCAACGCTTCATCTCGAGCATTGGCTTTCACATCCATGTAGATAACCTCGGTCACGCCAAACTCGGTTCCTTTGGGTGCGTGGACTGAAATCGAGGACTTTGCCACTTCCTCTACTAGGTCTTTCGAAGGATATTCTCCCCAGTTCAACCAGCTGGAAAAGACTTTCGGCGGCCCGACGGTTATCAAAGCATCGCGAACCACTTGTTGGCTTTTCGCCATTTCAAGGATCGTCTCTTGAGCGGCTTTCATTTCCGCCTGGCTCTGAAATCGACCGAGTCGCATGACTGCACCGGTCGCTTCATCGCGTACGAGCAAGGCTTGCGATGCCAAATAGTTATCCTGTTTCAAAAAAAATGCGTAACCCATTCCCATCACGCCAAAAAGTACTGTCGTGGTAACCCAAAGCGGTGCCCAAACAACAACGCCCCGAATTAGACTTCGGACAACAGGGTTCGAAATAAGTGCACTCATGTGGAATACTGCGAACTAGTTTTGGGCAAATTGGCAAATTGAGGTACAAAGATAGTCGCTGGAAAGATACTCGATAAGTGATCCTCCTGTCGGATCCCCTGGTATAGGAAGTGTGAAATCCAACTTAGACCGAATGCAATAGTGCAGTCTTGACGTTTGTCCCTTTGCTGAGAGTTTTTCTTAAGTTTTGAGGAGAGAGGCGGGAGGATTGGTGGGTGGTGGCGGTGAGGCCTGCAATACCCCATACTTTAACGCTGAAAAACATGCCCACCCTCGGAGGATTTTATCTCGAGTTTATCTCGGTGAACGCAACGTCTGGTAGGGTGAAACGATGCTTCCATCGGCATGAAACCTCACGATTACCCACATTCCAAACCATACTTGAATCGAAATCCCAATGGCTTTGAACAATCCTTCTATGTCCCTCCCCGACGCCCCGCTTGGTGAGATCGAATGGTTTAGCAACCCTCCCGCTGGGAGGGTCGAGCGAAGCGAGGGGAGGGTGAAGTGCGAGCAAATTGTCTAAAGCAGTTCACCCTCCCCGGCCTGCGGCCGACCCTCCCAGAGGTAGGATGACTTTCGTTCCAACACTCCACCACTCCAGCCCCACTCCAGCCCCGATCGAGGCACTTCTTGATTCCTGACTTCAACAAACGACGCGAGCGACTATTTCGAGAATTACGGGATCGCAAGTTGCCAAATTTACTGGTGACCTGCCCATTCAATGTGACGTATCTGACCGGCTTCACTGGTGAAGACGGCTATCTGTTCGCTAATAAAGACAAGATCACGATCCTCAGCGATGCCAGGTACGAAGAGCAGTTGCAGCAAGAATGCCCGCTCGATTCCATTTTCATTCGCGGTGCAACAATCACGATGATTGATGCCACTGCCAAGTGGCTAGCAACCCAGCCGGTAAGTGAGGTCTGCGTTGAATCGCAATCCATAACGCTGGCTCAGTGGGAGAAGCTCATTGGGCAAGTCGAGAAGATCCGATTTGGCTCATGTAGCGGTATCATAGAACGTCTGCGTGAGCGCAAGGACGCTTCTGAGATTGAGGCAATCGAGAGAGCCATTTCCATCGCAGAACGATCGTTTGTTTCGGTTCGAGCCATGTTGACGGGAGACATGTCTGAGAAGTCTGTGGCTGACCAACTTGAGTTTTCGATTCGGAAACTTGGTGGAACAGGCAGTGCCTTCAAGTCCATTGTGGGTGTCGGGTCTAGGGCTGCCCTTCCACATGGTCGTCCATCTGCCAAACGCATCGACGAGGACGCGTTTGTTTTGATTGACTGGGGGGCGAAGGAAAACCTTTACTTGAGCGATATCACGAGAGTGATCGTCACGGGCAAGCCGTCGTCCAAGTTTCAAAAAATATATCAGACCGTTTTGGCTGCGCAGGAAGCTGCTATACGGGCCATACGTCCAGGTATCGTAATGAGTGAGGTAGACGCAATAGCTCGCGGAATCATTGAAAAGGCGGGTTTCGGTAAACGATTTACGCATTCATTGGGGCATTCTTTCGGTCTCCAAATCCATGAATCTGTTCGCTTGGCTAAAGGGCAGGATCGACCGTTGGAAGCCGATATGGTGGTTACTGTTGAACCGGGCATTTACATTCCCGGCGTCGCAGGCGTTCGAATCGAAGATGACGTTCTAGTTACCAAGTCCGGAAATCGCGTCCTGACTTCGTTACCTAAACAATGGGATGAGATTCAGCCATGATGATCGTTCGTGAAGTTGCGTTGGAAGACCTGGATGCTCTTTGGGAATTGATAGGGCAGGCCAATGCTGGGATGACCTCTCTCAATATCGACAAAGAGCAGTTGGCGGATCGAATTGAGCGATCGCACTTTGCCTTTCGACGATTGACGGAACGCGCCGAAGGAGCCCCCTACGTATTTGTGATGCAGGATCTCGACAGCGGCCGTTTGGTCGGCACCTCCTGTATCTTCTCTAAGATTGGCGGCTTCGAACCATTCTATGCCTATCGCATTGTCGAGGAGAGCCGCTACTGTGAGCTGCTTAAGCAAACACAAGAGATCCAGTCTCTGCATTTGATAAAAACACACAACGGGCCAACTGAAATTGGTAGTTTGTTTCTGCGACCTGAGTACCGCGGTCAAGGCTGTGGCAAGCTGTTGAGCATGTCCAGGTTCGCTTATATCTATGCTCATCCAAAACGGTTTGCATCGCAAACCATCGCGGAGATGCGAGGCTATCTTGATCCAAATGGAGTTAGTCCATTCTGGGAAGCCATCGGGTCCCATTTTTTCAAGATCGATTTCCCTAGGGCAGACTCATTGTCCATGGTTGACAAGCAGTTTATCGAGGATCTCATGCCCAAGTATCCAATCTATTTAGAACTGCTACCCAAGGAAGCGATTGCCATAATCGGAAAGGTGCACCCTCAAACCAAGCCGGCGCTTGCCATGCTCGAGTCGCAAGGATTTGTTCGGACCGATCAGATCGATATTTTCGATGGTGGACCGGTGGTACAATGCGAGACGCAGAGCATTGCAGCGGTCCAAGCAACTGGCAGGTTTGCGGTCTCGCATGAGAGCGGCTGCACTGGATGGCGAGACAAGACCGATGGTCAGTTTTTTGAGAAAGTCATTGTCGCAACCTCGCAATCACTGTTTATCGCGGTTCAGTGCGATGCGATCCTAGCAGATGATCGCGTGTCGATAGACGATTCCGTCATGACCGCGCTAAAGTTGCAACCTGGAGACACGGTACTGGTCATGAAGCCATAAGAGTTCAGGACTCAATCGTTTCTTTATCGCGGCGCCAAGATCCAAGCAGTTGCAACCGCCAGGAGAGTGCAACCAAAGCAAACGATTTCCCAAAGGCTGCTAATCGCTTCTATAGGAAAGAAAGCTTGCGTCATGAAAAGAGTACCTAGTTTGTAGAGCAACAAGTATTCCACTCTGGAACTACAATGAAACCTTAGGACACCGACAGGGCCAGTCAAATTTAGAAACGCAAGAAGTTTAAGATTTTTCAAAAAAAGAAGCGTTTTCTAAATATCTCGCATCAGTTTCTTGCAAAACACTGCGGTTTTTTCGGATTGTTCTGTTGACCTACCATCGCCCCACAATCGCATGCAGCCCATCCTGGTCCCTGACCCCTTGCAAGCATCGTTCAAGATAAGGTGCTTCGCGTGTGAAAATCACGTAGGTTCCAGGTGACAAAATCGCCTGACCACTCCCTTTCTTGCCAACCAGATTCTTCCAAACCAATTCTTCCGTGATTTGTTGTCGGTTGTTGTTGCGGGCCTGTTTGTAGGAAAAACTGTCCAAGAAGTACTGTCCCAGCGACGTTTGGTCGGCGGATGGGGAATCGGCAGGAGGGACAAGCGGTTGGGAATCGTATTCCTCTTGCATCGCAAGTGCCGCATCTTCCCTCGACGAGACAAGGCACTCCGCTTTTTGTCCAGGTCCCACATTGGATGCGATGAAGTACTCGGCATTCGGCCCAACGAAAACCGCTTTCTTCCAAGCGAAATTGGAGTTGTTGAAAATGGCCAGCCCATTCAAAATCGGATCGTGGTCTGAACCTCGCTTGAGAATAGCAAGTTTCCTCAATGGATGTGCTATGGAAAACTGCGTCTGAGATCGAGGAGGCAAAATGCCGCGATAGAGTTGCATCCCATCGACGTCAAGCTGCTCGCAATCTGGTAGATCAGAATAGGAATTCATGGTCACCGGGACAATTTGCGTCTCGTTCCCAATGCGAAAACCCTGATTCGAAACGGTTGCGGCAAAGTAACTCTGTCGCGACCAAACCATTCCGTCCCCTTTTTCATCAACGAACGAAAGGGACCGGGTGCGAGATACAGCGCCAAAGCCATCTTTGAGAAGCCCGTAACTAAACAAGAAGAAGGTGCATATGGCTGCGGTCATTGGCATCAAGACAACAAGCCACACCCTGCGTTTGTGCTGATGGCTCCAATACATGATGCCTGGCGCTGCAACACCTACGAATAAAACAACGAAGATCAAGAATGGTATCGCTGGTGTGCGCCCCACCGACGGAATGAGCCAATCCCAAAAGTCGTCACCAATGCCTTCCGATAATCGGCTCGTACGATTGACCGAGTCAAATACCAATTGGGACGATATCGCTTTGATCTTATCTTCCCAGGCATTGGAATGGTCAGCGCGACGTCGATTGTCCAGATACACCGTGCCAAAACCATGACGGACAAGGATCGGTTTTTTCAGCTCAACTGAAACTGGTGGATTTGAGCCTTCACTTAGCGGGCCCAAATCTGGGGACAGCGGACTCGAATCGATAAGACCATCGTAGATTCGACTGACAAAGGTGATCGGCGAAGCGAGTTTCCAATCGACATACGACTTTACCAGTTCCATTAAATCCGCCGAAAGTGGATTGGATCCTTCAAGAAAATAATATGGCACAACTTTAGCACCGTTCCAAGAATTCGCCGATCCGTATCTACCATCCAAGACCGACTTTCCGATCGCAAACAGAAAGCGGTCCCAAACGGTATCTTCCAAAAGATCCAAACTAGGTGACTCAAAGTCCGATGCCAAAAGCTTCTTCGTTTTCGTGCTGGAACTTGAAGGGCTCTTTTGGCTACTGTTGGTCGCTTCCCCGAATTGACTCGAAATGTCGATCGGCAAATAGCTGGCAACGGAAGCAGCGGAACTGACTTTGTTGATTGCTAGGTATCCGCCAGCCAGAACGTATTGGTTGAGGCAATCAAGCCCTTTTGTGTCAAGACGGGCTAGGTCCTCAAAGCCTATAGAAACATGCTCAAGACTGCTGAGCAGAAGCCAGTTGGATGGCATGTTGCGAACGTCACAAAACGCGCTAGTTTGCTGGACGCCATCCGCAAACGTTTCTTGTGAAAACCAATTTCCGGTTTCCGCCATCTCGGCGAGTGCCTCTAGACGACGAGAATCATCCTTCGAAGTTTCCTCGGAAATAAGTATTAAGTTTTTGCACTCTCTGTTGGCTGTGCGACCGTTGTACACATAAACCCGCTGACCGTGCAATTTCCGTCCGTTTAGAGTAGCGGTGATACCGAATTGATTTCTTCGAAAGCCGGACAGACCGCTATTTCCAAGGAGGAAGTTGCCGAGTATTTCGCCCCTTGCTTCGCTCTCGCCGCTCTCTAAGGGAATGTCAACGCACGTTTTTGCGTCGGTTCCTTCCGAGTAGATCGACGATCCCATAATTAGTCTCAACATTCCGTCTCTTTTGAATGTTAGTCCTTTTCGCGGAACGACGCGAACGCGAACGGGACAGTAACCTGGCCTGCCAAACCAATTCGGAAAGGAAACATAAACGGACACGTCACCTGTATCGCCACCGATACCATGCGTGATAAGATGCTCTCGTTTGAACTGACTGAGGTCCACATTCTGTGCTTGGCCAACTATGGAACAAAAGATCCATGCCGATAAAAGCAAGAACAAACGAATCGAACAACAGAAATATTTTTTTTCGGACAAGATAGTATTCAGATGGTTCATCCAAAGCTTTTTGCAATTTGAAGTTAAATTGCGACTACATTCCGGATTATAGGATTTTTTCGACGAGTCGTGTTGCCGGCCAACCAACTAATCGATCGACAATAAACGAATTGCGACTTCATGAACTCAGATAAACTCCCAGCCTGGCCTGCATGGATATTGCAGGCCGCGGCCGTGTACAACGTATTGTGGGGTACATGGGTTGTTCTTTTACCCAACCACCTGTTCGACCTGACTGGGATCGACCGCCCAAACTACCCTGGAATTTGGCAGTGCGTGGGAATGATCGTCGGGGTTTACGGCATCGGTTACTGGATTGCCGCTAGGGACTTTGTTAGGCATTGGCCCATCGTATTCGTCGGCTTGCTTGGGAAAACACTCGGCCCCATCGGATTCTTGCAAAGTGCGGTCACTGGGCTTTTGCCTTGGTCCTGGGGACTGACCATTCTATTCAACGATGTGGTGTGGTGGCTACCTTTTGCAGCCATGCTTTACCTCGCCGTGAAATTCCACAACGCACCAAAAGGTCGGATTCCTCAAGACTTTTTGCCCAATTCCAATAACGGTTCGGAATCGTCAACAGTTGAGTCTGTTAGTCGGCGCACGATGGTTTCCAATGGCCGAAATCTTTGGGAATTGGGGTTGCATGATAAATTGCTCATGATTTTCGTTCGGCACGCAGGATGTACTTTTTGCCGCGAATCGCTTAAGGAACTCAAAGCCAACTTGCCTGTTTTGCAAACTCAGGCAATCACGCCGGTGGTTGTCCACTTGGGCTCTCCGGAAGATGGCCAACGCATGCTGGAACGTGCGGGTTTACTAGCTACGCTCCACGTTTCCAATCCAAGCGCAGACCTATATCGTGCTTATGAACTCAAGCGAGGCCAATTGCCGCAATTGCTCGGTCCACGCATTTGGTGGCGAGGCTTCCAGTCTGCCATCCTCCAAGGCCATGGAACGGGACCATTGGTTGGAGATGGATTCCAATTGGGAGGAGCGTTCCTGGTTGAAAACGGTAGAATCCTCAAATCCTTTCCAGCCAAAGACGCCGCAGACAAAGTTCCGTTCGAGTGTTTACTCGAATAACCCAAACTCCCTTCCTTCTAGCCAACATGCCAAGTTCCGTTGAATCAGAACCACTCAACTTCAAGAACGTCCAAACGCTTCTCGCGAAACAGGGGATTGCCGAAGGCCCGCCGACCGCACTCGATGATAAACGAATTCTACAGGCGGCCTTGGGCCTAGCCACCATCTTGCAACAACGTGCGAGCCAGTTGCAAACTCCGCAAGAACGCCGGCAACAAGCCGAACTCGATCGGATGCTGCAGCATCCCGAAGATAAAGCTACGTTGACACAGATCACCGATCAGAGCTTCCGCAGTATGTTGCCCGGTCGCGTCGTCGATCAAATGGTTCACATCCTCGATGTCCAAGGTGTACCGCGATTCTTTAGTGTGTTTGATCAAGCACTCCTCAAGGGGTTTCAATCCTTTGGAGAGTACTTGCCGGGCGTGGCGGTTCCCATGGTCAAAGAAAAGATGCGCAAAGAAACGGCCAACGTGATTCTGCCAGCGGAACACGACAAGCTCTGTGGACACCTGCGTGAACGCTCGCAGGAAGGCCTGCGAATGAATGTCAATTTTCTCGGCGAAGCCATCCTCGGCGAACGCGAGTCCAACCGTCGGCTCGACCGATACCTTGCTGCCTTGCAATTGCCCGAAATCGAATGCGTCTCGATCAAGATATCAACGCTCTATTCCCAAATTTCCCCATTAGCCCGCAAACACTCGATTCGAACGGTCTCCGACCGATTGGAGTTGCTATACCGCGCTGCCGCAAAAGAAATGTTCGTTCGAGCCGACGGACAACGGATACCGAAATTCGTGTACCTCGACATGGAGGAATACCGCGATCTCCATTTGACCGCCGATATTTTTATGCAAACGCTATCTCGAAAAGGCATGGAAAACGTTCAGGGTGGGATTGCGCTCCAAGCGTACATACCAGACTCGTCGTTGGTGCAAGAAACCATTACGCAATGGGCCGTCGATCGGCATAAAAAGGGTGGCTCGCCGATCACAATTCGGATCGTCAAGGGAGCCAATATGGAGATGGAACGGGTCGAAGCGTCCATACGCGGTTGGCCCCAAGCACCCTATCGCTCCAAAATCGACACGGACGCAAACTACAAGGGGATGGTGCGCTACGGCTTGCGGCCGGAACATAGCCAAGCAGTCCGACTGGGAATCGCTTCCCATAACTTGTTTGATCTGGCCTATGGCATGATGCTAGCAGCGTCGCAGGGAAACGTCGATCGCGTTCAGTTCGAAATGCTTGAGGGAATGGCCAATCATCAACGCCGCGCGATGTTTGAATTGAGCCGCAGCGTGCTCCTCTATGCGCCGGCTTGCCAACGCGAAGAGTTTATCAACGCAATCGGCTACCTTGTTCGTCGAATGGACGAAAACACCGGCCCGGATAATTTCTTAAGACATGCTTTTAGAATATCGGCCGGCAGTTCCACTTGGCAGCGACTCGAAAATGGATTTCTCGAATCGGTCGAACGCATCGATACCGTTTCCGTCCAGCCTCGACGTCAGCAAGATCGGCGCATTGCCCCGGTTATGCCCCCCAAACCAGCCAACTGGCAATCTCTCGTCAATGAACCGGATACGGATTTCTCCTTGGTGGCCAACGCCCATTGGGCCCAAGCCATCATCGAACAGTGGCAACCACGCTGCGACTCTCGTGCGACTATCATTCCATTGTCTATCGGCAGCCAAGAACAGGAAGGAAATGGCAACCTCTACGAGTCCTTGGACCCATCGCGCCCTGGAACCATTGCAGCGAAATACCAACAAGCCGATGAATCGCAAATCCGTGCGGCAGTCGATTGCGCCAGCCAGGACCCATCCGGTTGGGGAACTCTCGAGCCAAGCGAGCGCTATCGTATCTTGCGTAACGTCGCCCAGGAGCTGCGTATCGCCAGAGGCGACATGATCGGAGCGGCTATCGCGGACGGTGGCAAAACGATCCTAGAGAGTGACCCCGAAGTCAGCGAAGCCATCGACTTCGTGGAGTTTTATGCCCGATGCGCACTTGAACTGCAACGTGATCCTCAATTAAGTGCCAAGCCTGCGGGGGTCGTCGTCGTCGTCAGCCCTTGGAACTTTCCAATCGCGATCCCTTGCGGCGGTATCGCTGCGGCCTTAGCGGCGGGCAATACTGCTATTCTCAAACCGGCTTCGGATACGGCTTTGCCTGCATACGTCATGTGCCAATGCTTCTGGCGTGCTGGCGTTCCTCGCGAAGCGTTGCAGTTTGTTCCGTGTAGCGGTGCGATGGCCGGCCGACATATGCTAAGTAGGCCTGAGATCGCTCGTGTGATACTGACGGGCGGAACCGAGACGGCCCTAACCATCTTGAATCAAACCCCCACGCTGAACCTTCTGGCAGAAACGGGAGGAAAAAACGCAACCATCGTGAGCGGACTCAGCGACCGCGACTTGGCCATCAAGGACATTCTGCATAGTGCGTTTTCGCACGCTGGCCAAAAGTGCAGTGCGACCTCTTTGATCTTACTCGAGGAAGAAGTCTTCGAATCGGCTGAATTCCGAGAGCAGTTTGTGGATGCCGTCTCAAGCCTCAGGGTGGGTTCGGCTTGGGACCTGTCAACCAAGATGGGGCCCTTGATTCGGCCCCCCTCCGGCGATTTATTGAGAGGACTCAAAGAATTGGAAACGGGCGAAAGCTGGGCGGTCATGCCAACACAGCTCGGCGATAACCCGTGCTCGTACACTCCGGCTGTAAAATGGAATACCACCGCAGGTAACTTCACGCACATGAATGAACTGTTCGGGCCGGTTCTCGGAGTCATGAGATTCAGAAGATTGGCCGAAGCCATTCAAATGGTCAATGCAACGGGATTCGGGCTGACTAGCGGACTGGAATCGTTAGATGACCGAGAGCAAAAGATATGGCGAGATTCGATTCGTGCCGGCAATCTCTACATCAATCGCCCCACGACCGGCGCTGTCGTTTTGCGGCAACCTTTCGGAGGGATGGGGAAAAGTGCTTTTGGGCCTGGAGCCAAAGCAGGCGGCCCCAACTACGTTGCAACCCTCATGTCGTTCGACGATTCTCAAACAGAGGCAATCGGACCCGACTCAGGACAAATTCCAGAATCAAGCGTCTTGCTTAGTTTCTGGCAAAGGCTCGATAGATCGAGTCGATTGCTGTTGGATCTTCCCGGTGCAACCGCAACGCAGATTTCGCAACTTAGGTCGGCTATTCTTTCCTATGACCGTTTTGCCAAAGACGAGATTTTGGTCGAGCACGACCACTTCAAATTAGTGGGACAAGACAATCACCGACGTTACTTACCTGCGTCCCCTTTAAGAATCCGCGTTCATGCTGATGACACGCCCTTTGATATCGCGGCACGCTGCTCCGCGGCCATAGCGTCGAATTGCAGGGCAACGGTTAGCCACCCATCGTCGGTTCATGAAGCGACCGTCGCGGCCTTGGAAAAGTTGACCTATGAATGGGCAGGCAGAATCGAGTTCTTGGAAGAGAGCGACGAGGATTTAGTTCGATCCATTGAAAATGGACAAGTGGCCCGATTGCGCTATGCAGCTGCCAGCCGCGTTCCTGAATCAATCCGCCGTTCCGCCAACCGCCATCAAGTGTTCATCGCGGATCGAAGAGTTTCTCAGCTCGGGCGCATTGAATTGTTATGGTACGTCATGGAGCAGAGTATTTCGTTTGACTACCATCGGTACGGAAACCTCGGCCCCCGATCAAGCGAAAAGCGAGCTGATACGCTGTAGGATTTGACACGTTGATACGGCACGCGGTAGGCTTTGACACGTTGATACGGCTGGAAAGCATCTTTCTGTGTATCGGGCCAACGGCCCAGTAATTTGCCCAGCCCAGGCCAACGCTTGGCCCTTTGGGCCGAAACCAATCAGCTATTCCGATTTCAAGAGCTGCAGTTCTTTCGGAAGCCGTCGTATTTTTCCATCGCGATCGATGCAAGCAATAACGCTGTGACCCGTTACGACGATTGTCGGTGGCGATTCCGGTGTCCCGTTTTTCACAAGCTTATAAGCATGCTCCACTCTCGCTCCGTGACTGTGTCGCAACGAAGTGATCAATTCCAGTTCGTCATCGAATTGAGCTGGGACTCGGAAGTCAACTTGCATGCTGCGAACCACCAACATCAACCCGGTCTGCTCCAGTTCGCGATAGGAAATCCCAATCGATCGCAACATCTCGACTCGTCCACGTTCAAAGTAATTGAGATACTGCGAGTTGTGCACTCGCCCTTGGCCATCGGTCTCAAAGTACTGGACGCGGATAGGGAGACGGTGCGAGTGTCCAGCGTTGTTTTCGATTGAGCGGTGCATTTCTTCGATTCGTTAAGCGTTTTTGCGACTACGTTACCATAGCGAGGCAGGAGATTGCAAACTCTACGCAGCTTTGATGCGGATCGACTTACCCGCCGACTTCCCTTTTCGGCAATATACAATTGCATTGCCTCGTTTGCCGGCGATCTCAGTCGCCCCACAACGATTTAGAGTATAAGCGATCTGCTGGGCAAACCAGCGAGGTTGGCCAAGATGTCCCGCCAACTCCTTGGTATCAAACGTAGCAGGCAGTTTCGGGTTTCCAAGCAATCGCCACAGATCTGGGATACCTTTCAACACATTGGATTCACCGACCTTTGCCAGATGCTGGTCCAAAGTCTGGTACTGCTTGCGGCGGCGGCGTTTGTTGACTCGATCAAGTCGTTGCTCGATGCACTCCACCGAAAGTACTTCCAGCGTTAGTTTCGGGCTAGGAAAAACCTGCGTGAAGTGGATCAGTTCGCGAAAAATATCGACCGACACGAGTTTCTTTGGGCTCTTTCGACGGCGCAGCAGTTCACCACCCTCGCGATCGAACGTCTCGATCCACTTGCAGCTAATGAGAGGTTTGATGATTCTAAGTCGGTGACCGTTTTCCAGCAGTTTTATCGCTTTGTTCCGAATCGAGCCAAGTCCGGCATGCTGGATTTCAACCAAAAACCCTTTGTTATCGATGGCATCGATACGAAAACCGTCCACCGTGACCTCGACGGAGTTGGAATCGGCGGCAAAATGGTATTTTAGTTGACGGTGGAGCGATGTTTCCATGCCGCCGTTATAGCGTTTCTTGCTTTGAACGGACAAGATCTATTGTCGTCTTTCGCTCTGCGAAAGTGCGCCTTGATAACGTACTTTTGCGGAGCAAAAGGCGACAAATTCTCACGATTCAGCTACGACAAGTCTCCGAGTTCGATCCGAAGCCGACGCATGATGCGACTGCGCGCTTGGCGGACTGCGACTGCAGTCATTCCCAATTCGTTCGCGACAACGTCCGTTGTTAATCCATCAATGGCTGTGCGCCAAAACGCTTTCCAACTCGGTTCTTTGAACTCGACCCGGACCAATTCCAATGCCTTCAGTATCAACTCGCGAAGCAAATCTGGGGAAGTTGGGTCGCAATTGCAGACAAATTCCCTGTTGTCAAAATCCATAGAGATTGCACCAGCAACAACACGGCGGCCTTGGCTACGTTGGATGACTAGTCGTGAAGTTGGACCTTACGAGTTGATCGAACCGCTCGGGCATGGCGGGATGGGGCTCGTGTACCTAGCACGCCATCGCAAGCTCGATCGACTGGTGGCCATGAAGCTACTGCCCGCCCATCATCAAACCGCCGAAGCCCGCGTCCGATTCGAACGCGAAATCTTGGCAGCGGGTCGATTGCAACACCCCTCAATCGTTTCCGCCACCGACGCGGGCCAATTCGGTGACATGGACTATATTGACTCCTCTTGGAAATTGGTCATCCGACAACGTGTTTGCCACTCGAATGTTGAAGGAGTTGGACAAGTCAGACCAAGCAAGGCGCATGATGTTGCTTAGCCAAACGGGTATGACGATTACCGAAGAACGTTTGGATCCCATATGGAACTGGCTAGAGGGCATTTCAAAAAACGATCCAAAAAGGGCAGAACTTTTGTCTCGATCCGCGTTGGGATTGGAGGATGGTGTGTTCAACCCTAACCGACCGTTAAACATAACGTCCATTGCGTATCTTACGGAACACTTCCCTAGACTCGCTTCGCTGTTCGATAGTTACCTAATTTCCAATTTCAATCGAACGTTTGCCGAAAACGGGCGCAATCCTGAAAAGAGGAAAGAATTGATCGCGTACGTCCAACGTGTCGCGACTGCGACCCTTGAAAAAGCCGGTTCTGGATTTGCGGATCGTGTGGCTTCGCTCGCGGTCGTCTTACATACTCCATATGAAAACATGAGCTCAGATCAAAAAGAAATGGTTTCACAACAAATTGCCAACTTGCTTAGCCAAGTTTGGGCAAATCGTACTACAACATATGCCGCCGAATGGACGGGAACGGGCCCGGGCCCGAATTCCCTGCTTTGGGAATCCAAACGCAAGAAAATGTGTGTTCCAAATTTTCTCGGCTCGCTTTCCAGATTCATGTCGAGCATAAAATGGGATAAGCGGCCGCCAGTTGTTTTGTCCGCGATAGCGGAGTTGGAAGACATCGCACGACCGGACGCCATGACCGCCTGGACGGAGCTACCGACGGAACTGCAAGGAACATTGCCGTCTGAGTTCCATTTCAGCGGTTACGACTTTCGACTAGAAGAAAAACACCTAAATCAACTTCCATCGACGTTGTCGCCTGAGCGGAAAGAGCAGATCGATCAACTGTCCGTGGCTTACATGCTGCATCGTTATGCATCGTATCTGCTCTGGGGCAACGATCCACGAAACAATCTATCTACACGAGACAATTTATCTCCAGACGAAATTGGAATGCAATTGTCTGCGTTTCGAAAACAAGACACCAATCAAGACTGGTTGCTAAGCGAAGATGAGTGGACTTCTGACTTTAAGGGTCGCTTTCCAAGACAAACGAAGCCGATCGGAATTTTAACGTTCGTTGATATGTCGCCTTTTGCTCCGCAAAAGTGTGTTAACGAGTCGCACTTTCGCGGAGCAAAAGGCGACAATAACAAATTCACAGCCTAGGAGCAAAAGGCGGCAAAGCTAGCAATCCCTTACCCGGGATTTTTCTTTGAAATGCGGCTCCATTGCCTCACGGCGACTGCAGCGTGCTAAAATGTTTGCCGAGTTCAAAACAATATACATCTGCTTGCACAAGAATGGAGTCTCTATCTTGTTGATCTTAGGTCGTCGAATCAATCAGTCTATTGTCTTCCCGAATTGTGGCATCACGGTTCGCATTCTCGACGTGAATGGACGCGTCGCCAAAATCGGTATCGAAGCGCCTCGCAATGTCGAGATTATGCGTGGCGAACTGGCGATGGCAACAAGTAGTCGCGATTCAAGTCTCGCAAACGCTGAAACGCGCTCTGTCAGCTACGAACAAACTGTTGCGCCGGAGTGCGAGTTGCCTGTCATGCAATTCCCGCAAAGATTGGCGGAGATCAAAGCCAGCCTTCACCAGTTTCAGCAACGTCGTGCCTCCGGCGACGAAATGGGGGCCGATCAAGTGCTGGGCGAACTGCTCAACGACATTGCCCAATTGGACTCGGATTGGCTAAAGGGATTAGTCGATTCGCCAAGCCCATTTGCTCCCACGAGTCCAGATTTCGTGTCAGAATCCAGGAAAGACTATCAAACGAATCGCAGAAAGAATCCGATTCAAATCCTGGTGGTGAACGAGTTTGAATATCCGAATGGGCAATCTTTGCCCGCTGGGACCTTCCAAGGTTGTCAGTTGTGCTCCGTAAACAATCGCGAGACTGCCTTGCTGGCCGTGACATCCAATGAAACTTTCGACTATGTGGTCTGCAATGGAAGCCCAATGGCCTTTGACGAATTGGAATTGGTGAGGACAATACGATCCTACCGCCGTTTGGATGGCACCAAGATATTCATGACAAGCGTTTCCTTTGACGCCATGGAGCACTTTGAATTGTCCAAGAGTTATCGCATTGATGGGTGGTTGGCGAGGCCACTATTACCGCATGACCTTTGGAAACACATTGTCGAGAGTGAACAGCTTGAATTTTAGAGACTTGGATCTAGTTCGGAACTGCAAGGCGATAATCTTTGACTGCGATGGGACTTTGGTCGACTCGATGCCAGTGCACTTCGTAGCTTGGCACGAGACGATGAGCCGCTATGGGATTGCGTTTCCCGAGGATAGGTTCTATTCGTTGGGAGGTATGCCGAGCGATCGCATCATCCAGATGCTAGCCAGCGAACAAGGGATAACGCTGGATGTGGTTTCTGTAGCGCACGAAAAAGAACAAGCGTTTTTGGATCGAATCGATCTACTTATTCCAATTGAAGCCGTGGTTGAGGTCGTTCGCCAAAATCGTGGTGTCAAGCCCATTGCGGTCGCTAGCGGCGGGTTTCGGGCTATCATCCAGAGGCAGTTGAAACAGATCGCAATGCATGATTGGTTTGATGCTATCGTCACAGCCGAAGACACAGCCAAGCATAAACCAGAGCCTGATGTGTTTTTAGAAGCAGCACGCCAATTGGGGACCGAGCCCAAGAATTGCATCGTTTTTGAAGACGCTGATCTTGGTGTCGAGGCGGCCCGCCGTGCAGGGATGAACTGCATCGACGTTCGCTCTTTTTTTACGCCACGACGCATTCCCATTGGAATCTGATTCCAAATGATTCGTTGGCGATGGATGTGGTTTTCGATCAGTATTCTGTTGCTTTTGGCGACTTGGCCTGCTTCGCAACGACTGAGTTTCGATCGATCTCTGCATCGTATGTTTGCGCCAAACGATCCAACAAGAACCGACTTTGAGTTTTTGCAGTTAAAATTCGGAGTGTCGGATTTGGTTGTCTTTGCCTATCGCGACGAAAGCCTCTGGGACAATGACGGACGCGGACTAGAACGGCTTAAACGAATTCGCGAACGGATCGAGGCTATCCCAGGCATCGCGATTGCAATGGACTTGTCCAAGATCGATCAGATGCTGGGTCAGTTGGATCAGCCATTCGCTATCCTGGGTACGCTTCCAGGGAAACGAACGCCTCACGTTTTGTTGGACGATAACAACGCGCTGGCCAGGGAATTCAAAACGATCTTTGAGGGGCAAACTCACAGTGGCAAAGGAACTCTGATTGCAATTGCATGCCTATTGAAATCAGCCGACCAAAACAAGATTTCTACCAAGCAAACACTGTTTGAACTTCGTAAATTGGCCGACTCACTGCCTGCTGAGGGCGTATCGAAAGGCATGCTCGTTGGTCAACCCGTGATGGTCGAGGAAGGATTTGATGAAATAGAACAAGACGGAAAGAGGTTAAGCGTCGTATCTACCCTATGCCTGGCTTTGCTCATCCTGATTGGATTTCGATCCGTGCGTTGGGCGATTATCTCGATCGCAGTGGTTCAATGGTCGCTGATCGTAACACGAGGCTTGCTGGAGTGGTTGGATTGGGACTTAACCATGGTGTCATCGATGCTCGCCTCCATCGTAACAGTGATCGGCGTGGCGACTACGATGCACTGGATGCTTGGTTACCAACAGTCTATGAAATCGAAAGCGTCAGCTGAAGAAGCACTGCGACTGTCCTTGAAGGGATTGTGGCGACCTATCTTGTGGGCTTGCATCACCGATGCGATCGGTTTTGCGTCGTTGTCGTTCGCGAAAGTTGGACCGGTTCAAGACTACGGCTGCATGATGGCGATTGCGTCGCTCGTGGTACTCGTTGGGATCTTTGTGTTGGTTCCTACACTAGCTCTCCTGCCGCTTGCTCCCAAACAATTCGCCAAGGGCTTAGGGGTATCGTATGAGCTATTCCAGATCCCTGGAGATGAACCACTGAGGAGGTTCCTCATGTGGATTTTGAAACGGGTGGCTAGATGGCCGGTTGTCGTCTCAGTCGTCGCGGTTGCTTTCTGTCTACTTGCTGTTGTTGGGTCACTGCGACTGAAGGTCGAAACCGACTTCATCAAGAATTTCAAGTCGGATGCCCCACTCGTGGTGGCATACCGTGCGGTGGAGAGTGAATTGGGTGGGGCTGGGGTTTGGGACATAATTTTGCCCGCACCGAAAGTGCTGTCGCAGAAGTACTTGGACCAAGTTGCTGAACTGGAGAAGCGTCTGCTGGCGCTTGAGGTGCCGGGTGCTGAGTCGTTGCGGTTGACCAAAGTGATGAGTTTTGCTGATGCCGATGAAGCATCCCGTTTGTCACCCATTCTAGGTAGGCTATCGATTGAAGCCAGACTGCTTGGCATGAGGCAAGTGATGGGCAGTTTTGTGGATACGCTCATAACGAAACCCGTTGATGGGCAACGCTATTTGCGGATCATGTTGCGGTCGCTCGAGCAGGCAGAAGCATCGCAAAAAGAGCAGCTGATTGCCGAGGTCAGGCGTACGGTTGATGAAGCGATTCAGACCGAGCGATGGCATGAAGTTTTTGTCGCGATCGATGCGTCGAAGAGCACCGCATGGCAAGAGCCATCTGTTCGAAGGAATGCAACGATATCGGGTTATTATGTTCTTTTGTCGCAATTGGTTTCCAGCGTAGTGGCCGATCAATGGCGGTGTTTTGCTATTGCAACTTTCGGGATTTGGATAGCCATGTCGATAGCTCTGCGAGATCCTTGGATGGCGTTGCTAACCATTTTGCCAAATGCTCTGCCAAGTTTGTGCATTCTGGGATGGATGGGCTGGGCAGGAACTCGAGTGAATTTGGGGGCGGCCATGATTGCCGCAGTTTCGATGGGGCTGAGTGTCGATTCATCGCTTCACTATTTGATTCGATTTCAACGCGAGCGAATGGACGGCCGCAGTTTCGACGACGCGTTGGCGGCAGCCCAATCCGAAATTGGGATGGCCATTTTGCTTTCGACCAGCGCGCTGGTCCTTGGTTTCGGTTCGTTAGCAACCAGCAATTTCCTACCCACGGTCGTGTTCGGCACCACGGCTTCGATTAGTATGATGGGCGGGTTGTTAACTAACCTTTTGGTCCTGCCGGCTTTGCTGAGACTTTATTGTCGACTTTCGCTCCGCGAAAGTGCGCCTCGTTAACACACTTTTGCGGAGCAAAAGGCGACAATCCGAGGTTCACTAGAACAGAACAAGATACCCATCATGACGTCGAATAGAGATTGTTTTTTCCTGTTCTTCATGGCTATTGCGTCGCTCCAAACGGGAAACCAAGCCTGCAATGCGCAAGTGCTCGACAAGCAGAAGCAGCTAGAGGCGCAGACTTTCTGGGACAATCGCGATTGGGACTGGTACAAGGAGAACATTCCCTTTTTTGAGTGCCCTGATGCAGACATCACCACAACGTATTACTACCGCTGGGAACTCCTCACCAAGCATCTGACCTTTGGTTCTCCCACCAGCGGATATTCCTTTACCGAGTTTATCGATCGACCTTTCTGGTCGGGTGCCTACGGAGCCATTAGTTGCCCAGCCGGTCATCAACTTTACGAAGCTCGATGGCTGAGAAAGCCAGCGATCGCTCGCGACTACTTGCGTTATTGGTTTCGAACTCCAGGTGCTCAGCCGAGAAACTATTCGACTTGGCTGGCCGATTCTGCTTGGGCTTTGAATCTAGTGCACAAGGACGATGCCCAACTGATCGACCTTTTGCCGGATCTTGTGCGCAACTACGAAGGCTGGGAGCAACGGCACTTTGTACCCAGCGTTGGACTCTTCTGGCAGACGGGCCACGACGACGGGATGGAATTCAACATCAACAGTCGTCAAACGAAAGATATCCTCAGAGGCGCTCCCTCGTATCGCCCCTCCTTCAATGCTTACATGTGGGCCGACGCGACCGCCATCTCCAAGATTGCTTTGCTCGCAGGAAAAGACGACCTCGCAAAAACGTTCGAACAGAAGGCCGCGGCGATCAAGTCGAAAATGCAGGATCTTCTTTGGGATGCCCAGCGGCAATTCTTCTTTCCTGCTTTCCGAGATAACGAAGAGCGAGATGGACATCGTGTAGTAGCGCTTTCGCGAACTTACGAGACGGGTGAGTTTGCTGGAGACCTACATGGTCGAGAGTTAATCGGGTACGTCCCCTGGCAATTCGGTATGATTGACGCCAATCAGGGTTACGAAGTGGCTTGGGCAAAACTCATGGATAGAGACGCGTTCTTTGCCAACTACGGGCCGACCACGGTGGAACGAAATGACCCAATGTTTCTATTGAAAAATTCCTGTTGCTGGTGGAGTGGCCAATCGTGGCCATACGCCACTTCGCAAACGCTCAAGGCGATGGCAAATGTCCTTCAGAAGAACCAGGGCAACACATCCAACGAAGAGAAAGAGCTGCCAATCTCTTCAAAAGACTACTCGGACCTTTTGCGGATTTTCGCACAGTCCCATCGCAAGGAAAACAAGCCCTATCTTGCCGAAGCGTTGCACCCAGATACCGGATCCTTTGAGGGCCATGACGCTTACAACCACAGCGAACATTATTTTCATTCCAGTTTTTGTGATCTGGTGATCACGGGGCTGGTCGGCCTGAAAGAGCAAGCCGACAACACGCTCATCGTATCGCCGCTTTCACCACCGGAATGGGATTATTTTGCATTGGACGATGTCTCGTACCATGGCAGGCAGTTGACTGTAATATGGGATCGGTTGGGAAACCGGTACGGCTATGGGATTGGTCTGCACGCCATCATTGATGGGAAAAAAGTTGCGTCTTCGTTGGAAATGAAGAGCTTAAAAGTGGAACTTGGGGCAACCGATAGAAATGCCGAGCAGAAGTCTGACATGGCTCCCTCAAGAGTAAATTACGCAGTCAACAATGATGGTGACTACTATCCGCGATTGAATGCTTCGTTCACAGCACCGGGGACAGCAGCGTCAAAATTGCACGATGGAAACTATTGGTATCACGTCAATCCCCCCAATCGCTGGACAACCAGCGGTTCCCCCAATGCGACCGATTGGGTTGAAATCGACTTGGGGACGCCCCGTATTTGCGACACAGTGAAGTTATACTTTTTGGAAGACGCCGAATCCATCAAGGCGCCGGTTTCGTATCAACTGGACGCTTGGACAGGGTCGGAATGGCAGTCCATCGAAAACCAAATTCGAAATCCGAAAACGCCAACCGGCCATCGCTCAAACACCGTTGTCTTCGATGCTAAGCCGCTTCAGAAACTGCGAGTAACGATGGCGCATGCCGCAGGGGGGCGAAGCGGGCTAACGGAAATTGAATTATGGGGATTAGCGGAGTTGCCATACGTATCGCCCAGGCCGCCCGCCGGCAATATCGCATTCAATTCGAAAGGAAGCGGATTCCCTAAAGCGACTGCTTCGTACTCGGATCGATTTGGCGGCCAACCGATGAAGGCCATCGATGGTAAGATAGTTTTCCTTCCCACCCCCATGAACCGTTGGACATCGTATGAGTCGCCAAATCGATCCGATTGGTTGGATGTGGATTTTGGAAAAGCAGAATGCGTCGGGCGGATAGAACTGTACATTTACGACGACCGGGGGGGTGTTCAACCACCAACGGCTTTCGCGGTTCAATATTTTCAGGATGGCAATTGGTTGGACGTTGAGAGACTTCAAACGTCGCCGTCGAAACCCGTTGGTGGTATCATGAACACCGTCCGATTCCAACCATTAGAGACCACGAAATTACGTGTCGTCTTTACCAATGCCGGAAATGCACGCAGCGGAGTTACGGAAATCGAAGTTTGGCGAGAATAACATCGTTTAACTTCTGTTACAATTTCAACCTCCCTAACATTTTGCGAGTAACCCATGAACCACCGAATATTCCCGTCATTACTTTTCGCGTTTTGTCTCATTGAACTCTTTATGACGGCAAATGCGGATGAGACGTTGCCGATCGTTCATTCGTATTTAGTGATGGGGGCAAAGACCGCGATCATCAATGAAGACGGCTCAGCGAGCTGGGTGTACTCGCCCGGTTCAAGAGATGGCTTTGTATTGCCCAGCGGCAATATCCTGTTGGCCTATAGCGATCGCGTTGAAGAAGTAACGCGTGACAAGCAAATTGTCTTTCTGTATTCGCGAAGTAATGAGAATCGCGAAATCGGTACAGCACAACGGCTTTACAACGGCAATACACTCGTAACCGAATTGGGAAATCGCCCTAGACTGCTTGAAGTGAACGCGATGGGGGATATCGTCATCGATGTACCGCTCCAGCCAGAAACCGACAATGCCCACATGCAAACGCGCATGGCGCGACAGTTACGCAACGGAAACTTTCTGGTACCGCATTTGCTCGCCTTTGCCATTAAGGAGTATTCTCCCGACGGCAAGGTCGTTCAAGTAATCAAGACAGACCTAGAAGAAGTAGGTGGTCCGGAATCGGAGAATTGGCCATTTACTGCCATACGTCTCGATAACGGCAATACAGTTGCCTCGCTAACCCACGGCAATAAAGTGGTTGAGTTCGATTCCCATGGAGCAATCGTTTGGAAAATAACGAATGACGACGTGAAGGGACTATTCAAGGATCCTTGCGGCTCGCAACGGCTTGCCAACGGCAATACGGTCATCGGAAGCCACGGCGCCAATAAAGGGATTTCGATGGTCGAGGTCACGCCCGACAAAAAGATCGTGTGGTCGAGCGCGCATCCTTTGGCAGCGGGCGTTCATCATTTTCAAATCCTAACAACCAACGGCAAAGCCGAACCGGGTATGCCTCTAAAGTAGAAATGTGGCATCAAGGCGTGGCTCCGCGGCGGAGCAACTTTTAGAGAGAGGCAGCGTCACGGAGTGCCGATGCACTAAAGTTACGCTTTCAATACCAGGAGTCGTTCGTTCGTCATCTCCTCTATCGCGTAGCGTACTCCCTCCCTCCCGAACCCACTTGCCTTGATTCCGCCATAGGGCATGGAATCAAACCGGGTGTTGGGGGTATCGCCGACGATCACGCCTCCGACCTTTAGAGTTTCCCAAGCCTTCCAAGCGTTTTTGATCTTTTCCGTAAAGACACCGGTCTGCAATCCGAACTTGGAACGGTTTACTCGCCGCAATGCGTCGTCGAAATCGTCGAATGGTTCTGTGATCATGACCGGACCGAACGCTTCTTCGCGACAGAGGGATTGGTCTTCTGAGACACGATCAAGAATACCAGGAGTGACCACGGAAGTTCCGATGACTCGTTTTGCAGCGAGCAGTTCACGCGCGCCCGCTGCTTTGGCTTGTTCAATCCACCGCAAAACGCGGTCTGCTTCCGCGACATCAATCATAGGTCCCACTACAGTCAGCGGGTCGGCTGGATTGCCAGATTGGACCTTGGACGCGGTTTGAACAAGCTGTTCAACCATGGCATCGTACATCGAACGATGGATCAGCAATCGTTGAAGACTGATACAACTTTGGCCGCTTTGGCCGAATGCGGCTGAAACAATCTTTGCGATAGTGTTTTTCCATGAAAAATCCTCGTCAACGATGCAGGTAGCATTGCCGCCAAGCTCCAAACAAACGCGTTTTCGACCACAATTTTGTTTCATTTGCCAGCCGACGGTGTCTGAGCCTGTGAAGGAGAGCATCGCGATTCGATCGTCGGTAACGAGCGGTGAAGCAGTATGACGGGTAGCGGGCAGGACTGAAAAGGCCCCCTCGGGCAATCCAGTCTCCAACAAAATCTCCCCGAGCATGATCGAGCAAAGCGGCGTCCACGAAGCAGGCTTTAGAATAAAAGGACATCCGGCAGCGATGGCTGGCGCTACTTTATGAGCAACCAAGTTCAGCGGAAAATTGAAGGGGGTGATAAAGCTACAAAGTCCAACCGGGAATCGTCGAGTCATTCCCGTGTAGCCAGCGCCACGTGGCGTCCCATCCAATGGGATAACATGACCGTCCAATCGTGTCGCCTCCTCAGATGCCAACGTGAATGTCTCAATGCATCGATCCACTTCAATCTCGGCAAAGGCAACCGGCTTTCCGGCTTCCTGGACGAGGGTACTAACGAAATCCTCTCGAGATTGACGCAAGCGTGCGGCGCAATGGACAAGAATGCGTTTCCGTTCTGCTCCACTCAGCCGCTGCATGGAGTCGATAGCCGCGTCGCCCGCTTGGATAGCCTGTTCAAAATGCGAGGAAGACGCTAGGGGCACGGTCGCAATGATTTCGCTTGTGAACTTATCATAGATTGCCAAATCCTGGTTGGGGGCCGAGCATTGGCCAGCCAGGAACATTGGAAGTTTTCGCATAGAATTCACCAGGTAGGTTAGGCTAGGCCAAACGATAGGGACTTGAGAGGATAAACTAGGTCTTCCAAGAGAGACAACCCCTTTTCGTACACTTCTTATTTTAACGGGCCTATGTTCGCCATTGACAACCCAGTTTTGCAACGTGAGTTGATTTCCAACCTGCGAACGCCCCGAGCTTTCCTGTTGATGCTGGTTTATCAAATCGCGTTGGCCTCAGTCGTGTTGATCGCGTACCCGCGGGACACCAAAATCGACTTAAGCCGCGAATCGGCATCGGCACAGAGATTGGTCGATTTCTTTTTTGTAGGACAATTTGCGATCGCCTCGTTGATGGCGCCGAGTTTCACAGCCGGGGCTATTTCTGGAGAGAAAGAACGAAAAACTTACGAAATGCTTCTTGCGAGTCCACTTCGGCCTTGGGTAATTGTTTCCGGCAAGCTGATTGCGGCATTGGCCCACTTGGTGGTATTGGTTTCAGGCTCATTGCCCATCATCATGCTTTGCCTACCGCTTGGGGGCGTTTCCATCTACGAGCTGCTGGCTGCCTACGTCGGCCTTTTGTCGGCCATTTTCTTATTCGGTTCGATCAGCATGTATTGCTCAAGTTACTTCAAACGAACAAGTGCATCGCTGGTCGTGAGCTATGTGTTGATCCTGCCGATTCTCATGGTTGGAGTGGTCTCTTGGCTATGGCTTGCTCAGCAAGGAGATCTGCGACTTCTGATTACCATCACATTTGTACCGGCGATTTGCCTGTTTGTAGGCTTCTCATTGTTAGCGGTAACAGCCAGACGATTGCTATATCCGCCGGACGTAGGAAGCCAGGGAAGCGAAGTGGTCGATCTGGATCAAGAACAACGCGAAGCGGTTGGACTGGTGATTCAGCGAGATCAGTTCCCCGACAACCTTTTTGCTCCGCCTCGTCGCAAGACTTTGATGGACGACAAAGCCAACCCTGTTTACGACAAAGAGATGCACGCCGAGCTTTTTAGTCAAGGGACTTTGATGTTGCGGTTGGTCATTCAGTTGAGCATGGTTTTAGCGATTCCTTTGATGGCGGTATTGTTGTTTCTAATGCCCAACTTGGCATCGTATTATGTTGGCTATGTACTGGTTTTCAATATTTTGGCCGCACCAGTCTTCACCGCCGGTAGCATCACCAGCGAACGCGAGCGTCAGACTTTGGATCTCTTGCTGACGACAACGATATCGTCTTGGGAAATCATGTGGGGCAAGCTTTTGGCGGGGTACCGTGTTTCGTTTGTGTTAACCTCCTTTTTGATGTTTCCGTTGTTGCTTTCCTTCTTAAATCCCGAGCTGTTCAAAAATTGGAAAGCCATGTTGGTCTTTATCGCTATCTGCATTGTCGCCTCGGTTTTTAATGCAGTTTTAGCTCTCTTTCTCTCGACCTTGCTGCGAAAGACCAGCAGCGCAATGATGATCAGTTATGTCGTATTGATGTTTCTGTACTGTTTGCCAATCGCCATTTACTTCCTGTTTTGGAGTTTCGCGCCCGATGGGGATTCAAGCGAGAATAGAATATCCCGGATACAAGTCGAGAATCTGCGATTTCTCGGAGTGGCAAGTCCTTTGATGGCTGCGGATAGTACTCCGATGTCGGAGGTCGCTTCGGGGAGCGGATCGGCCAAAGCAAAGCTTGGTTCTTGGCCTTTGGTTGGCAGTTACTTTATTGTTACGTTAAGCTCGAGCGCAGTCTTATTGCTTATCAATACTTGGCTATTCCAGCAGCGCTGGCGATTAACCGGCCGTGGATGAAGTTCCAAATTATCAATGAGGCTCCAACACTCCAACCCTCCAACACTCCCAACACCCATGCGACCTCTGACACTCATCGCCTCTCTATTCACCTTTCTTGGGTTCCTGGCAACCCAAGCCAAGGCGGAGAATCCAAGCACTGTTGTAGCTCCGTTTGCAACGATGCCATCCGGAGAATTGGTTCAACAGTTTACACTGCGAAATAGCCACGGTATGCAAGCCAAAGTTATCGAATTCGGGGCTATTGTCACGGAGCTCTCGGTTCCCGACCGTCAGGGCAATTACGCAAACGTTGTTCTCGCATCGGATTCGTTGGAAGGGTATTTGAAAGGCTTTCCCGCCGCTGCAGTGATCGGTCGATATGCCAACCGCATCCGAGGCGGTCGCTTCGTTCTAGACGGCAAGACCATTCAGTTGACCAAGAACGCGGGCGAGAATCACATTCACGGCGGAGAAAAGCACTTTGGGAAATTGCTGTGGAAAGGTACCAAGTCCAACAACACAAACGAAGCTTCTGTCGAACTGAAATACACAAGTCGTGACGGTGAAGAAGGTTTTCCAGGTACACTGCAAGTCAGTGTGACATACTCACTGTCCGATGACAACGAATTGCAGATTCAATACAAAGCCACCAGCGATCAAGCTACTGTTGTGAACTTGACGAACCATGCGTACTTCAATTTATCAGGTACCAGCAGCCATGTTCTGGATCACCAATTGCAAATCGAAGCAGATCAGACCACGTTGGTTGACCAGTCGCTGATACCTACCGGCGAACTCGCCTCGGTTGAGGGAACGGCTCTTGACTTTCGCAGTCAGCGGCGCCTCGGCGAACGCATTGAACAACTTTATGAAGCAGCCAAAGGCTACGATCACAACTATGTACTTCGCGGCGAAGCCGGCAAGCTGCGATTGGCTGCGAGGGTTGTGGAGCCAAAGTCGGGTCGCGTCATGGAGTGCTTGACGACCGAACCAGGTGTTCAGTTGTATACCGCAAACGGCTTTAACAACAATCCTTTTCCAAGACATGGGGCATTTTGTCTTGAGACACAGCACTTCCCAGATTCTCCCAACCATCCCGAATTTCCGACAGTGGTCGTTCGTCCAAACGTACCGTGGAGTTCAACAACGGTTTTTCGTTTCTCGAGCGGCAACTAGCAACTAGCCACTAGCCACTAGCCACTAGCCACTAGCCACTAGCCACTTCTTTGGCGGCGCTGTGTGCGGAATTCGCTGGCCACGCACTGGCTCTAGAAGACCAACATCGTTCCAAGCACTTATTCCTTGTCGAATCGACGCTACGCTGTCTTCTTTCCCTTGCCTTAACAGTTGTTCGTAGGATTCCTCAACTCGAGTTCGAAGCGGTACGTTTTCACAAGAGAGGTATCCGTCCGTCCAGCGGCTTGGATCGCGAGACATCACCCTTTCAAACTGGATGGTTGAGATAAAATACCAGCTGGCAAAGGCGCAAAACGTTTCAAAGGACGGAAGGGAGCGATAGCAGCCACCTACAAGCAAATCGATCCACTCGATCTCGCTGCGAAGTTGACGATCATAGGAGATCCACCGTGACGAGTTGCTTTTGTCGACTGAACCATCCTGGACCAACAACTCTGCAATCCGAAGCACACCGCTTAGGGCATGCGCAATCCCGGTACTGTGCAATGGATCTACGAAGCCATAAGCTGTTGGCAATTGAACCCAACCATCTCCAACCGCCCTTTGCCGACAACGACTCAACCGATTGCTCCATCGCAACCAACTAGGACCGTTTTCCACTGGACGCGATTTTGTCAACATTTGTTGGATGGACGGGTACTTCGCAATCCATTGGTTCCAGACGAGTGCGGCATGATTCAGTGAATGGATCGATTTCCACCAGTCCGTGGGTTCCACTATTCCAACACTCGTGACCCCGTTATCGAAACGGAGCATCCACATCCATCCCTCGTGGGTCACATGATGCTGAGCGGAGTCGTCCAAGTGAAAATCAGCGATAGGATCCATGGCGGATTCATAACCGCAATGCTCTCCAAAACCATCGACATCTAGAAAATGCCCAAAAACCGATCCCGTTTGGGTCTTCATCCAAGCGTCATCGCGGCGATTCCCTAACCATCGCTCGGAGAAATCTCCGGCTCCCCCTGCATCGATCAACCACCTAGTTTTCAACTCTCGCTTTTCATTTCCTAGCGTAGGGTCTGCCATTCGAAAGGTCCAGGTTGTTTCCGAACGGTGAGCATCCACGATGTCCACATTTTCAAACAATTCGCAACCCATGGCGACACTTTGTTGAGCGAGGAGTGCATCGACATCGCTACGCAACCATTGTGTGTCACTCCAATAGTCTGTTTGTGAGGCAGCTACCATCAGCGATCGAGAGTGGACTGGGCAATCAAGAAATGGCTGGTGAGCGGAATGTCCGAAGTAAGTGAATCCGCGTTTCTTACCACATGTAACCTGAGGGTACGATTCCTTCCAAGTCCCCCACGCAGCCAATGGCCTCAATTCTGGCAGGTCCCAGCGATCCGCTAGATAGGCCAATAGCAAATCGGCGGTCGGTGTCGAGGACTCACCAATCGCAAACCGCGGGTGTTTTGCCCGATCGAGGATCGCGACGCGCCAACCTGAGCGGGCAAGAATCTGACCAAGGATGCTCCCTGAAAAGCCGGAACCAATGATTACTGCATCATAAAGCACATTCACAATCGATCTTGATTTCGTTCATTGGAATGAGATTTTGGGTGCGATTGCATTTCGAAATAAGTTCCTTCAATATGGGTCGGCAATACGCACACCCCCCTTTGAGATTGTCCCAATCCCAAAGGTCGAATTCAACGACCGATGAGTAGGGGATTTGAATGTCGTGTTCGTAACGAGTAACATAAAGTGCTCGAACCAGTTCCACGGTCGGCAACTGATATTGCGTCTGCTCAACCAGGGCATCGATCCATCCGTTTCCGGCGCGAGTGGGGATGATACTGACATGCCGAACCTGCCTTTCTAGAGCATAGGCGACTGTCTTCCAAGTCCATTCCATCGATTCCGGCATTGGGATACCCGGCGGATGAAGCAAAACGAAAGCGCGGACATCTATTGCCAATTTGTGGCATGTCTCAACCGCTCGGTCAAAATCATCGAGCGTCATCCCCTTGTTCATATCCGCCAGAGCCACAGGATGGATGGTTTCTAAGCCCATCGCCACTTCGAGTTGGCCACGGATCGTCTGGGCGAAACTCTGCATTCGATCGTCGCAAAACCGTGGATGGTTTTCGACGATGACACGTTCGAATTTGGAACAATAGCCAGCGATTTTTGCTAGGTCTTCTTGCGGGATAGAGCGAGGCTCGAAGAAATTGCTTGCGTTGTACAGTTTAAGCCACCTTCGCTTGTCGGAATCCCCAACCGACAAAACTTGACTTAGCTGAAACGGAATGGCTCCGACCGGAGTCCGTTCAGACGAAGTGTATGCCCACAGATCGCACATCGTGCATCGGAACGGGCATTCAGCGCCGGTCAGAAATACGGTAGTTGTCTCAACGTCGCCACCCTTCCCGTCGGGTTCAAGCGAATGGAGGACTTTGGGGATCGACCAAGGGGATGGACGATTCTTGGCAGGGCGAACCGATTCGATCTGGGCTTTAAGCGATTTCATACCCAATTTGGAGTGCTCCGATTCATCGATTCGAACATTCCTAGAAGGTATTCGCGGAATAATCGTAACGCGGAAATGAATTTCCGCACTCCAAATGATGGCTGTGGATCATTTACACGGATGGTTGATAGGCATTAAGAAATTCCTGTCGATACTCTGTTTCGTTCGTTGGGAAAAGCTCGGTGAACCGTTGCTTGTCGATAGCACCATGCTGAAACCTTCTTTTCTCGAAGACCGGCATATCGACATTGCAAACGGACTGAATTCCTCGTCGAATGACTTCGCCTTTCAGGTCGTATAACTTGCGATGGTCCCAGTCGGTTAACTCGATAAAGGGAATGGCTTCTGCGACTTCGATAACTCGAGGCAATGCAAAGGGGCTGAAACCGGAGAAGCCAAAATGGGACGCGGGTGCACTGGTTCGAATGTGCCCGCGGCTTTGTCCACCGCTGTATGTCAACGAGTGCTTTATGGCATGAACCCCCCAACCCTCTTGGTAGAGCATCAGGTTGTTGAGGACGCTTCGAATAGTAAGTTCTGGATTCTCTTCGATTGGGTAGTCTTTGAGGTTTTCGTCTCCGCCATCGCCGTCTGCAAGTTGTTTCCAGTCCGGGTAACGTTGACGAATTTCACGACAAAGGGCCATGGCCATCGTTCCGCTTTGGACATCGAGCGGTTTGTAATCTTCGAGTACCCGTACGGTCTCGCGCCAGTCCAGCGATGAACTATCACAGTCGACGATTTCCAAAATCTCTTCCATGCGGCATTGCCGAACAAATTGCTGCGCCTGAGTCGCATCGCCGTTGGCATGGTCAATCCGAAGCGTAAATGCCTTGAGTCGAGCGGGTGATTCACCCCGTTTGAGCAATCGGTCGTAAATCGCAATCAAAACAGCACCCGAGTCGATTCCCCCGGAGAACAAGACTCCGATCGGTTCCGATGCAGGAATAGTATCTAGCCAACGATCGCATTCTTGGGAAAGTCTCGCGACATATTGTTCGCCGATCACTGTTAGATCTGCTGGGAGCGAGTTGCGTTGGGGGGTGAAGAATCGCTCGTACTTCGGATTCGGATCAGGGCACCCCAGCAATTCGATTTGGACAATGTGGTGAGCAGGGACCATGCGAGTGTAAGAGGGATGGAATTGATCGGCGATCCCCATTTCGGCAAGTCGGCCCACGATTTCGTCTATTCGTTGAGCAACAATGAGACATGGGCCATCGACCAGTTTTGCCAAAAAGTAGCGGAGCGGTCGACCAATGGAACGGGCCATTCGGACCGTCTTTCCAGTTGCAACCATGATGGCAAACTGTCCATCGATTTCGTCCACAAGCCTTGCGTCTCCCGATAGTACGCGTTTCTCCGCTTCGGAAAAAGGCATATTGAGTAGAATGTTGCCTGCGGGATCGAGCAGGTTTTCAATCCGGGAAAGGTATTGGTGGGTCATTAGAATTCGAAAGCCTTTTGTTATGACTGCTGTTTAGGTCGCAGAATAAATGTACCAGCGGCACTCGCTAGAGTCTAGCAATCGCGTGCGGGGCCGCGCCACTCTCGCTCCACCGTCAGAGGCATCGGTTGTTGACGAACGTCAAACCACCGTGTATTCCTATGTAACTTTGATTTCAAGACCACCATGCAGGGTTGTCAGGCCGTCAGAATTATCAAAACACATGCCTAAAGAACTGAATTTCAAGCAGGAGTTGACCGCTGCATTCGGGCAGCCAATCGCTGAAAACCCTACTCAGGTTATGATCGAGGCCGCCTACCGGCATCACGGTTTGAACTGGCGGTACTTAACTATTGAGGTTGCAGCCAACGACCTTTTGGACGCGGTCCGAGGTGCACGCGCTATGGGCTTCGCTGGGTTTAACTGCACGATCCCCCATAAAGTTGCCGTAATCCAATATCTCGATGGCTTGGGTGAGTCGGCGCAGTTGATGCAGGCTGTCAACTGTGTTGTTCGGCGCGGCCGTCAACTGATCGGCGAAAATACCGACGGAAAAGGGTTCGTCAAAGCAATTCGCCCATTTCTGGATCCCAGCGGGACGCGGGTGGTGATCTTTGGGGCCGGCGGCGCGGCTCGTGCTATCAGCGTCGAAATGGCTTTGGCCGGAGCAAGTCACATTACCATCGTGAATCGTTGCCCAAAGCGAGGCAAGGAGCTGTTCACTTATTGCAAACCTCCGTCTCTAAGCAAACTGGCGGTAAACTTCAGTCGGAATTGATCGTATGGGATCAAACTTTTTCGATCCCTCGCGAGACAGATGTCCTTGTCAATGCCACCTGTTTAGGTCTGTACCCGGATGTCGATGCCCGCTTGAACTTCGATGTGTCAACACTATTGCCCTCAATGTTGGTCGCAGACGTAATCCCGAATCCACCACGAACGAATTTGGTCAAGGATGCTGAGCGTTGTGGCTGTACGGTTATCGATGGACTGGGCATGCTTGTCAATCAAGGTGTGATTGGCGTAGAGTATTGGACCGGCGTCAGCCCTGATCCAACAGTCATGCGAACCGCATTGGAAGAGGTCTTTAGATATGCGGAAGAATGAAGACGTTACCTTTTGTGTCTGAGCGAGGCCCTCGCTCAGTACAGAGTACATACTATTCACGGCGGAGACCGCCGTGCCACATTGGATCGAGGCTTATCATTGAACGAGGCTTATCATGTCGAGTGATTTAAAAATCGCGTTCCTGGCGTTGACTTACCTTGCCTATCCAACGTTTGGCTCCGCGCAGGACAATAAGACAGAGGGACATGTAGTTGTAATTACCGACACGGCGTCGAACAAACGAACCGATTCCTGGCGGATCGGCCCGGAAGACTTAGGTGTGAGTTTGCCGAAGAATCTGCCTGGCTGGTCGGTTGAGAAGACGACTCTGCACGGCGGCAAACAGGAGGGTTGCGAGATTGTCACGATCGATAACGGTAAAATGAGGATCGTTGTCGTGCCGACTCGAGGTATGAGTGTTTTGAGTGTCGTCAAATACCCAGGGAAGAATGAACCAAAAAACGCCGGCATGTTTTTGGGATGGGATTCGCCGGTTAAGGAAGTCGTTCATCCTCAGTTCGTAAACTTGGAAAGCCGCGGCGGTCTGGGTTGGCTAGAAGGATTCAATGAATGGATGGTCCGTTGTGGGTTGGAATCCGCTGGACATCCCGGGAAAGACGAATTCGTTAACAATGTCGGCGACAAGGTCGAAATGAACCTTACGTTGCACGGCAAAATCGGAAACATTCCAGCGTCCAAAGTCACGGTCACCGTCGACCTCGCAGCTCCGTATCGCATTCGCCTACAAGGTATTGTCCATGAGCGAATGTTTTACGGCCCCAAGCTGGAGTTGATCACAGAAATCTCCACGCTCCCGGGCTCGACCACTCTGAGGATCTCGGACAGACTGGTTAACCACGGGGCCGGCGATCAAGAATTTCAGATGATCTACCACACCAATTTTGGCCGACCGCTATTAGAGAAAGGGGCGCGGGCTGTTGTTGCGGCAGACAAGATTGAGCCGATGAATGCACACGCCGCGAAGTCGATTGCAACTTTTTCGCTCTACGATCCCCCCACGACAGGTTTCACCGAACAGGTGTACTTGGTTCATCCCAAATCCGATTCGAGCGGAAACTCTCACGCGCTCTTGAAGAACGCGGCCGGTGATCGAGGAGTTTCAGTATCTTGGCGTACTTCTCAGTTGCCTTACTTTACGCTTTGGAAGAACACGGCAGCCGAAGGGGATGGATATGTGACGGGATTGGAGCCAGGCACAGGCTTTCCGTTTAATCGAAACATCGAACGCAAATTCGGTCGCGTGCCCAAATTAGCGCCCGGAGAGTCTCGCACCTTTGAACTAGAGTATAATTTGCATGAAGATGCCAATGCTGTCGAAGTGGTTGAAGCCACAATTAACAAACTGCAAGGGACGGCAGCAAAGTTGGCGTTGGAGCCAGTGCCAATTCCTACTCCGTAGGATGGGCGTGTATGATATTCTGGTTGATTTCCAATGTGGCTCTGCAATGAAGATGATTTCGTGAAATACCTGATCTCAACTCTCTCCAAATGCTTAACGCGCTTGCTTGTTTGCATTTGCTGCGTTGGAATTCTCGGTTGCCAAAATTCTGCCGAAAAACCAGCCTCATCCGAAACGCTCAAAGTAGTGGCGACAACAGGAATGGTAGCCGACTTGATCCGACAGATCGGTGGCGAACAGGTCCAAGTCGAGCAATTGATGAGCAGCGGTGTGGACCCCCACTTGTATCGACCGAATACAAACGACGTAAAGGCGATTCGGGCCGCCGATGTCGTTTTTTATAACGGTTTTAAGCTGGAAGGACGCATGGGTGACCTGCTCGGCATCAAAACAACCGGCACAAAGAAGCATATTGCACTCGTAGATGCACTTCCAAAGGACGCAGCCCTTGGGGACCCGGAGCACGAGACCGCCGATCCTCATGTTTGGATGGATGTTCAACTTTGGACCTTGACAACGCATTTGATCGAACAGGAACTTAAGAATCGAATTCCGGCTCACGCCGAATTGTTTTCTCAACGAGCTACCGAATTGCGCGATCGATTGCAGAAGCTCGATTCGCTCGGAAAACGATGGATCGAATCTATTCCACTGGACCAGCGTATTTTGATTACGTCACATGACGCGTTTCGATATTTTGGAAAGCGATACGGACTGCAGGTTGAGGGAATCCAAGGAGTTTCGACGTCGTCTGAGGCAGGCTTGCGAAGAATCACCCAGCTGGTTGACTTGCTAGTCGACAAGAAAGTTCCGGCCGCTTTCGTGGAGTCGAGCGTTCCCGAGAAATCGATTCGCTCTATCATCGAAGGGGCGGAAAAGAAGGGATCGATCGTTTCCATTGGCGGTGAGCTCTATTCGGATGCGATGGGCCCCACAGGCAGTGGTGCGGAAACCTACGAAGGTATGATGAGGCATAATTTTAAAACCATAGCCAAAGCGCTTGGAGGCGATCCATCCGAATGAAAAACATCGCAAACCTTGCCCTCCGCTCGCTGATTTTTCGATCGCATACCGCATCCGTATGAATGATATCCACACTGCGATACGAATAGCTGATTTGACGGTTGCTTATCAACGCAAACCAGTTCTCTGGGAAATCAACCTTTCTATTCCGTCTGGGGCCTTGGTCGGGTTGGTTGGTCCCAACGGAGCCGGCAAGAGCACCCTTATCAAATCCATTATGGACATGGTGCCCCGTATCTCTGGCACCGTAGAAATCCACGGTGAGCCGTTAGCAAAACAACGACACAACATTGCATATGTTCCGCAACGCGAGTCGGTCGATTGGGATTTCCCAGCTACCGTGTTGGATGTTGTGACTATGGGATTGTACCGTGAAATCGGTTGGTTCCTGCCCGTTCGGAAGGAGCATCGCAAGCGTTCGATGGAAGCGCTTGAGCAAGTTGGAATCGCAGAACTCGCCGATAGGCAGATCAGTCAACTTTCGGGTGGCCAACAGCAGCGAACGTTCCTTGCGCGAGCCCTTGTTCAATCAGCAAACGTCTTTCTAATGGATGAACCATTTGCTGCGGTCGATGCGGCCACGGAACAATCCATCATCCATGTGCTTCGACAGCAACAGTCTCAAGGCAAAACGATACTGGTCGTTCACCATGACTTGCACACAGTACCTGAGTATTTCGACCACCTCATCTTACTAAACGTCCGCACAGTAGCTTGGGGAACCATGCAAGCCACGTTTACGTCAGAAAATTTGCGGCGAACCTATGGCGGTCGTCTAACACTGTTGGAAGAAGTCACCGAAGCCATGCGACGCCGTAGTTTAACGAAGTAGGCTTGATTTCAGCATCAAAAGCTCCCACAACGTTAGTTCTAGGTAGTAGAATGGGTCAGCTTACCCGCCTCAATCCCCTCCATGGAGAATCATCCGAATGCTTCGATCTCTTTGCTTATTTTCCTTTGCACTGTTGCTGTCTGTCGCCCCGGTAGCGGCCTTCGCTCAAGATGCGGCCAGAACCTCAACCGCAATCGTTCCTGGCGCACGCGTCGCCATTATCGGTGACTCGATCACCGAACAGAAGCTGTACAGCAAATTCATGGAAGCTTACTTGCTGGCATGTTCGGGGGTTCCAGATGTGCATGTCTTTCAATTCGGTTGGAGCGGTGAACAGGCTGGTGGTTTTGCCGCTCGTTTGGAAAATGACATAACTGTTTTCAGCCCTACCGTCGCAACGCTTTGCTACGGCATGAACGATGGCTCCTATCAACCCTACAACGAGGAAATTGGTAAACGCTACGAAAGCAACATGCGCAAAATCCTTGAAAAGATGGACTCCCTTGGGGTGAAATCGGTTGTGGTAGGTTCGCCAGGGGCGGTTGACACTCATTTCTTTCGCCCGGGGCAAACGATGGGAGACAAGCCTTCCCACATCGCTTACAACGATAACCTCACTCACTTACGTGACATCGATCGAAGTTTAGCAAACGAGAAAAAGCAATTGTTCGCGGACGTCCACTCAGCAATGTTCGACGCGATGACCAAGGCGCAAGCGACGCTTGGAAAAGAATATGATGTTTGCGGTCGCGATGGGTTCCATCCGGGAAACAACGGACAGCTATTGATGGCCTTCGCGTTTCTCAAGGGATTGGGATTGGACGGCAAGATTGGTGAAATCAACGTCGATTTGAAAGGAACCAACTCGGCAACGAACGGTCACAAAGTGCTTGGCGGAACCGCTGGATCCCTTGAGTTGGAGAGCACTCGCTGGCCATTCTGTTTTCAAGGAGACGATAAGTCCTCTAGCAGCACACGCAGCATTCTGCCATTCACTTCGTTCAACGCCGATCTGAATCGTTTCGTATTGAAAGTGAAGGGACTAGACACTACCCACGCCACCGTGAAGTGGGGGAATGCGGAAAAGAAGTTCACCCGTGAACAACTCGCTTTGGGAGTCAATTTGGCTGCCGAATTTTCCGAGTCTCCGTTCGATGGCGCCTTTCAAAAGCTGCTCGATGCGATTGCGATCAAACAGAACTTCGAGACCTACATGATCAAGACGATTATCACCGACTTCCGATCTTTCCCGAAGGAAGTCATTGTCGACTCCGATCTGAAACAAGCAATGAACGTATTCAGGAAGAGCTTTTTGGCGAGCCAACAGCAATTGGATACAGGCGTTCGAAAGACGCTCGTTCCAGTCAAGCATACGTTGCAAATAACACCAGCCAGCTAGGCCAATTCGCAATAGAAATTGTCTAATTAGGTGATGAAGGAGTTTCTCCTGTACTCTACCGCTTGGCTAACAGCGTGATGCCGGCGGCATTGGCTAGCCGTTGGCGTGTGCTTACTCGACGATTCCTAAAAAGGGTCGCAGCGCGCCGATATCCGTCCCCTTGATCGTCAAATGTGTTTTCGTGTCGATAGATAATTTTCCGGCTACGATCGCCGCACTTATGGAACTATTCTCACCGTATCCCGAATCGTCTTCCATCGGCTCATCCTCCTCACTATCCCAGTCTTCTTCGTCTTCCTCGCCGCCATCGATATCAACCGTGGAATTCTTGAATTTCACCTCGGAATTGGGTGCGTAGATGATCCCAGAGATATCCAGATCGACTTGCTTGCTGAACTCAACTTTTGTTTTCTTTGCAGCGTCTTGAAAAAGGCTAATTCCTTGAAAAGGCCCTTTCGTTGTGGGCGAAATGGACACTTTGCCTTTGGTCGATACTTTGAAGCCTTTCTTTCCTGTGCTGTAAATCGTGACCCTATCTGCGTTGAGCGTCGAATCCCCCTTCAACTCGAATCCTCCGCCGTCGACATAATAAACACCTGGCGACATGATTACCGTATCGTCTTTGTCGAATTTCAATTCCTTGTAAGTGCCAGGTTCCAGGTGATACGTGCTGCTCTTGCCAACAACCGTCTTGTAGTTATCAGCCTTAAGAGTCGCTCCTTTGGGTGGAGTTGGCATCGACGCCCACGGATCCGGAGATGGCGCTACGCCTGTTGAAACCTCGCCGTCGATGTTGCGTTTCGAGTTTTTCGACAAGCCACCGGAAACAAGCACGTGCTCTGCTTTCACTTGCGCCTTCTTGTTTACATCAACGGCCCTCTTGTTTTTTGAATTCACAATCACATCGCCCCCCACCTCGAGGGACGAGCTCTTACCTTTCAGTCTTAAGGAGTTCTTCGATTTGGGATCCATCACCATGACACTCGCTTTGGTAGAAATCAAAGTACCTCCTGCCACCGACCGACTATTCACAACTTGTTCCTTCTCGCTAAAAACTCTGCTAAAGAACCGCGGTGGATTTGTCTTAATGAGCACCTCGACGTAACCGTTTTTACCAACAAACGAACCTGAATTTGGAGGAATATTGACGATGACACTTGTGGATTTGTATCCGTGTGTTGCCGCTAGGGACAATGCAGCGCCGCGAGCTTTGCCGTTGCGATCAACTCCACCATCCGTCGCGAAGTTGGCAAGAAGTTCAATAGCTGCTGCGTCGGCCGATGCGTCGGCAGCGACTTGCGTGTTTCGTCGCTCGAGGTACAAGTTTCCCCCGTCCACGGACAGGGCCGCCAAGCCCAGAAGAACTACCATCATAACGGCAACAAGTGGAATCACTGCGCCTCGACGGCGCGAAGCCAAATTCAATTTATAGGTCATGATCAAATCCAATACTTTCTAATAAGTTGCTAGCGCCACCGCGACACATGAGAATTTTCGAGCCAAAAAAAAGTACTCTGGTGTCCATGTGTATTGAACGGACACTGTCACTAAACTTCCCTCGGCGTTCCACGTTACTTGATGGGAAATCTTGTTGAGATCCAGACCTATGGCCCTTGGCTTGATGACGTTCTCCAAAACATCCTCCTTGGTTGCGAGCGATTTGTTATTCTGTCTTGCGTATTCCTTGCCATGCACGGACGCCCACCTTGCACCTTCGTGCGCCAAAGCGGCTACTTGTTGGTATCGAAAAGCCGCTAGTTCCCCAACACAAAGACCAATCAACAACAAAAAGAGTAACTGCAAAACGATCGCCATCTCGACCATTACCGCTCCATTACGCGGATGACGAGAAAACGACAATTCGGTACGTTTGCGATTAGTCATCGGAATTCACCATGGCAGCAGGATAAAGATGGGCTCTCGCGGTGCGCGATAATTGATATCGCGATTGAAAGACAAAGGGACAAATTAGGGTGAATGGCTGCGAAACGGTTACCTCCACATAGGCGCGCGATTGACTATCCGTACCCGTGGCGAATGCAAAGGTTGGTTGCGGATCTAAGTCAGCGACGCACGTTCGTGCCAAGTCGACTACCGATTCGTAAGATGTCCTGTCCGCCAGATCTGGATTCGCCGCGAATTGGGCGGCGGTTCGCGCGCAGTCGGTAAGAACTTGGGTGTTATAAAACACCCTCGCAAAATCGACGGCTGCTACAAAGATGATCAACAAAACTGGCAATACGAGAGCAAACTCGACGACTGCTGCGGCTCTACGAGTCTCAAGAGGATTGTTCTCGCGAAATCGCACCCTTCGAACAATTGTGTAGTCCATGTTAAACCCACTCTAGTTCAGGGTTTAATCGTTCGGACAAAGCATGCAACAAAGGAAATTCCGTATTTGACACTATTTCGGACAGCTCTAAACCAATTTTCCAGAAGCCGCCACCCAGTTGTTCGCATTGACGAATGTCACCTGAAAAAAAGACTGGCCCATCCTTCCAGATCACGCATATCACTTGCGATTTTTCTAACGGTTGACAAGCAATAACAGCCACCCCATCGTCGGATAAATCCTTCGACACAGCGAAAATTGGCTCGCACCACGGATGCTCGTCGGCCATACACGGCTGCAGCAAAACGGGTAAAGAAAATGGGATTCGTTTTTCCTTCCGATCCTCTTTTCCAAGCAGCAGTTGTTCGGCGGAATTCCGATCCAAGATGCGTCGAAGGCACTTCCATACCTCCTGCTTCTTCTTTCTTTGATTGAATGGATCGACACGTCGACGGAGAAGCGAAAACATAGGGTCACCGATTTGCAATGTGGTCAGTATCTCTGAATCGTGAGAGAGTATTCGGCCATCGCGGATAGCCAACGGAAAGGTAGGTCAACATTCCTGGAAGGTCGAAACCCTCACGGAAATTCCCAGGAATATTGCTCCAAATAGCGGTTTTTGGGAGAAACCGCAGCCAAACGTCAGGTTTCGGTGCACGCATTGCACCGAGAAAGGCTCAAAGGGACTAACGGCCAACCCTGGCGGCTATTGACTTATTCAACAATCCGTAACCCTTGGGCCGTCGGGGTAGATCGTATCGGTTCATTTATGACAGGCTGGATGCCTGCACCGGTTATTTCCGAATTAATCCTTCGGTGGTTTTTCCACAGGAAGGAGGTTGTTTTCGAGCGTCGCATTCGAATGGGCTTTCTCAATAGCAAGAACTACTTTTGCCTGAGCCTCTGCCATCTCTTGCATTCCAAGCGCTTCGTAGGCATTTATCAGTTTTTTTCTAGTATCGATGCGATCCTTGTCTATGCGAATAGCTAGTTCCAACTTATTTACGGCTTCCTTCGGTCGTTTAGCGACCAATAGAGCCTCACCCCATGTGTCGAGAATATTCGCGTTGTTGGGAGAAATAGAATTTGCTTTGCTTACTAGCTCAATGGCTCGATCGACATTCGAGGCAGACGACGCAATCAGGCAGGAAGCCAAATTGTTTAGCCCCGCATAATTGTCAGGTTCTTTCGCTATCGCCAATTCCCAGTAGTTTTGTGCTTCCTGTAGATTGCCGACACTGAAGTAAGCTTCGCCTATCAGAAGCAAGGATGGGACACTCGTGATTCCGAGTTCCATTTGCTTCTTGAGGGCTTCCATCAACTTTTCTGTGGGCTTAACTTTGTAGGGAAGTAGTTTTGCGATTTCACTCGAAACGCTAGGGTTTAGAGGATCCGTTTCTACCATTTTTTCCAGGAGAGTAAGGTCCATCTCGAACTCGCCGAGATCATTCTTTCGAATGGATTTCCTATAGAGTAGCCGCTGGATTTCTGACAATTGCCTTACGGTACGCTCTCCCCCTAGGTTTAGGCGCAAGCCTTCCAAAAGGACTTCGGCGGCTTGTTCAACTCGATTGGTTAACAGACGTGCATCGGCGACTGCCAGTCGATCTGATTCTCTCTCAGTTGGGAAATTGATTTTGGACAAGAAATAGTCTTCCGCTTGGTTCGCCGCCGAGATCCTTCCTTCGTTGTCACCAATCCTCGCGTACAGTCTTGCAATTTCCAAAATGAATTCAGGATTGGCGGAGATCGACTGTTTTGCGACCTCGACTGCTCTTCGAAAATCGCCTTGTTCTTCCAGCAGTCGAGCATAAAGAAAAAGCAACCGGAAATCCGTTTCTTTCCATTTGCAGGCTTGTTCTAAGTGGTTGATGAGATCTTGCTTGGAGAACTCTGCTCCTGCGCCTTGATTGATGATCATTGTTTTAGCCAGCCACGCGTTCGCTTGGGGAAAGCTACCCGATTTGCTCTGCGCAATTTCTCTCATTGCCAGTTCGGCTCGTTCTTTTTGCCCTGACAAAAACGAAACCAATCCGAGGCGATACTTTGCCACTGGATTGCTTGGCTCGAGCGCAAGAAAGCGTATGCTAAGCAGTTCAATGTAACGCTTGGTACTATCCGAAATGGGAGGGACAGCGTCATCGTTCTCAATCGCGGCGGCTCCCATAGCTCTTATGAAATCGGCTTCTAGCTTTTGTTGGCATGCGATCTCGAGTGCCCTGGTTGAGCACAATTTCACGCTTTCATCGGAGAACATCTGTTTCTGACTACGTTCACTTTGAAACAGGGATAAACCGAGGGTAAAGTAAATGGAAGCCAATAAGATCGCCCCGGGGAGATTGAAGAAAAAACTGGACCAGCGTCGCGACCCTCTCCATCCCCGGCATGCATCGATTATGCTGCCGACCGCACCGATAGGATGGAATAGCAAGCCGAGGAATTCTATAAGCATCCAATCGAAATCGGTACGGAGCGATGGCTTCTTGCCTGCCAGCTTGACATGCGTTCTCCAACGCAGTGCTATTTTGTTCTCCGCTGGTACCCGGAGTATCAAATTAGGCAGTCCACACAGCCAGTTCCAAAAGAATGCGCAGAGTGGGGAATCCGGATTGAACAGCTCAAACGGGATCGGCTTGAGGATGCTGTAGACGAATTGATCTAGGCTAACGACCAAAGCACAAGCCATCGCCCACCCCCCGAGTTCAATCGCCAAGGACCACGGATACCAAGTCTCATTCGAATTCCCCAGATACGACAGGGTCGCCCAAGCGACGCTTCGCACGGCGATCCATACAAACGCTGAAAGTAGGATGCCTAAACTAGAGGTCAACAGGTTGCGTCGGAAAACTAAGGTACAGAAGAGCGATACGCCGAAGAGGCTAACGAGGCTATCCCATTTGCCGATACACGAAAAATGATCTGCTATTCCATGCCGAAACCAAATGGTTCCATCCGTTCTTGCGTGCGGCTGGCCGGCCGCGTCCGCCAATAACGAAGTTGACGCGATGGTGGTAGACTCCAACCATTCAAACATGCCACGATTTGCCAAACCATCGATTGCAAATGGCATCAAGAGCACAAGACCAAGAAACAACGGATGCCAAATAGAATCCCCCCGGATTCTCGCCATGCACCAACCCGCCAGGAGAGTGCTGCAGGCGACTGAGCTCCAAAGCGGATTTGACAACACCACGCTCAGGCAGATGAGCAGCGCACTGAGTCCACACAATATCCGTGCGAGCCAAGTTCGAATCAGGGTTCGATCCCCATTCCAATTGGATCGCTCAAACGCAATCGCTATCCCCATGATTACAAAAGCAATGCAAATGACACGATCAGCGGAGGAAAATAAATTCTTCCAGTAATCCAGTCCGATATAAAATGCTAGGCATGCGAGAGTCAATGCAGCCACGTCAAACCACCAATTGTGCGAGTCCTCGCGCTTCGAGCTCATTTGTTGTGTGCCAAGAGCTAAATTGGAATCTGCGACAGGTTTAAGATTCTTCATTGAACGGCAATGGCTAGTGAAAGCAGAAAAAGTACTTCAACTTAGGTTGGAGATCGAAGACCTACCATCTCTAGGAGTTTTAGCGCGTTGGTCGTCGGCGTTACACCTGGTCGCATGATGTAATCAAATCGCATCACCTGTTGACCATGGATCTTCTCAAAATGCTCCCGAAAATGCACGACTTGTGCGATGCGTTCGATGTGCTCGTTTCCAGCCAGTTCTAGGTCATGTGTGCTTGTTACCACGATGCAACCGTATTCGACCAACTTGTCCAGCACATGTTCCACGGCGATCTGACGTTCGCGTGAGTTTGTACCTTGAAGGATTTCATCTAGCAAAACGAGCATCTGTTTGCCTTTGGAATGGTTCTCGTTTTGTGCAGAATCGACAACGCTTCGCAATCGTTTTAGTTCCGCCATAAAGAAAGAGACGCCATCCTGTAAGCTATCTTGGACGCGAATACTCGAGGCCAATTCACAAACCGCGCCGGACCAACTCCGGGCGCACACCGGTGCCCCAAGTCGCAACAAAATGGAATTCACACCGATCGAGCGAAGCAAAGTTGACTTGCCAGCCATGTTGCTGCCAGTCACTAACAACAGGGGCTTTTCGGAAGTGATCGTTACACTATTGGCAACTTGGCTTGATTCCTTTAGCAACGGATGGGCTACTCCCTCAATTTCAAGCAATGGGGTTGTACTCGCGGTCATTGCCCTCTTTTCCACCGATGTAGGATAGGCCCAGGATCGGTATTCGTCGGCGATAACGGCCGCCGAAAAGAGTGTTTCCGTCATTCCAATCGCTTCCAACCATCCCGAGGAGCGCGCTCCGAATTTCACCTTCCAGCGTTCAAGCAGTTCTAAGACTCGAACGTCCCATAAAAAGGAAATCTGAAGAAGGACATAGGGGATAAACATCAGCGGGCTGCGTTGCATTCCCGCCAAGGCCATGATGCGTTTTAGTCGTGAGAGGGCTTGTTCCGCAGAATGCCCTTCGTCGAAGCACTTTCCGCGAATTCGAGAAAGCAACCCTTGTTTCGAGTCCAGTTTCTTGATGGCTCGAATCATATTCAACAGCGATTGCAACTCGCGATTGGCCGTTCCGATCTTGACGAAAATGTCGTGAATTGGGCCAAGAATAACCATGGTGAGCAAGAAATTGACCGCAGCGCTTCCCAATACCATGCCTAATCCTACCCATTGTCCAAGTTCGTATTCTTGAAACTGGAAAGTAACCATTAGGGCAATTCCGATGACAAGCACAAGTGGACTAAGCCAGGACAGCCATTGTACCCACGGACGTTTAGCAAAATGAAACCCGTCTAGACACCAGTCGGCGAGCCCTTCTGGGCTGCTTTGTTGGTTTCCATAATCGCAAGTGGTTTCGAAAAAAGACTCGCGCCAAGCCCGATTCTTCGCGAGTTCTTGAACCGCGGCTTGCCGTTCTTCGATACATTCTGGCGGTGCCCATTTGGTTATCCAATCGCATAGATTCTTGGCTCCCGACTGAGTCATTGCTAGCGAGCACCATCGATAGAGGCTTCGGTCGCCGAACAAATCAAGGTCACGACTCAGCTCAGAATAGTATTCCTTGCAATACTCTTCCGTCCGCATTGGAGGTAACTGGTCCCAATCTCGATGGCAACGAGCAAGTAGGCGGCGGTAACCATAAAGCCGTTGGCGCAGCTGGGAAGTGAACCAAAGACTCATTTCATGCCAAGTAGCTGCCGCAAGAAAACCTACGAAAAGCAGAATGCCAATTTTCCAACTCCAACCGCTCGCCTCTTTCAGAGCCAGTCCAAAAAAAATCAATGCCAGGCCAGGCAGCGCCAGCCCCAACCGAATCCAAACGAGGCGCTGCATACTCCGCGTTCGACCTAGGATTTTGGACTCGATGGACCGGATGTGGAGTACGTAGACGTCTGCGGCCAACATGGGTTGTTTTGTGTCGGAATTCATAGTTAGCGATTCTAAAAGTGAATTGGTGTTTCCAAAATGGCATTTCCTCTTTTGGAGCGATTTCCTCTTGTTTTAGGTGGGCAATTCCTGGTATCCCTTTCCGTTGACCTTCACTGGATCCGCAACTTTGGGAGTACCGCGGGGTCGGAAAGAGAACAAAACGCATGAACCCAAACACTGATAGACGACGCAACGATCATCCAAATCTACTTGCGACTAAATTAATACTGGGTTTCCTGTTTTGCATCGGAGCGAGCGGATGCACGCGATTGGCGCAAAACGGAACCGGCGTAACTCTTTACCAGCAGGGGCGTTACGCGGAAGCACTTCAAAGCTTCGAACAAGCCAAGCAGACGGATCCAACCAACCCAGATACCTATTACAATCTCGCGTCAACCTACCATCGCTTGGGTACGGCCGCGAAAGACCAGAAAATGCTCGACAACGCTGAAGCGATTTACAATCAGGCCCTTGAGTTATCGCCAAATCACGTTGAATGCCATCGAGCTCTGGCGGTCCTCCTGGTCGAAACCGGCCGATCGGACAAAGCATTTACGTTGCTAAAACGATGGGCTCAGCGCAGTCCGAACATTTCCGACGCGAGGGTCGAATTAGCGAAGCTGCACCAGGAGTTTAACCAAACCAAAACCTCCGAACAATATCTCGACGAAGCCTTGGCAATGGATCCAAACAACGCTAGAGCTTGGGCCGAACGTGGCCGCTTGCGTGAAAATTCTGGGGAGTTGATGCAAGCGGTTCAAAACTACCAACAAAGCATTGCGATCAATTCTTTGCAACCCGATCTATACCAACGAATCGGGGCGCTCAATGTTCGTTTAACTCAAAATGCGCTGTCAACGACCGGAACCAGCATCGCTGGAGCACCGAGCGCTCCCGGAAGTCCATCTTTCAAAACCGGCCCATCGGCAACACCAACCTTGAACGCGTCCGCTCCATCGCCTACTAACTCGGCTAGCAATCCGCCAACACAAACTCGCTACTAAGGCGACACTCGCGGACGAGCGAGGCCCTTCGCTCGTGGCACGCCCAAAGCGAAGCGTGGGCGTGGGAACTGTGGCATCTGTTTCTAGCTACTCACCACGCCCTTCGTAAACTCAGGGACGTGCCACACGGCGTTACCGCGCCCGCGCCACACGGCGGCTTACACTTTTTGCAACTCGGGAACATTCCTCTTGTCTAAGCAGGCTGCAATGTGCCGCACCGCTTGTTTCAATCTTGCTTCGTTTTCCACCAGCGACATTCGCAAATAGCCTTCTCCGACAGGTCCGAAGCCACCACCTGGACTCACGGCAACATTTCCGTGTTCGAGCAAATGCATAGCAAAATCGACTGAGTTCATTTGTGAAGACCAAGGTTCAGGAATCTTGGCCCAAAGAAACATGCCAGCCTTTGGGACGTTCACTTGCCAGCCCAGTCTGCGAAGTCCGTCGACCAAAACATCGCGTCGGCCTTGATAGATCAACGATTGCTTTTCAACCGTTGCCTCCGTATCCCGCAAGGCAACGATGGCCGCGATTTGGATAGCCTGAAACATCCCATAATCATAATATCCTTTTATTGTGGCCAATCCCTTGACCATGTCCGCATTGCCCGCGCAAAAGCCAACTCGCCAGCCTGCCATGTTGTACCCCTTGCTCATCGTCGTGAACTCGACTCCGACATCCTTTGCACCTGGCGCCGACAAGAAGGACGGCGGAACATAGCCGTCGTAGGCGACGTCCGCATAGGCGAAGTCACTGATGACCATCAGTGAGTATTTCTTTGCAAGTTTCACAACGTCCACGAAAAACTCCGGCTCCACCGTAACCGTCGACGGGTTGTGCGGGTAATTGATAATAAGGAGCTTGGGACGTGGGTAAAAATGCTCGCAAGCATACGCAATATTAGAAAGGTACTTTTCCGTATTGGAGACGTCGAGGGCAACAACATTGCCGGATGCAAGAATGACCGCGTACATGTGAGCGGGGAAATAGGGTGCAGGTATGATCGCCGTGTCACCTGCCCCCATCAGGGCCAAACACATATGCGAAAAACCCTCTTTGGATCCCAAGCAGACGATGGCTTCGGTTTCTGGATCCAAACGCACGCCATACTTCCGCAGGTATTTGCTAGTGCATTCACGTCGCAAATTCAGAATCCCGTTGGCCTTAGAATAACCATGGTTCCCAACATCCGAAGCGGCTTCGGTAAGCTTTGCAATAACCAAAGGATCTGGTGGATCGGACGGATTTCCCATCCCCATATCGATAACATCTTGGCCCGCTCGCCTTTTTTGGTACAGCAGATTATTGATGCGGCCAAAAAGGTACGGGGGCAATCGGTGAACTCGGGGAGCCCACTCCACTTTGAAATTGCTATCGGTCATGAAAATAGGATTTTCGTCACAAACGTGGGTAAATCAAGCCAATGTGGATTCTTCAATAGATAAGATACGGCACTCAATGGTTCGAATAAAGTCTGAAATTCAATCCCGCTCTACCATTCAACCTTTTTCTGCGCCTTTCCCAACAGCAACATTACCGCTTTTTATACCGTCAATCTCGCTCCCGTAGGGTGCCAAAACGTGGTGGTTGCGATGACGGGGTCAGGCACTTGTCCTTTCGTTCCCCGGGGGTGCGCCGCTTCGCGGCGCCCCCCGGCTACGTGATGTAATCCCTATCGGGATACAATGGAGCTAGGTCCCGCATCGATTCGGCAGGAGCCATTCCTGGGCTGATAAAAAACTCGGGTTGAGGAGCATTTAGAGTTGCGCAACTTTTCATTCCGAAAGGATATCAGACAGTAGCCGGTGGTTGAGCGGAGCGACACCACCGGAAGAAGCTTCCTACAAGATAAAATAAAAACAAATTTCTTTTTCGTTTCGTATAATAGCTGGCCCGTCAACGCACGTTATCTCACAGACAGAAATCCTGTAGCAAGTGACGTAAACACAATGTACAAGAAGGAATGGGAGAAGATGTTCAATAAATTTGTACGTGTTTACCGGGGGTAAACTGATATTTTAATTGACCGACGGTCTGGGTTATGTTGTAGCGATGGAAACAGACTCGCCACAACCGGATTGTACCCGCTGCAAGGAACTTGAGAAACAAGTCGCTGAACTTGCTGC
>JANMHA010000154.1:0-66907 GCA_031374925.1 Pirellula sp. | reverse complement strand
GACCGCCTACGGCGGTCGAGACGCGAGCGGAGGGCGGTACTTTAAGGTCTAAGCTACACTTTTAGGACGCCAAAACGGCGTCCGTCGGAGGCAAGCTCCGATCGGACGGGAGGCAAGCTCCGATCGGACGGGAGGCAAGCTCCGATCGGACGAAAACGCTTCACAGCGTTTCCCGCAAGGGGAGCGCAAGGGGAGAGGGGAGCGAGAACGGAACCAAATCAAATCGTGAGTGGCCTGCAAGCAGCCAATGATCAATCGCGTGTGGAGCTTCTTCGGGGCGTTTTGGCAGATGACCCCAATGAAGTCTATAAGGGGCTTCTGACAGTCGTCATGCGGCTGGTCTTTGTACTTCAGCGAGCTCTGTGATTTCCATGGATCTTGAAAACATACTGGCGTTGGCGGAGAAGTTGATGTGAAACTGGTTTTTTCCCGTTTCCTTTTCGTGATTCTGGTACCCTTACGCTAGAGTCGACTCAATCCGATGGTCTGCTCAATGGATGTTTGCTGGGCTCTTGCATCTTATTTGTCAGCCCTCGAACAACCAGTACCATGAACGCTATCAGTATGTCGACCGACTCTGCCATAACTCCCAACTACGTATTATTGCATGGCAAAACGCGATTGGCGCCCACGGTATTGCCATTGCGGACCGGGAAAAACTGCTCCGCCCTCTACGGCTTTTCAGACAAAGCACCCTATGACTTGTTTCGCAGCAACAGCGAATTGGCGTTAACTCCCTTCCCGCTAGTAAAAGTCTATCTTCGAACGCTCATCGAAGCTGGCAGCGATACGCTGCATCTAGTCATCATCGATTCGACAAGCCCCAGCGACGTCTCCGTTCGTGCAGCCAGTATGGAAGCTGTGCTCGAGGCTCAATTGGCTGGAACCGCAATCGTCCACGCAGAATACTCCCTTACGTTGGATCTAGAAGCCAACGGCTATCGAGTCGACGAGTCTTCGTGATCGCTTTTACTCGTTTTGCTCGATGACCAATAGCTGATCGACCGTTGGTTGAGCGACGATCTGTTGCTTGCCATTTGGCCAGGTAATCACGATGCGATCGATCGCTTCCGAGGCACCCAGACCAAACGTTACCGGCAATTCCACTTGAGATAGGTAACTGCGTGTTGGACTCACCCGTCGGTACTGGGTCACATCGCCAATGCGAACCTCGACGAGTGCCCCAATGCCATCGCGATTCGAATTCTTGCCTATCAGTTTCACGCGCAGCCAATGATGGTTGAGCTTCTGATCGTTGCGAAGCAAACGAGGCTTCTGTCCGCAGCCGAAAATCAACAAATCCAAATCGCCATCGCCGTCGATGTCGGCGTAAGACGAGCCTCGACCCACCATCGGCTTTTGAAGCCCACTTCCAGTTTCTTGTTCGCGGCACTTAATGAATTCGGTGTTGTACTGTGCGCCCGCATTCCAAAAGAGTTGAGGCGACTGCTCGTAATGCTGGCTCGCCTGGACTTTGGCAATGTCTTCCTCCAGGTGGCCGTTGGCTTGAAATAGATCGAGCCTGCCATCCAGATCAAAGTCGAGGAACAACACACCAAAAGTCAGTTCCAAGCGCGTGGCGGGCCCGAACCCGTTGGCTACTGCCGCATCGTAAAACTGAAGATTCCTGGACCGGGAGACGTACAGGGCAGACATCTCATTTGCAAAATTGCCGATCGCCACCCCAATCGAAGCGTCATTTCGAAAAGCCGCCGTATCAATCCCCATCGCGCCGCGAGCCGCCCCAGCCGAATCGAACGCCACTCCTGCCATCGCGCCGATCTCTTCAAACTTGCCATTCCCCAAGTTGTGAAAGAGAAAGTTCTGCACCGTATCATTGGCGATCACGCAATCCAGTTTACCGTCCCCGTCGAAATCTTCGAAGGCTAAACCGAGCGATTTGCCGATGGGAACGGAGGTCGCAGGATTGATAACGTGAAATCCGGCTTCCGCCGAAACGTCGGAAAACTTTCCGTCCCCATCGTTTCGGAACAAGGAAGGAAACGTTCCCGCAAATGGCTGTGGACGTCCATAGGCTCGTTCGGTTCCACCCAGCAACCGAAACTCCTGCGCCAAATCGAACGCCCGGGTCCACTCCACATAATGACAAACCAACAGATCGAGATCGCCATCCTGGTCGCAATCGAACCAACCGCTCGAGGTGCTCCAAGCATTCTCGTCACCCCCTACACCAGCACGCTCGGTGACGTCAACGAACTTGCCACCTTCATTGTGAAATAGTCTGTCCTTGCCCAGACAAGAGATAAACAAATCCACTTTGCCATCGTTGTCATAATCTCCACATGCCGCCCCCATGCCGTACAGAGTCACATCGAGACCAACCGCCTTAGTGACATCGGTAAAGCCCCCTCGACCGTCATTGCCGAAGAGCGCCAGTGTGCTGGCAGGCTTAGAAGCGTCTCGCTTGCCTGGCCAATCGCACGAGTTGACCAGCAATATATCCTGGTCGCCATCCGAATCGAAGTCGAGGAAAGCGCAACCGCTCCCCATCGTTTCCGGTAGCAGCTTCTCACCTGCTGCACCACTGCAATGAACGAAGTTCAGACCGGCTGGGTCGGTAATATCGGTCCAAATAATTGCCGGAACAATTACCTTCGGCAATTCTCGCGCTTCGGGCAATGAAACAGGATCCAAAACGGCAACTTCGCTTTTCTGTTTTCTAGTCAATACGAAGTAAGAGACGCTTGCGATCAAGCCAATCAAGACAATAACGATTGCGGAACCCATGAACGCGCGACCGATGACAGAATCGTCTTCCTCACGTTCGTCCGCATTTTCGCTAATACTCATCGAAAACTCACTCTAGTGCTGCATGTAGTGGATAAATGACTAACGGTTCGGCGGCACTATTGGCGGCTGGGTACTTCTCACGTCCCAAGCGCACGGCAAGACCTTGAGCGTTGTCATCCGGTTTGTATCTAAGATGAAGTGTCTTGTGTTTCTTTTCCAATTCAGCATCACCCAACATGCCGTAAATCAAGCCCAAGTTGTAGTGAGCATTTGCATTTTCCGAGTCGATTGCTAACGCCCTCAGGAATTGCTTTTCTGCTTGCCGGAGCAACACTTCTCGTTCTTTGGTTTGCGAATCCAGTCGCATCTGTTCCGCTCGGTCAAACAGGGTACGACCGAGAGTGTTTAACACTTCGATGTCGCGACTGAAATCGAAACCTCTCGATTTTCGTTCTTCGGTAGTTTGGTCCACGATGCTTCGGAAATTGGCTTCCGCTTCGGCCAACCGGCCCTGTTCGCGATTGACTAAACCGCTGAACCAAGCCATCGTCCACTCAGGGGCCACTGGATCGGTTGCTTTGGCTGCTCGCTGCACGGCATCGATCGCTTCGTCGATTCGCCCTTCACGCAGGTACACGCGAGCCAGGTTCACGGGACCATCGAATCGCTTCATTTTTTCTACCATTTGAAAGGCTTGTTCCGCCTGCTTTAATTCCGATTTCCCCTCGAGAAAAAGGCCGATTCCATAGTCGTTCCAGCGTTGCCAAGCTGGGATTTTGGAGTCCTCATTTTTCGGCTCGTTCGCTAGACCTTCGATTGGAAATACGACCGTATCCGACGCCAGTGTCAAAACGGGGAGCGTATTCCGATACACCTCTGGATCAGTCGAAGTCGAGTCTGAGATCACTCGCACGTTGTTGGATTCGCTCGTCGCAATTGGGTTGTCGTTGGGTTGTTGCCGTTTATGAACGATCTCCATGTACTCGTAGTCGAATTTTCTGTATTGCAACTTGACCGTGGCTGTAATCGGCTGCGTCAGATCGTCAGGGACACGAAACGAATAGTGCGCAACCTGTCCCGACCCCGGGGGAATCTGATGGTTATAGAGTGGCGTAAAAATATCTTGTGGATTGCGTCGATTAATGCGGTTCCCGTTTCGATCCAACATGAAGACATTGATGAAATGAGACCGTGGGTCCACTTCACCCTTGGCATCCATGCCACCGCTCTGACCGATGAGTCGTTCCCCGCTTTTCAAAGTAACTTCGAGCCAAACTTCGTTGGAGTCTACTGTGCCCTGAGTGAATTCATGGCCGACCTTTAAGGTTCGAACAATCGACTCAAGCAAATATTGCGAGCCAGGTTTAAGTCGAGGAACTTCAGGCCGGATAGGACCAAGCAGTTTGCCATCCACGCTCGCATTCTCCTTAACGGCAAAGATGTCCACTCGCATGGTCCCTTCCAGGAACTTTTTGTGTTTACTCTCGACTTCGGTCAAGTAACCACGCAGGGCTGGCAATCCGGTATTTCCCGCGGCAAATGTGTGGTCGTGGATCGAGAGTTTGCTATTCGAACCGGCGAATTGCTTGGCTCCGAAGTCCTTTGATTCTTCCAATGGCATGTGGCATCCTGCACACGCTTTCTGCGATTTTTCAGGATAATAAAAGCTCCGAGCACCATGCCCAGAAACTCCGCTGAGCAGCCAAGAGTCGTAGTGATTTTGTCCTCGCAAGAAGTCTTTGTACTGATTCAAGGCGAACGGCAGATGCACTTTATGGCATGTCGAACAAAACTCGGAGGTCTTGTGAAAATCCTTCAAAAAGGTCTTCTTGTGAAATGCTGGCTTGGCCTTGATGAGTTGCTGGTTGACCCATTGCAGCATTGGATTCTCACTGAACGCGAAGGGATAATGGAGCGGCTCCTCGATCGTGAAATCGGCGTTGCCTCGCGTCGAGTTGACGTTCGTCACCGCGTGGCAAACCGTGCATGTAATACCGGCTTGTGATGTCGGATGGTTGACGTCGTCAAACTTCGGATCGTCGAAGGCTCCACTGAAGAAAGGAACTGGATCATGACAACCTGCACACCATCGAGAAGCCTTAACGTCCCCATCTCGCTTCAACGAAGCCTCGCGCGTTTCGCGCACGCTGGCTAAATAGGCTGGATTGTTAAACGAACTAAAACGATGAGCGCTGTGGTTCCAACTCTTGTACGCGTCCGGATGGCACTTCAAACAGTACTCATCGTTATCGAGATTCTTGGCGGAAATAAAAGCCCCATTTGCGGTCCGTGCGAGCGAAGGCTCAAAGTACTTCACTCCCTCTACAGAACCAATCTTGTTCCATTCGCGAGGGTCCTGAGTGTGCATGGAAACCATGATGGCCACCGATGCAACTGCAATCGCACCGTACGCAATCCCTAGTTTCCATTTGATCTTTTGCCCCACCAGACGGTGCAGCCAATAAAGCCAAATCGTGGCCACTGGGCATACAACATGTATCCAATAGACAATCGCACGAGTTGAGGGTTGCTTGAGATCAAATACGTCGCCGATACGAACCAGTAGCAGCCCTGTTCCAAGGACAACTAGGCTGACGGCAAATAGAGCATATCCGACTCGAATCGCTCGCTTGTTCTTCCGCTTGCGAGCGGTGAACATGTGGATCAGACCGAAAACAACGAACGGCACCAAGAAAATCAGTCCTAATACCACATGCCCCAAAAACATGGCCATGTAAAACTGGTTTTGGTACGTCTCACCCCGTTGCCATTCCAGGAACGTGATGGTTGCCAAATACAAAGAATTGGCTCCCAGCAACGACAACAATGCAAACACAACAAAAAGTAGTTTTTTGAGCCGTTTCCCGATCGGCGGCGTGTAGCCTTTTTTTGGAGCAACATTCGACATGATTGATTATTTCAATTCGGATTGAATCGTCTTCTCGCCCTGCAATGGAAGAGAATAGATCATTTTTTGGTGCGGATCAGCAATGAGCAGTTTTTCCCCTTGCTTTGACAGACCAACCGGATTTTTGAACGGTTCGCCACTGAAAAACTTCTCGGGCTTCCCTTCAGCCGGAATTTTCCAAACCGATTTTGCGTATCCGTCCGTTACGTAGCAGTCCCCTTTGGAGTCGACCACGATCTGGTGGGCAAACTCAAAGATTGGTTCGCTGACGATGGCTTCCTTGGTTTTATCCTTTGCAAATCGAACCAAAGGCTCCTTAGAATGCGAAACAACCCAAACGCGATCTTGGGCATCGATTGCAATGCCTCGCGGGGCCGGCACTTTTACCCATTCGGTGGCTTTTCCGCCATTGGCTGGAACTTGAAAAATGCAGTGGAGTTCCAGATCGGAGACCAAGAGATTGCCGTTGGAATCGATCGCGATTGCGGTCGGAATCCCGATCCCACCGGCGGTCATTGGAACGGGGGTTTCCGGCGTATCAAAACGATAGACCTCGCGGGTCGACGAATCGCCAGCCAGCAACTTTCCATTCATGTCCATCGCCAAACAGCGAACAGCATTCAGCGGTGTTCGAAACTTTTTCGAACCTTGAAAGTAGATGGATGCCTTTCCGTCCTGGATTTTCCAAATTCCAGGCAGATTCCGGTCGGCGACGAACATCGTATTATCCGGCCCTGCAACGACAGCCAAAGGGTATTCCAACCCTTGGCCCAAGCATTGCTGCGGAGCCAATTGGAGCAAACAACCGAGCAATCCAACCAAAACCAAGGTTCGAACGTATTTCAATTGCATTTTCCTGCGTTTAAAGTGTGACACAGCGGTCCCCGCCGTGATTTCTGTAGTTTCTTGCGACCGTCCCAGCCGTGATTTCTGGGATGGTTCGGTGGGGCCCACCGAACCACATTAATTCTCTCTCACTTGGTTCTCTCTCACTTGGTTCCAAAACAAGCCCGGCGACTGAAGGCGTGTTTGAAACCGCTGCAAATACTCGAGATGTTTCCGTTCGGCTGGAAAGGACTCACCAGGTTCATAAGGATACTTGGTCATGGCTCTAAACGGGAGTGGTTCCACCGATTGACCGTGAATCGTGTTCAAATCCGCGTCTTTGTCCCAACCAACATTATAGATGATAAAATCCCGTTTCCATCCAATTGGCGGAGCTTGTGCCAAGGAGGAAAACTCAACTGTCATTTCGTCTCCAGCACCCAACACGACTTGCAAATCATCTGCGTCAGCGATCAGCTCCTTTACGTCGCCAAATCGGGTGAAATTTCCAGACATTGGCGGCCAGACGGATTCCGTCGTAACTTTTTCGTAGTCAAATCGCTTAGGGGCATTACCGGTCTGAGGAATCAGAGCCGAGAAACCACGATGGTGCAAATCCGCCTTCACCAACTCGAGTTTGGTTAGACGATAGTCCAACGTTTCCGTTTTTCCTTGGCTCGTTGCTCCGTCCCCAGTTGTCCAAAAGACCTCGTCCCAACACAACTCCATGTTGGTTACGATGCGAACGCGATGATCGTTCGACCGAAACTTACCAGAAAGATCGATTGCAATCGTTTTTGTCTTGCCACCTGGGAAGCCAGCATATGGAATCGTCTCCACCCATTTTCCGTCTTCGTCTGGAACTTGAACCGAGGGTGGACTTAGCCGAGGCCGAAGTGGGTTTTCGGTCATCGCCAAATTCAGTGAGGTGCAGGTCGGAAAAACCCAACCTGTCAAAAACAACATCACTTCCTGTCCGTTCCTGGAGTCTCCGTTCAAATCGATCTCTAGCCAATGCTGTTCTACAAGCCCCTGGTTGAAACCTTCCTTCCAACATCGTGTGAACCGCTGATCTCGTTTTGAAACCAATTCGGACAAATCGTTTCCGAGTTGGTCGATAACGGATCGAGGCTGCAAACGATTGCGAACGGTATGCACACGAAATTTGGCCAAATCAGGTGGACCGACCTTTTCATTCGTAAAGATTTCGATATCGGCAGGATGGTCCACCGCTAACAATTCAATGGCATCGAAATAGGCAGCTTCCCAAAGTTCTTCTGTGATTTGAAGAACGTATCGACCATCGCGAGGCTTGACCTGCTCGCCGTCGATCTTTAGATATTCCCATTCGCGGGACGGAGCCGAAACACCTTGAGCAAATTGAAGCCCAATTGGAGCGGCCCAAAGACAGTCAGTGCAAAACTCAAATCGTTCGCCATTCCAAGCGTATAGGAAAGGGCACGACCCGCCTAGGTTCTGTTGGTCAAAAATGGTCGCACGGTTGCTTACATTCAATACATTGTTGGGAATCCCATTTGTCCAAAGCACTCTCAAGATGTCCACACTGGACTGTTTGCCGAGCCCAAATTTGGTCTGCATTCCGCGAACTATGCGAGCTTGATAACGCCCGCCCGATTTGAGCTCAATCAGACTTCCAACCCCATGCATGTTGCAGCGCTCGCGTGGCCGCTGCTTTCCTTCTTCATCGGCGCGAATTACGACCTCAAGATGCTGATTTGAGTTGCCTCCTTGGTTTTCAAGAAAATGCACCGCTCCGTCCTTTGTCAGGCAAGCCAGATCTTCGTCTCCGTCACGATCCAAGTCGATTGTCACAACCTGCGAAGTGTTCTCTGAAAAACGAAGCGATACTTTGTCCAGTATGAGCTTTCCATCTTGTCCACCGCGGAAAATCTCTAAACCGGTCGATCCCCAGGCGATGCAATCCTCGAAACCGTCCAAATCCAAATCATTGACAATAAGCCCTATCATCGGAGTAGGGGACAAGTCCGCCAACTGGTCCGGTATCCAACTATGCCGGCCTAACGATTTCATGGTTGCCAGCTTCGTCCCTTGCTTGCCACACGTTACGATATCCCAACATGCATCGCAATTCACGTCGATAGCATCGATTGCACGACACGCTCCCTTCATGCTGGACTTCCAGTCGATGCTCGATGGATGATATCGTCCGTGGAGATTGTTGGAAAGAAATATTGGTCGATCCAGTTCCTCGGAGCCTAGCAAAAAGTCGTTGAGTACGTTGCGATCCAGATCCATCGCCAAAATGGAATCGACCTTTTTCAACTCAGGAGGAAGGTCCGAAAAGGGGGTGAAGTCGGCAAAGGTCCAATCTCCTCGATTTGACCAAAGAGAGATCCCGCTGTCCGAAGACACGATCAAGTCGATGTCCGAATCATGATCGAAGTCGATGGCTGCCACCGTCCTAACACCCCGTAAAGCGTCGAAGGGCTCTGATTGCGGCATGACCGTCAAGCTTCTGCTTGCGGTCGTTGCATCAAGATCATTGCGAAAGAGTCGGATCCCCTCGTCCCCGTACACGACCACATCCACATCCGTGTCCAGAAACTTCGCCAAAAGCGGATCGGGTGGCTTTGAACCTTCAGCGTCGGGCGGTGAAGTTGTTGGTAAAGCGGAGGGTGGTAACGCGTCCTTTCTAACTTGGTAGTCATGATCCAAATCAACTAAGATGATTCCTTTGCATGTCACATCCGTGTTGGCCGTCAGTAGCCTTTTCGAAGACTTTGGCCCTTCGGTTGTCCAGATGTCAATTTGTTTGCCAGTTGCACAAACAAGATCGCGATGGCCGTCCAAATCAATATCTTCGGTTGCAATGGCAGTGACCCCTTTGGAGGCAAACGCGAGGATATCTTTTGGCTCAAGTCGCCAATTGGAAGTACCGATTCGACTCGGAACCGGTTTTCGTTTTTGTACCTGTTCGCTAAAGTCAAGTTGCACATACTCGAGTTCGTGCGGATCCAACTGGTGCAGATCGTTTTTATAGGCTAGCTCCGCAAGCATTATGTTTCGCAAAAACGCAATCTGAGTTTGTGCAACTTTCCAGTCCTCTTTGTCCACGGCCACCAAAGCAGCGTCTAAAAGCGATGGAATGCGACTGCTTGTCCTTGAAACCAGTGGTCGAAATAGTTCACGACATCGTTCTACTTCAAGCTTGAAACCTAGGTCTTTCGCTTTGGCTAGCGAATCCAACATCGAGGCGGCAAGCACCAGGTTGCTGGGAGCCAATTTGGCCGCTGCCCGAACAGTGGCCAGCATTTCCGCGAAATGTTCTGGCTTGGCATCCAGTTGGAGAAGTTGATAAAGCTGGTAATGGGTATCGGCAGTTGCCTTGGGTTTGCGACATGCAAGCCTAAGGCTTTCGATGGCTTGATCCCGGTCGTTCTTGATTTGATGAAACCGGCCGATGAAAACATCCGCGTCAGGCTCATTGGGTGCGAGTCGCTTGAGTGCCTTGGTTGTTGATTCGAATTCTCGCTGTAGCGACTCAAATTCGGCGCTGGATTCCGCCGCATCGGTTTTCTTCAATCGAAGGAGAAGTGTTAGGCCGAGATTCTGGGTGCCGAGACGATCTGTCGGCAGTTCCTGAGCGATCTTCCGAAACCCCGCCGTCGCTTCGCCGAGCATTTTCCCTTCTTTGTCGTTTTCGGCTCCATTTTCAAGCACGGCTAGGCAACGGTTTTTCAGTGCTTCTCGTTCGTTCCAGGTTTTATCCGTATTGGAAAAACAACCCATGAAGCCGATGGGCAAAAGCAGTAGGAATTGAAGTCCATAGGAAGGATGAAAGGGATTCCGTCGTTGGCAGTCAAGCATTTCCGTCATGTCGCACTCAAAGGTCGAAGAGATAATAGAGATACTACAGTGCACCAAGCATAGCCGTTATAACTAAAACCCGCTACAAAGCCCAGCGTAGCACGCGTTCCCTGCCGCGATTAACTAGGCGCGGACCTAAAACCGCATTCGACCGTACGGAGTTTCGGTTGGGACAGTTCATCACGCATAGATCCAAACCGTGGCTATTCTTTCCGTGTTCTGTCATACTAAGTTCCGCCTCATCGCGGGTAGCTTTGCAAAATCGGAAACGCCCAGACTGGCTCACCAGATGAAATGGGTGTTATTGGAACGAACACCGCTGAGATAAAGACTATCATTCTTAAGACCATTTCGCAGTTTGTAGGACTCCACTCGCAGAGGGGTGATTCGATGAATGTCAAACCATTCTCCGCTTTCGTATTCGTGTTCTTGATTCTGGCCGGTCGTTTGTCGCTCGTCCGTGCTCAGGAAAACGGTCTTCCGTTGGTCAGCAACGTTGCTGCGCAGCCCGTCTCCGTCCATGTAAAGCAGTTGATCGAAGCGCTCGACTTTACGGGCACGCCTTTGCAGCCATCGGAGCGCAAGGCATTGGAAGAATCGTTGAAGCTGGACGACGATGACAAGCTAGTCGCCGGAGTTCAGTTTGTGTTGGACAACCTCTGCCTTCTGTCCGTCAATATCAATCCAGAATCTCGCGTCAAAGTGGCTCCCGGTCCCGCCCGACCCAACTTGCTCGAGCAGGGTTGGACGCAATTCCTCGTGAAGGTTCACAATGAGTCAGGCGTGACAGCCGAGCTAAAGGTTTCAAGTCCCCAGGCGGGCAATGTCTATCAAACGCAGTATCCGGAGCCCAAAGACAAGATCAGCCAACGAGAAATTCGCGATCGTTGGTGCGACTTGAAAATGTTCAACGGACGACCTCTTCGGGAAACTCTCTCGGGCCTGGAACTGGAATATCGGATTATCCAAGTCTATAGTCGCGACCCAGGCAAACGTGCCGCAATAGTTTCCTTTGACGTGGGTCAGGGAACGCAGGATGTTGGGTTTCGATCGGAGACCAACATCAACTTTAGTGCAGCAGCAGCGATCAAAGTAACGTTCGATATACGAGATGAGGAAGGGAATCCTGTGACGGCCGGATTGACCATTCGAGATAAGAAACGGAACGTTTACCCTTCGCAGTCAAAACGCCTCGCACCTGATTTCTTTTTCCATCCTCAGGTCTATCGGGAGAGTGGCGAGTCGATGTTGCTGCCAAGTGGCGAATACACTTTGGAATACTCGCGCGGCCCCGAATACCTGATCGGACACTCGACTTTCCAAGTGGGGGAAAGTCCCAGAACTGTTCGCGTCGTATTGAACCGTTGGGTTGACCCTGCCAAGCGACTGTGGTGGTCTGGAGATCACCATATTCACGCGGCCGGCTGCGCGCATTACACGAATCCGTCGGAAGGGGTCCATGCATCCGACATGCTCCGACAGATTCTAGGCGAGGATCTGAAGGTAGGTTGCAATCTAACCTGGGGGCCTTGTTTTGATTACCAGAAGAAGTTCTTTACGGGCAAGGATGATGTCGTTTCCACTTACCCCTATATTCTGCGCTACGACGTGGAGGTATCGGGTTTCGGCTCCCATCAATCGGGCCACCTGTGTCTTCTGCGTTTGAAGGATCAGATGTATCCGGGTGGAGACTCGAAACAGCATTGGCCAACCTTGGGCCTCAATACCCTTAAGTGGGCCAAGAAACAAGGTGCAGTTTGTGGCCCGGCGCACAGTGGCAACGGCCTGGATGTCCCCTCCACGGAACTTCCGAATTACGTCATCCCGCCGTATAACGGCATCGGTGCCAACGAGTTCGTTGTGGACATCACCCACGAGGTCGAAGGGCCCGATGGCAAACAGACTCCGGCCGTCGATTTCATCTCAACAGTCGATACGAACTACTACTCGGAATTGAACATGTGGTATCATTCGCTCAACGTTGGCTATCGGGTTCGCGCAAGCGGCGAGACGGATTTTCCCTGTATCACCGGTGAACGCGTTGGGCTTGGGCGATCTTATGTCAAACTCGACGGCAAGCTCGACTACGACACTTGGTGCGAAGGCATCCGGCAAGGGCGTAACTATGTGTCCGAAGGCCGAAGTCACCTCATGGATTTCCAAGTCAACGATGTCGCTGTCGGCGAGAACGGCAGCGAGCTTCGTCTACCAGCTTCCGGAACGGTTACGGCGACGGCGAAAGTGGCCGCGTTCCTACCTGAGACTCCCTTTACAACACCCGATCGGCGCGGGCTTCGCTCTTGGAATCTCGAACACTCCCGGCTTCCGAATACACGTAATGTGAAAGTCGAGTTGATCGTGAACGCCTACCCTGTTGCCTCCAAGGAGATTGCGGCGGACGGCGCAATCAACGACGTCGTCTTCGAAAACGTCAAGATCGACCGCAGCAGTTGGATCGCACTTCGAATCTCTTTTTCATCGCATACCAATCCCATTTTCGCAATCATAAAGGATCAGCCTATCCGAGCTAGTCGACGCAGTGCTCAATGGTGCCTCGACGGCGTTGAGCAATGCTGGAAATCGAAGGAACGCACTTACAAATCAGAAGAATTGGCGGATGCGAACTCCGCCTATGATCACGCACGAAGTACCTACCGTCGGTTGCTAAAGGAATCGGAAACGGATTAGCTCCCGCGTTGTTGTCCATTAGGCCGATCGCCACTTGGACCATCGGCTTACCTCAGTCCTTCTTGATCAAGCCGAGTCTTGGACTCATCGAGATCTTTTCGGACAGTTATTAGCCTCTCCGATGTACTTTCGATTTCACTTTCGAGCGTTGCCAATTTCTTTAAGTATCGAGTATGCAATTCATCTTCCCGATTCAAGGCGCTCATCAGCTCTTTGATTCGTCGTTGCTCGATGGCCGCATTCTCTTTCGAGCCGGACAATTTGGACTCTGTGGCTTTTAGAGCGTCGAATTCTGCTAGTTTCCTGGCTCGATTTTCCAGTCGCTGCCGAATCTCTGGCGCCATGCCTGCGGCCTCCGCGAGGTGCTTCAGCTGGATCCAGTTCGTTCCTTTAGGCCATTTGGTAATGGTTGTCTCGGTTTCCATTACGTCCTGCGTTGCGGTCGATTTTCCGGGGACGTCGACTTTGTATCGAAAGCTCGTAAGATCGGCTTTGCCCACTTGATCCCCAACGGGCTCGGGCAACCAGTTTCTTTCGGCAGGCTGATGCTCAAGCCAAACGGTTTGGGCTGACTTGTTGTCGTTGATCAATGAATAACGGACAAGTCGTTGCGAGATTTTGGTGCCGATTAGGGTGTCTTCGCGGTCGATTCGATACGTGGTCTTGGACGAATGTTCGGGTTGTATTTCACTTGTGATTTCGATGGATGTGTCGAGAGCATACGTGACCAATTGTGGTACCTGCGCAACAAGTCGCGGGAACATAATGTCTCCAGCGTATCCACTATCTGACCAGACAGTTCCTGGACCGCCTGGCAATTGGTAACCATCCTGCAATGTGATTTGAAATGCAGACAAAGGATTTTTTTTGCTGACGGATGCAACGTAAACTCGAACGTCGTCAATGATTCGAGGAATCGATGGCAAGAAGACCGACTCCGATGCGCCGGCCCGAATCGTGACGTTCGGCAGTCGAATATGCACGCGCTGCCCCGCGATCCCTCGCGATAAGTCGCCGACCGGAAAGCTCATACCAAGCTGCGAAGCAACATCTTGGCTTTCTCCATCATACGCAATGGCACTTCCGTCGTTTTGCGGTGGCGTGTATCCGCCAAAAGAGCCACCCATGCCACCCATGCCACCCATGCCACCCATGCCACCTCCTCCCATCCCGCCCATCCCGCCGTTACTTCTTCCTGCCATACCTTCAGTGAATCCGCCCCGCGAATGCTGCATTGGCTCATCCGCTAGGAGCTCTCCCAATTTGCGTTTTGAGCCTGCAGCCAAGGCTGGTGGGGCAGCTGAAAACGGAGAAGGGATAGGCATGTTGGAGCGTTGCGATCGATGCACCGTACTAAGTGGCGCGTGAAAGCCCAACGGTTGGTCGACGATCAGTACCAACTCCACGTCGATCCAATCCATGCCGCTGGTGTTGTCGATGACGGCTGCAACGACCAGTTGATATTCGCCGTCAATCTTGGCAATGCGATACGAGCATTTCCAAGCAGCAGTCTCCGTTTGAAAGGCGATCCCCGCTGGGCCTCGCATCTTTTTCTTAAGCTTCAGCGTCGCTGGCGTTCGTGTTGCTATTGGCTTAGCGAGGTTGCTTAGGGCTTGATCCAATTGTGATTGCACGGTCTTGTTGGCGAAGGTGATTTTGGTCGCCGAGGTAAGTACGTGTTGCTCGATACCTTCCTCGGTTCGCAATGTGACGACCTCGATTTCTTTGCCTGCTTGCTCGGGGTGCGATTGCAGCTCCACCGCCACTATGACTCCAGACATCGAACTCGACGTGTCGAATACTTGGATCGCATGCCCCTTGAGTCCTTGAAGCAATTCGGCCCTCGTCATGCTATTTTCTGACGAAACGACTTGAGAAGCGATGTTATTGCGATCCGCGTTGGGCTCGTAATCGACCCTCGCCGAATCAAATCCCTTGAGCACAAGTGATTTCAAAAGATCATCCAATTCGTGGCGGGTCAGCGACAGCATTAGATCCACATCGCCGGCCTCGGCGGATTCGTATTCGAACACTCCTTGTCCAGCCGGGAACAACTCGACTCGCGTTAATAGGATCCCGTTCTCTATGGCACCCATAACTGGAAACGTATCATCTCCAAAACAAGCTCCTTCACCGAAGAGGAAAAGCCCTAGAGCGAAACACACCGTAGCATTATTGAACATGCGAAACCTCAAATTAGAACACTTAAGTCGCAATAATCGCTGGATTACTGTCACGCCACCGAACAAACGCAATCGAAATGCCAAACCAAAAATAATTTCACATGTTGGATCAAGGATTGCTCTGTTGGCAAAGCACCCGAAAGCGAATCGTGTCCATGGCTCGCTGTCCATCCGCAGATATTACCGCAGGAGAATCTTGATGCGTCAGTTGATTCACTCCCTAACAATTGTTCTCTATTTGGTTGCGGATCGAGGATTAGCCCAAGACCGCGTCCGATGGGTCCAAAGTACCAACCGTTCGGATAGCGACCTCGTTCAAGAAATCAATCGCAACCTCGATCAGATATCGCCGATCCGGGGCTCGGACCGGGCAATACCGCTTAAGCAACTAATGTCCATGTATCCGATCGTTGTTTTGCTGGATACACCAGCGCTGGAAGATGAGAATATCGCGGTGGATGAACCCATTACCGTCCCTGTCGTTCCCGGCATCAGCATTCGAAACCAATTGAAGTGGATCCTTGCACCCTTGCAACTGACTTATGTGGAGTCACCCGGCTATCTAACGATTACCTCCAAAAAAATGTCAGCCAACGTGATCCGCCTCTACGATGTTACGGAATTGGTAAGTTCCGCTAAAGGCAAATACGCTTTCCAGTCGCTTTTTCAAGTTATTGAACAATCCATCACGCCGGATGCGTGGCTAAACGCCGGTGGAACTTCGAACATGATTGAGTGGAGAAATCCCAAAAGCGCCTTCTTAGTTGTTGCTGCTCCGGATGAGACTCATGAAGCGATTTGTCATTTATTTTTGTCGCATCGAGAACTTCTCAATCGATCCAAACAAAACACCACGGTTGGCCACCCAAGAGCCTCACAAGTTCGGTCCAGTGGGATTCGCCGTTCATCGCTACGTTAAAACCTTGTGCTAAAGGCCATCGAAATGCTATTCAGTCGGACGTGAACTTTTGCTAAAGATGGGTCGGACCTTTCCTTTTGGGCGACCTATTCGCAACGATTTTTAGGGACTGCAAGATGGGCGAAATAGTTAATTCAGCAAGTGAGGGAGCAACTAGTTCCAGCAACTCGTTGGACAGTGGATGGCGGGCGCTCCAAAGGATTTTTGACGGTGATTTGACTGGCCTCGCCGATTTAGGAGAACTCTCCGTCGTGCCCGCGACAAAAGCAATCGGAATCCTATTGGCTTTCTACTTCGCTGCCAAGTTTGTATCGCGTCTTGTCTCGACGCCCATTTATCGACGAGTCGATGAAACGCTTGGACGATTTGTGGAGAAGCTTGTTTATCGCGGCATGATCGGGACTGGATTCGTTTTCGTACTGAACTATTTCGGTTTTCATTCGACCAGCTTGGCCGCAATTCTTGCGGCAACCGGTTTTGCAATTGGCCTCGCCTTTCAAGGGACACTCTCTAATTTTGCGTCAGGCATCCTTCTTATGGTCTTTCGCCCTTTTAAGGTGGGGGATCTTGTCGTTACCGGAGGCATTACGGCAAAGGTCTACGAGATTGATCTATTCACGACGATTGTCGATACACCAGACAATCGCCGACTGATTATTCCCAATAGTTCGATTGCGAGCTCAACGATTGAAAACGTGACTTATCACCCATTTAGACGAATTGAAGTGCCCGTTGGAATTTCCTATTCCGCTGACATGGACGCTACACGAGCGACATTTTGGAAGGCAGTCGAATCCATTGCCGATTGCATCGTTCAAGACGCGGACAGAGAGTCACAGGTTCTCTTAGTTGGATTTGGTAACTCGACGGTCGATTGGCTTGTCCGAGTTTGGGCACCAACCAAAGAGTTTCCTTTGACTCGAGACCGCTTGGTGTACTCGATTAAGAAACAACTCGATGAGCAAGGGATATCCATCGCATTCCCGCAGTTGGACATTCATTTGGAAGAGAACACCATCTCCTCCCAATCCTCGAACCGAACACTTCGCCAACTTCCGCGTCGAGCGGATGGTTCTGCTAGGGAAGCAGCCTAGGACGATAGCATCGTTCGACAGCTTGACGCTTGCGGTGAAGCACATTTAACTCGCGGCAACGAGGCTCGCAGCACTTGCGATGAGGATCGTTAGCTAATTGCGGTTATTCTACTGACTTGTTAAGCTAGTTTCGGTGCGAACCGAAGTTGATTAGGCGAGCAGCCAGCGACGTGACGCTTGCCGTTGATCCTGATCCAGTCGAACGAATAGGGCGCGCGGAAGCGTGATGTGTGAGCCGTGAAGAATTCTGCTAATCTTGCGTCCCCCCGCCCCAATGTTGTGGTGATAGGTGCCGGCTTTGCTGGGTTACGCGTGGTACAGGGACTTGCGAAAGCGTGTGTGAATGTCGCGATCATCGATCGGCATAACTACCATCTATTCCAACCGTTACTTTACCAGGTCGCTACGACCGCGTTGTCCCCTGCGGATATCGCTTTTCCAATCCGGCGAATTTTCCGATCGCAGAAAAACGTCGAATGCGTACTCGGAGATGTCACTCAAATCGATTTGAATCGCAGTTGCCTAACCATCGACAACGCGCAGGAGATCGACTTCGACTACCTCATTGTCGCTACCGGTGCGACACACTCGTACTTCGGCAAGGAAGAGTGGCTCAGAAATGCGCCTGGTTTGAAAACCATCGATGATGCACTCCAAATTCGCAAGCGAATCTTGTTAGCTTTTGAAGAGGCGGAAAATGAATTGGACGAGGCCGCGCAGCGCGCCAAACTGACATTCATTATCGTCGGTGGAGGCCCAACAGGTGTCGAACTCGCCGGCGCGCTTCGACAAATCGCCGTCAAGGAAATCCAGAAAGACTACCGCCACGTCGATACCTCTACGGCCCGCATCATGCTCGTTGAGGCCAACGACCGCATACTCAAGTCGTTTCATCCAAAACTTAGTGCACATGCCATGCGAGATCTTGAAAAATTAGGGGTCGAAATCCGTCTGAACGGCCGAGTCACGGCGATTGACGACCAGGGGGTCAAGATTGGTGACGAACGCATTGATGCCAACAATGTCTTTTGGGCCGCCGGTGTCCTGGCGTCACCGCTTGGGAAATCACTTGGCGTCGAACTGGATCGAGCGGGCCGAGTGATCGTGAAACCGGACCTTTCTGTACCCGGCTATCCAAATGTTTTTATCGCGGGCGATCTTGCGAGCGTCACGAGCTCAGACAACAACAAACCTGTCCCTGGCGTAGCTCCGGCTGCCATGCAGATGGGCGAACATGTCGCCAAAGTCATCAAGCAAGAAATCCTCTCCAAGCTCCCAGTCGAAAAACGCGCGCCGTTCCAATATCGAGATAAAGGCTCTATGGCCACAATCGGAAAGGCCAAAGCGATCGCGGATATCCACGGGTGGAGGTTCACCGGTTTCATCGCCTGGCTAATGTGGTCGATGATTCACTTGATGTTTTTGATCACTTTCCGAGCGAAACTGTTTGTCATGCTGAATTGGGCCTACACGTACATTTTCCAAACGACAGGAGCGCGTCTTATCACTGGCGAATTCAAGCCGCGTATCCGCAAGTTCCGCGACGTGACCCCGAATTGATTACCGTTTGCCCTGTCGACAAGGGCAAAAACGAGCAAAACAATTGATGATCGAAAGGCGACTATTGCGTGTGGCACGCTCAGAGCTCTAGCTTCAACAAAAGTTACCCTCCCTCGGCAACGCTGTGAAACATTTTCGTCCGATCGGAGCTTGCCTCCGACGGACGCCGTTTTGGCGTACTAAATGTGCGGCTCAGACCTTAAATTACTTCACTTCGCTCCCGCCTCGACCGCCTTAGGCGGTCGAGGCGGGAGCGAAGTGCGGCGGTTAGCGGGCATACGTAGGACGCCAAAACAAGGTTGAGAGGAGGCAAGCTCCCGCTCAACCTTAGCGAATTGTTGGTGAAAATACTTTACTGCGTTGCCTCCCGGCGGGAGGGTTGTTAAAGCGTGACACTTCTGAATTGTGGCACTAGCGACTCCCACGCCCTTCGTAAACTCAGGAAAGTGCCACACGATGGTGGGCTCCTTAGCGAATAAATTCACAGCGTAGGAGCGTTTTTTTGGTTATTTTTTCAACATCCGGAGTGATTGGCTCTGTTTTTCTTGACTTTTTATTTTCGTTTTGATAGAACGATAAGATGCATTACATTCCTTAGCGGTTCCGCTAGGGTGATCTATCCGCTGTTGGGTCTTGTTTGTTTCATTCTTGAAAGGGTTTTCAATGCGTCGTTTTAGAAGACGTGACGGGTTCACACTGGTTGAACTACTTGTTGTTATCGCCATTATCGGCATCTTGGTTGGGTTATTGCTACCTGCAGTTCAAGCCGCCCGCGAGGCTGCTCGTCGAATGCAATGCCAGAACAACCTAAAACAAATTGGATTGTCGGTTCACAACTACGAGAGTGCCAATAAGCGCTTTCCAAATGGTTCGGTCGACGATGATCCAAAAGAAGCAACCCCACGACGATTGTGGGAAGCTGGCAGACACAGAAAGGGAACTGTTTTAGTTAAGTTGCTGCCGTTCGTGGAGCAAACGGCGTTGTTCAATTCTCTTGATTTCAATCAAGACGTCGAATTGCAGTTGAACGCTCAGGCGCCCTTCAACACGGCAGGTCGCGCGGATATGCGACAAGTGTCGATGCCGATGTACCGTTGCCCAAGCGATGGCACCTCGCAGAGAGTGCTTTCACAACAGAATCACTTGTATAACTATTCGTTCTGTATTGGCGCCCAGAACATGGATGGTCAGTTTGGATGCAATCAGTTCCCGGTCAACTCTTATCTCACTAGAGCGGCGGGAGTTTTGGGAGGAAACCTATTCAATAATGGTGGGAACGGTCACGGTCACTCCGGGGCCTATGCAAGACCTCAGGGAATCAGCGGTGTCATAAGCCGGTGCGACTGGAGCGCGAGATTTGCGGACGTCTCCGATGGACTGTCTAACACAATTGCAGCTGGTGAGATTCTGCCGTCTTGTCATGATCACCATCGAGGTGGTGGTGGATGGTACAATTCAAATGGACAATGGACAGCCACCTCTCCCCGCATCAATTTCAATACGTGCGGCAAACAGGGTGTTTTGGATAATCAAAGCAACTGCAACGACTTCCGAACATGGAACACCTCTGGTGGATTCAAGTCAGACCATGCAGGTGGAGCGAATTTCGCATTATGCGATGGGTCGGTTCAGTTCTTGGCTCAGTCAATTGACTATCTGACATACCAGCAGATGGGCTCGAGAAACGAAGGTGAGTCATTGCAAAACTCCGGTCTGTAGGTTAAATCGTGTCACAGAACTTGGCTGGCGCGTTGTCGCGTCAGCCGTTTTTTTTTATTGGAGGCTTCGATAATGCGTTTGGTTGCAGTGTTGAGTTGTTTGCTAGCAATTTTCCTGTCCGGTTGTAAAAGCGATGGATTTGAACCCCCTGTTCCTGTCAGCGGAAAAGTGACGTTGGCAGGGAAGGGGGTCGACGGGGCTATGGTTACCTTCCTTAGCAAGTCAGGACTGCGGTCCGCAAGCGGCACTACGGACAAGGAAGGAAATTTCAAGTTGACTTGCGTCAACACGAACGATGGTGCTGCACCGGGAGAATACGTAGTCACTATTTCGAAGCAAGAATCCAAGACGGGCGGAAGCGCAGCAGTCGATATATCCAGTGGCAATTATGGCGCCGACTATGGAGCCAAGATGGGTGCAGCCGGAGGCGGCAACATGGCGAAAGTTATGAAGGATATCATTCCTGCGAAGTATGCCAGTGCGGCGGATTCGGGCTTAGTTCGTAGTGTTGTCAAGGGAGACAAGAACGACTTCACGTTCGACCTGAACTGATGCATGGTTTGATTTGAAATTGTCGTTTTAGCGGATAGCGATATGGCAAAACGAGGCCCAAAGCAATGGTTTGGGCCTCGTTTTTTTGTTGGCAGTTCTCGAACTCGATAGGATGGATGGTGCTCGTACTCGATGGGGAACTTGTACTCGGAGATTGCCCGGTTTAGCAACCCTCCCTCGGCAACGCTGTGAAGCATTTTCGTCCGATTGGAGCTTGCCTCCGACGGACGCGGTTTTGGTGTGCTAAAAGTGCTGCTCAGACCTTAAAGTACCGCACCTCGCGGCTTGTTACGTAGTACGCCAAAACAAGGTTGAGGGGAGGCAAGCTCCCGCTCAACCTAATCGAATTGTTGGTGAACATGCTTCACAGCGTTGCTCCCTCGGGGAGGGTAACTTTCATTCGGGGGGAGGATAACTTTCATTCGGGGGGAGGATAACTTCGGATGGCGGTGATCAGCGAGGAGTGTCGCAATTGAGAGGAGTGTCGCAATCTAATGGTAATACCTGATTCCCCCAAGAAGGCAATCAAAAGTCACAAGCATCGCGGCACTTGGCTGGTGGTTACATTGGTCCTTTTGCTTCTTGGTAGTTGGTGGTTTAAAGTTCCAAGGCTTTGGCTATGTAGTTTTGCTGAGAGAGCGCTACGACAATATCATGCCAATGAGGCTCTTATTTGGATCGATCGCGCTGAACGATATTACCCAAACGATATTCAATTGCACGTGTTGGCAGTTCGCAGCAATTTACAGCTAAATCTGAATGGTTTAGCGATTGAGCGGTTGGATAGGGCTGAGTCCGAGGGGGCGAGTCCGGAGGAGTTGGAGCCATTTCGTTTGATGGCCGAGGCTCAGCGTGGAAACCAAGGGGCTCTCGAAAAACTATTGGGACGTGCAAATGCATCCTTGGAAGCATACGAAGCTTTGATTCGTGCTTATGAGGTTGGAAACCAATGGAGCAAGGCCCATCTAGTTCTCGACCAGATGGAGCAAGCTGGGGTTGCTCCAACCGTTGTGCTTTACCATCGAGGGAGAATTCGCGAGATTTCCGAGGACTTCGAGGAGGCTGGGAGATACTACAGCGAAGCCCTTAACAAGGATCCTAGCTTTAGCCGAGCTGCGTTTCGTGCGGGAATCTGTTACTACAATTTGAGGGAATTTGATCGATCTGAGGATATGTTCAACAAAGTGCAAATTGGGCCATACAAAGAGGTGTTTGCAATCGAACGAGCTAGTTGCCTTTGGGAAAAGAACTCTTTGGATCAAGCGGCACGAGTGATCGCGCCTATTTTGGACATTGCGCCATCAAAACTGCAAACGCTATATCTTCAATTGGATGAGTTTATTGATTCGGACCGCGCTTCGTTGGTGGCCGCTCGAATTGAAGACGCACGTGGGAACCGACAGTTGGCGGTTTCGCTCTTAGAAAGAGTATTGGTGTTCAACAACCGCGAATTTGATGCTCGGGGAATACTCATCAAGAACTTGCGAGCCTTGGGGCGGACGCGAGAGGCCGATGAAGTTTCTGCGATCCAGGCGCAGATGGTTGCCTATCGACAGCGATGCCGTCAGTTGCGTATGGAGTTGGATTCGAATCCTCGCGACATTGCCAAACTCTGTGATCTGGCCGAGCTATACTGGTACGTAGAATCCGATGCGGAAGCCCTGTTGGCAATTAGTGAGATTCTCGAGATGGAACCGAAATGTGAACGCGCACTTCTATTGCAGGGTAAGATCATGTCGAATCAGGCCAATCGCCAATCTCCACATGCATCGACGTCCCGTCCTTGATTCTATGTTAAGAGCACTTGTATTGGTTGTCGGGCATTGGTGGGTGCGATTCACATTGATGAGTCTGAGCTTGGGTTGTGGTTTCGCGAGCAAGCCGGTGCAGCCTGTCCATCCAACGAAAAAAGCTCCGTTATCGCACGCCCATTTCGTCAAACGCGATTGTGAGGCAGTCCGAGCTTGTGCGTTTACGAATGGCCGCGACACTGGTTTGAATAGCATTTTGGAAATCGTGGGGGGTGGAGTTGCATGCATCGACTACGACAACGATGGTCAGGTCGATTTGTTATTTGCCGGTGGAGGGACTCTCGACGCTTCCAACAAGAGTGCGGGCGGGGTCAATTGCCAATTGCTTCGAGGAGGAGTGGACTGGGGATTCTCAAACGTCTCTCCAAAAGCCCGGGTCGATACCACTCGTATCTACTCACATGGTTTCACTGCTGCCGATTATAACCAGGATGGGTTCGAGGACGTCTTGGTGTACGGTTATGGAGGAGTTGTTCTTTTGTGCAATCAGGGAGATGGAACGTTTTTCGAATCTTCATTGCTCGATGGCGTTGCCGATGTCCGTTGGGTAACCGCGGCCGCCTGGATTGATTTGAATGGCGATAACGATCTCGACCTTTACTTCGGATCCTACTTAGATTGGGATTTTGACAAGAACCAAGTGTGTCGGGATCGAAACGGGCAGCCGGATGTTTGCTCCCCCAATGTTTTCGGTGGCTCCCAAAATAGGGTTTTTTTGAGCAATGGCGATGGCGCATTTCAGCTCCGAACGGAGTTGGTTCAAGCCGATCAACCTTCCAAAACACTCGGTGTCGTTGCCGCCGAGTTTCACCCAGGCGAAGGAGTAGGCTTATACGTTGCAAATGACTTGATCGCGAATTTCCTGTTTTCAAGACGGGGCGCCCGATATGTTGAGCATGCTTTCGCGTCGGGTGTCGCGGTCGATGACGAGGGGGTTGCTAATGGGAGCATGGGCTTGGCGTTATTGGACTTCAACTTGGATCGCAAATTTGATTTGTTTGTCACGAATTTTGAAAACGAAAAGATGGGACTTTATCTGAATGCAGGAGCAGACATGTTTCACTACGCCAGTCGCCAGGCGGGGCTCAACCGAGCCGATTTGAAACGGGTCGGTTTTGGAGTTGTTGCGGCGGATTTCGACGGCGATGGAGATGAGGACATTGTGTTTAGCTGTGGTCACGTCCACTACCATCCCGATGTCGGTGATATGCGATCTTTGCCGGTTTATTTGCAAAATGAAGCGGGCCAAAGCTTGACGTCTTGCGTACCAAGTGGCACCTACTTTTCTGACCCAACGGTTGGACGAGGATTGGCGACTGCCGATCTCGATAACGATGGAGATCTCGATATGGTGGGAACGAGTCTGTTTGGACCACCGTCCCTGGTCGAGAATTTGCACGTAGCGGACAAACATTGGCTGTCGGTGCATTTGATCGGAACCACCGCGTCGAGGACGCCAATAGGAACCACGGTCGAACTACGTGCAGGATCACGATCTATGATACGACAGCTTTATGGGGGAGGCAGTTATTTGTCCCATAGCCAGTCACGGCTTCATTTTGCTTGGCCAGCGGAATCGGGCGCGGATAATGTTGTTCTAGACGTCCATTGGCCGGATGGTTCTACTACGGACTCATTGGATGTCACACCTGGGCAAAACATCGTGGTGATCCAAGGGCAATAACGAAACACAGGAAGCGTATTTTTTGGGATGAAATCCTACATTAACAAACGGATGAGTTTGCTTTTTTCGTTGGGCTTAGCGGTCAGTCTGTTGATAGGATGCCAAAAGCCATCAGCAAGTTCGACTTCCCATGAAACGCGGCCAGCCGATACCGCCGATAATCGCCTGGGCGGTTCCGTCACTACCCTGGACGTGACTCCGCCAGCCTCGGGCAAGCTTCGCACTGATGAAAAGGTCCCAACAAAGGACGAAGCTGGACGGCAAGCTTGGTTTGAAGAGGTAAAAACGACGGGCATCCATTTTGAGTTTAGTTCTGGCCGTTCCGACGGCGAGTTTGCAATCATCGAATCGCTGGGTGGCGGAGTTGGAGTGATCGACTATGACAAAGATGGACGAGCCGATTTGCTGTTCGCTGGGGGTGGTACCCTGGCCAATAAGACAGTTTCGTCACGCCCATGTGGGCTTTTTCGAAACCTAGGAGATTGGCGATTCGTAGAGGTCACCCAAACTGCTGAAGCGAGCGCAAACCAGTGTTTTACGCACGGCATTTTTCCAGCCGACTTGGACAACGATGGATTCGATGATGTTGCCATCAGTGGATATGGTGGAGTCCAAATTCTGCACAATCAAGGGGACGGTACATTCTCGGCCTGGCCGCTGCTCGTGACGCATCCTGAGTTCCCATGGAGCAGTAGTTTGGCATGGGCGGATTTCGATCGAGACGGGGCACTGGACCTGTATGTCGCGCACTATGTTAACTGGTCGTGGAATCATCATCCGAGTTGTACTGGTGCCGTGGTACCTCGCGAGGTGTGCGCTCCCCGCGAGTTCGCGGCCGTTGGCGATGCAATCTTCTTTGGAGATGGTAGGGGAGGGTTTCGACGAGAGGATAACAATGTTGGACTCGTGGACGCTGGTAAGGGACTGGGTGTCGTTGCAAGTGATATCGACCTTGATGGAGACGTCGACATTTATGTCGCTAACGACACGACGGACAATTTTCTTTACCTCAATGATGGAACTGGCCATTTCTCAGAATCGGCCGTGCTGGCAGGCGTTGCGGGCGATGAGCGCGGAGTCAGCACTGGGAGTATGGGAACTTTGGTTTTTGATGCCGATCAGGATGGACTGCCTGATATATGGACAGTTAATTTTGAGCGTGAGCTGTTTGGGCTATATCGAAACGATGGTGGAGGACTATTCACCCATGTTAGTCGGGCCATGGGACTGGCAAGTATCGGAGGGGACTTCGTGGGCTTTGGAACCGTCGCAATCGATTACGACCAAGACGGAGATCTTGATCTGGTGGTTTCCAACGGTCATGTGTCTTATGCATCGCCGCACTCGCCATTCAAGCAACTCCCTTTGCTACTCGAGAACAACCGAGGCCGCTTTTCGCGTGCCCACCCGTCTCAAGACTACTTTGCAACCAGCCACAGCGGTCGAGGACTTGCAAGCGCAGACTTTGATGGAGACGGAGTATTGGATCTTGTTGTTTCGCACCTAGAAGAGCCTGTTTCGATTTTGCGAGGACACTGTAGCGCGTCAAACGCGTCGATTCGGTTGCAGTTAATAGGTACAAATTCCAATCGTAGTGCAATTGGATCTGTGGTCCGGCTTTCGGACAAACGAATCTTGATGCACAATGGCGGAGGCAGCTACCTGTCGAGTTCCGAACCGACGATCTGGTTAACAGCCGTGGCGAAAGGATCTCAACAACATATTCAAGTTGTTTGGCCGTCGGGAAAGGAGAATGACTATGTCGTATCAAGTGATGCTAGAAATCTCACGATTATTGAACCGATTTCGCAATAGTCCCAATTGCATGGCTTTTCTTTTTTTGTTCTTCTCGGCCTGCAATCAAGCGACAAAGCCAACAATCCCAGGATCGCAGTCGAACAATGCAAAGTCGCCAGCTACGGAAAAGGCGCTAGCGGCTCAATCCAATGTTCCTCCACTGCAAATTGCCAGTTACCTTGCTCCAACGATCCCGAATCCGGGATATGTTGGACCAAAGGCATGTGCCGAGTGTCATCAGGGTCGCGTTGCAGAATGTTTGCCTACAAGTCACTTTCGCACATGTCGTCCACCCGACTTGTCCTCGCTACCTCGCGGGTTCTTACCAGAGAATGGGCGCTTTAAGCGGGACAGCGATCGGGTTGAGTTTGAGACGCAAAAGCGAGGCCAGGAATTGGTGCAAGTAACCATTGAGCCATTGGGGAATGGTACGCGACGCATAGAATCCTCGATCGATTTGATCTATGGTGCCAATCCCATTTCCGATGAAGTCTATTTGTCATGGCGTTTGGACGATTCGATGTGGGAGCTACCCATCGCGTGGGTTTACGCGACCGACTGTTGGGGAGCCAGCGGATTTGATAGGGACGCGGTGGGGGACCGAGCAAGGCAACTCACATTGCGATGTTTTGAATGCCACAACACCTGGTTTCAACATTTACCTGGAACGGCCAATGTCTATCGACGCGAGGACATGATCATGGGTGTAACGTGTGAACGTTGCCATGGTCCAGGAAAGGAGCACGTCACGTTTCATCAGGAACATCCGGAAGAAAAAAAATCGCATGGCATACTCTATCCAGGTGGACTACCGCGTGAGCGGCTGATCGAGGTCTGCACACAATGCCACGGCAACGCGATTCGTCACAAAGGACCGGCACTATCGTATCGCCCCGGCGAAGAACTGGAAAAGCATTATCGAACAGTGGAGCCTCCCTATACGGAGGATGACCATGTTGCCAACCAAATTGGGAACCTGCGCAAATCAAAATGCTTTCAAAAGAGCGAGATGACTTGCATAACGTGCCACGATCCGCATTTGACCGGTTCGCCCGTTGGCAGTCAATTTCAGGAAAGTTGTTTGCAATGCCATAGCGATACCGTATGCCCAGAGCAGCCGCGTTTGCCCGTTGGCGTTCGCGATAAATGCGTCGAATGCCATATGCGAAAGTATGTCAAGGTGAACGTCAATTTCGATTTAGCGGACGATTCGTATGTTCCCCCTATCCGTCGTTCGCAACACAATATATCGATTGATCCGGTCGCAACGCATGAAGTACTTTTGGAATTTCTTTCTAGATCGGACGAGGCAGCTCAGGTGGTACGAGACCATAGAGCATGGCTAGTTGACCATTGGGCTGCTGAGGCAGAAAAGAGCGAGTCGCAGCAACGATTCATGGCAGCCATCGCCGCGCTTCGCGAATCGATGAGAATTGATCCGGACAATAAGACGACCCGGGCCGAAGTGCGTCGTATGGCCGAGAAACAATCTCAGTTTGATTCGTTATTAGCCCGCGGAAAGCGACTGATGGCCCAGAACCAGGATACGCAAGCCATCGAGACGTTTGAGCAATTGTTGCAAATGAAGCCATCGCTGGCCGAAGCGCATGGACGGTTAGGAACGCTTTTTGCGAAGGCAGGCAATCTCGATCGTGCTCGAGCGAGTTTGCGTCGGTCCATTGAACTGGACCCAGATGATCAGTACGGCCACTCGATGCTTGCGCGACTGGCGCTGGTTTCTGGCGACTTGGAATCGGCTATCAAACACTATCGGGACGCGGACGCGATTGAGCCTTACAATTCGAAGGTTCAGCTCTTTTGGGGACAGGTACTGATCAAAGCGGGGCGTCCCAAGGAAGCGATAGAGCATTTGCGACTCTCTGCAACGATTGACCCCAAGCAAATCGATGCACACCGAGGGCTGTGCGATTTATTGTCGGCAGATGGCAAGCTTTCCGAAGCCCTGGTGCATGCCAAGCGACTATGCGAACTGACTAGTTATCAAGGGTTGCGGGAGCTCATGATGTTAGCCGAAACACACGTCGGTTTGGGGGAAAAGGTGTCTGCAGCCAGCGTCGCCAATCACGCGATTTCGATTGCAAAGAGAACCAATCCATCGGCGGCTGATGAGATTTCCAAATGGCTGCAGTCTAATTCGATCGTGCCGTAATCAGTGTAGCACGGCACTCCTAGGCTGTGATTTTATTATTGTCGCCTTTCGCTCCGCGAAAGTGCGCCTCGTTAACTCACTTTTGCGGAGCAAAAGGCGACAAAGTTCTGCACCTTGCGAATAAATTCACAGCCTATCCGTGCCGTGGATTTTCATATGTGTATTGCAGATGGAACGGCAGTCCCGAATTGAACTCGAGTTAAACTCGGGGGCATTGGCAATCGCATCCAACATTTTTTGCAGAGGTCTTATTTTCTTGATATATTAACCATGTCGGAACGATTCTCATTTTCTTTGCCACTTGCAGCTTCGCTTTGCTTTGCCTTTTGGCAAACGGATATTTACCAACCTAGGTGAATCTCATGCCCAAACGATCGCTTTTTGATAGTGATTCTGGTAGTGATTCAGGTATCACCCACTTCGTACCATCGCCACAAAAGGGGGAGGGCGAGAGTGATCTGACATTCTCGTATTCAGGAATAATATTCGAACAACTCAACTCAGCGACTTTGACTAGGATAGGCGACTACGAGCTTTGTCGAGAAATTGGTCGGGGCGGGATGGGGATTGTCTACGAAGCGACGGAAATGTCGCTGAATCGCCGAGTCGCGCTAAAAGTACTGCCCGTCGCTGCGAACTTGGATTCCTTGATGGTCAAGCGGTTCAATAACGAGTCCCGTGTTGCCGCCCAACTGAATCATCCAAACATCATCCCGGTTTACGCCGTTGGGGCGACCGATGGCGTCAACTTTTTTGCGATGCACCTAGTTGAGGGTCGGAATATCAATCAACTCATCAAAGAAATCCGATTCGAACTCCTCGATGTGCAGTCCAAGGGTCAGAATGGAAAGGCGACCGTCAACGACTTGCCGGATATGGAGACGGACAATCGACTGGGCGAAAAGCGAAAATCATCGCATGCCCAACGAAGCGATTCCCCGCATGACGAGCGAGTGGAATTGTCCGCGGCGGATTTTGTTCATCGTTCGGGTCATCACTCCACCACCATGCGAGCCGCACATGCGGTGGCTCGCCTGGGTGCTAAAGTGGCCGACGCGTTGCAACACGCGCATGACATGGGTATTATTCATCGCGACATCAAGCCCTCTAATCTAATGTTGGATCTTCAGGGAAAAGTATGGGTCACCGATTTCGGACTGGCGCATGTTAAAAGTGCACCCTCGATGACGCGGACTGGCGTTTTGTTGGGAACGCTACGCTACATGAGTCCCGAACAGGCCACCGGAGTACGTGCCTTAGTCGACCACCGAACCGATATTTATTCACTTGGAGTCACTCTATACGAACTGCTTACGCTGCGTCGATTGATTGACGGACATACCATGGAAGAGATTCTCCGGCAGGTCATCTATAACCCTCCGGTGCGTATCAAGCGAATGGACCCCGCCGTCCCGGAAGATTTGGCTGTCATCTTGGAAAAAGCCATGTCCAAGAACCCCGCGGAACGTTACATGACAGCCGGTGAAATGGCGGAAGACCTGAATCGTTTTCTTCGCAACGAAGCCATAAAAGCTAAACGTCCCAATTTGCTGAAACGATGTAAGCGATGGATGGAGCGACACCGAGCTGTTGCTCAGGTCATGGGAATAGCGATCGCGTGTATTTTCCTAATTTCCCTGGTCGCCACCGGTGCAATCTGGCGTAGCCTGCTTGCCGAAACAGTCCAGCGAGAGCGTGCCGAAGTTGCCTTAACGCTATCTGAGGCTTTACGCTTAGAGGCAAACGCTTCACTGGAATTGCCAACCGACCCAGGTCTGAGTCTTCAACTGGCATTGAAAGGGGAAAAGGGATCTCCAGGACTCGAAGCGAACCGTATTATCCAAGCCGCTATCGATGCTAGTCATGAATATGCATCCGTCACCCCACGTGAGGTAGGGAGCACCTATGTCGCCATTAGCCCAGACGCACAAACGGTTGTTTCTTGTGCCGCACGAGGCGTCCGTGATAGTGGATCCTATCCAGCAATCTTGCACAGCATGAAAGACGGAAGCGTATTGCGAAATCTGAATAGCGGAGACTGCATTACATCAGCCGCTTTTGGTCCTTCCGGCGGCTTTCTAGTTACCGCGTCGAAAGCGATGGTGCAAGCGGAAGGAACAACACTCTTGTCGGCGCCACCGGTACTTTGGGAGACCTCGACTGGCAAGAAAGTCCGCGTATTTTCTGGTACGACCCTCGTTCAAGCCCACCCAGGGGTTTTCAATCGCGTTGGCGACCGAATTGTGCTTGGCCAAGGTAACGAGGCACACGTTTACGACGTAGCGGGCGGTTCGCCCAAAGTTACACTGCGAGGCCATGTTGGGCAGGTGTTGTATGCTGAATTCAGCCCAAACAGCGAACGCATTTTGACGGTTTCGGAGGACAGTACCATTCGAATATGGGATAGCCAGGTGGGACGTGAACTATGTGCACCGATTCCCTGGAAACTCAGCAACAATCAGAGTCCGACTGCAAATTTCGTAGCATCCTCACTTAACTTGTTGGTTAGTGAAGGACGTTCGATTAAGTTGTACTCCGTTGATACTTTTGCAATCACCTCGTCCAATCTGTTGGCTACGGCAAGTTTTTCGCGAGTTGCCGTCAGTCGATCACGTGAACAAGTCGCAGTTTTCGGAGGCAACAACGCTCTAATTCTGAGTTCCAAAAATCTTGAGCTGATCTGCAAACTCAATGTGCAATCCAGGATCACGGACGTTCGCTTCCATCCAACAGAAGCGAAAGTCCTCGTGATCTGCGGAAAGCAGGTGTTCGTATTCGATAGCGATACAGGGGAGTTGATGGGTGAGTTGCGAGGCCACGCTTTTACCGTTACGGATGCCTGCTTTGCGTCCAATTCCCCTAAGATCGCAACCGTCTCCAATGATGGGACTCTCAGGCTATGGCATACGGAGTCTGGGCTTACGCAACGAACGTTTCAATCACCACGCGATGCTTGTCAGACAATAGAACCGCAGCAAATTGCTCTGAGCCCTGATGATTCAGCGATTGCTATTTGCTCCCGTGAAGACTATTTCACCAGCGTCCGCAATTCAAATGGCGCACGTGAGTTGAGCGAGATGTCAGGTATGGTTAGTGACGGAGTTGGAGATAGCGAACAACTTGTCACGGTGAGGGGTAAAACGGTGATCGTGAGCGAATCTTCCACATCTCGTGAGATTTATCGTGGCGTCTTCTCCGACGACTTGACGCCCGAAACTCAATTGGTTGACCGTGGCCGCAAGCTACTGGTGCATACAAAGAGTTTCGGAGCGTTCCTAGTGGATTTGCAGAGTCATAGTCGACGTCGTTTGGGAGAGGAAGGGGACCGGATTGCTACGACTTGCGTGGCCGCAGATTCCTCAATGATTGTCTTGGTGTCAGGCGGTGGGAGGTATTTCGCGATCGAATCGGCAACTGGGGATTTGTTGTGGAATCGACGACACGAATTGTCAATCGCGGATATTGATTTAAGCCCGGATCGACAAAAATTGGCGTTGGTCGATATCGATGGTAACGTAGTGATTCGAATGACAGATGGCGAAAAACCGATAGCGGTGATCAAGGCGGTTGGACGTCCAGTGAATCAGGTGAAGTTCGTGCTCGATGGTCAACGCCTTGTGACATGGCACTCACTCGAGAATCGAGACGTGCATTGCTATGATACGCAAAAATTCGAATCACATACGGCGCAGGTAGCGGAAGGGCGAATAAGGCTCGCCCCCCACCGTACCCTACCTCTACTGGCGATTGCAACGGACAAACATGCAATAATGTGGAATTATCAAGACGAATCGGCAAAGTCATTGTCGGATCGAGGTTGCCGTGCGATTCGCCTTTTGGAAGATCGAGTTGCTATGCTGCTGGCACGGTCTTCGTCGCAACCCGCGGCACTGCAAATCCGCTCCATCACAGACGATCATTTGGTGCACGAAGAGAACCTTGAATACATGCCGTGGACTATCGTGGCCGACTTACGAAGGAATCAATTTCTAGTGACGCAGCTTGGATATTCCGCAAACGTTTTTGACTTCCTAGGTGGTAAATTCGCGTTTTCTAGTCCAGCCCACGCAGGTCCCATTGTCTTTGCGGCGTTTTCCGCCAAGCATGGTTTGATTACCGTTTCTGAGGATGGCCTAATCTTGATTTTGAACGAGACAGGAAATGTACTGCACCGTGTGGGAACACTCGGACAAAAGGTTACAGCCGCCGCCTTGGATGCAAAAGGAGAGGTGTTGATGGTGGGATCCGAGGCTGGTGAGTTAGCGCTTTGGTCGGTTCAACATGGGACGCAAGTTGCACTCACCGGACACAAGGGCCCCATCCGTTTAATTAGGATTGACGGAAGCGGAATTAGAGCGGTGACGGTTGCAAGCGACGAGCCGGTTCTTTCTTGGGATTTGAGGACTCACGCCGCCACGGAACTGAAAATCGCAAATGCACGTCATGCGGAAATCTCCGGAAACAATACGCTCGTGATCACGGGCGATGTTCGTTCCAGCAAGAACAAAGCTTGGCTATTTGTCGAGGGACAGAATCAGGGGATCGAGCTACCGCAATCACAAGACACCAGCATGGGGCTTTTTTCTCCGGATGGGCAGCGCATAGGCTTGCTGGCTTCCGATGGGAAGCTCGCTATGCTGCAAGTTGAGGATCAGAAAGTCGAATTTACCATACATGAACCATCGGAACATATCGTTCGCTTCGCGTTTGCGCCTGACGGAAAGAGTTTACTCACGGCTCAATCCAACATATGCTCGTTGTGGTCGGTTGATTCTCACATGAAGAAAACTCAGGTCGCCGATTCGAGATCCAGGCACACTCCAAATGGCAGTTGGTCGCCATTCAGCCACGACTCTCAGTGGTTCCTCTCCACGGACGTTCAGATTCGCAAGTGTACCTGCGTACCGGCCGAATTTGCCCAGAAATCCGTTTTTCGGGAACTCACCGAGGAGGAACGTCGGCGGTTCCGATTGGACCTAACCGACGTGCTAAGAGAATCCAACTGACGATCCGCTAGCGACGAAACAACAGTCTGCACCGTGGTCTAGAATTACACGCGGGAGCACAAACTGGAGGACACTGTGGCTGTGGCGAGCAACAAGGCGTTGGAGCTGTGACTTTGCAGACGCCAGTTCCTGAGCAAAGTGCACCATAGTTGGGGTCACGTGTTTTTACGCAGATCGCATCCCAGGCTGCACGATAGGCCTCGCAGTAAGTCCTTCCATACCGCTGCACTCCCGCTCGTTTGCCACTCGCGAACGTATAAATTAGTTTGACCGTCCACTGGCACGGATCCGATTGTTGTATAGCAAGCTGAATGTCGCCTGCAATTTGACTGTCGCCGGGTAACCTAAACATATAAGGCTTACAACCTTCATCAATGTAAACCGGATCTGTTCCACCGTAACACGTAAGAGGACTGGGGGGAGGAAGACTGGGGTCAGAAGAAACGGGGTGCCGTAGCCGATATTCAATTATTTCATGAGCCACTACGCAATCGAGCGCAATCTCCGAATCCGGCGGGGTGATTCCCGGCCCACTTTCACATTCAAGATGCCCCACGGCTTTGTAATGAACTTGTCGCGAAAACGCAACGTTTGACATGAGTGGAACAACGCATAGAAAAACAATCATTCGTAACATTGGGTGTCTCCTCTGGAGGTGAAAATTTACTTAACAGCTCATTTATGATAGTTGAGTAATTCAGCAACAATGAAGAACGCAAATGAATTTTTTTCGTTTTTATTTGAATGCCTATAGTGGGGCTGATGCAAGCTCGAGCGGATAGGAACGTTTGTGTTCTCACGATCCGCCGAGGTAAACTCGATGTAAACTGGGGGCATTAATAGTCCAGTGACCGTTTGCTTCTTGCATGGTTAGAGCTCCCACCGGGTGGCACCGTACGCAAGGAGACGATGTACGCAACCAAACTTTCAATGTCCCCCTCGCGAACAGCTGCGAGTGCTGGATGGGGGGTTCCTGGAATTCCTAACGTAATCCGCTTGTAAATTGCTTCGGGTTCGTCGCCTCCGTGAAAAGCATCGAGGCCGAGATTGGGTGGATGGAGAGGACGTCCCACGGAATCAAACAATCGGTTTTTGACTCGGTTGGCCTCGCCCGGAACTTCGTGGCAGCCAACACATCCCGCATCGCGTAATACTTTGCGTCCGCGTTCAGCTAATCCCGCAATGTTAGAAAGATCGGGAACGGCAATTCGCTCGCTAGCTTGCGACCTAGAGGCGACCCACTGTGACTCAGGCAAACGGTCAGTCCCTTCGTCCAACGGAAACTCGTTCTTTAATTTTGCTAGTCGGCCTGCGACCATGAATTCTCGCAACACTGCAACCAAAGAACCAACCTGGGAATCTGAGAATTGCTTGAAAGCAGGCATCGACGTTCCTGGCTGTCCGCGCCGAATGGATTCCGCCAAATCGGCGTCGCTGGCCACTCCATTCTTAGACGAAATCATTCGCATCGGTTCATCGCGAAAACGGCGCGGGGGTGGGAATAGATTTCCTGCTGCTCGTCCAAAGCCGTCACCGTTGGTGCCATGGCAATTCGCACAATGCGATTGGTACAGTGCGTTTCCTGAAGAATTGGCGACAGGCTCCATGTGCGGCGACAAATAGATAGGAGAAACATCGGAAAGCGAAATGAGCGAGTTCATTTCACGCACCAACGACTGGTCGCCCGGCATCACTGCTTGTTTGGCTCTCAAGTCTTGCAAGCGCCGGAGCCTTGCGGTCCGATTTGCGGCTAGTTCGAACACCGACTGGGATGTTGTTGAATCGCCAGCGAGGGCCAGGGCGGTCGCTCCCAAACTGACACGGTCGGTAAGCAAACTCCCTGCTTCGCCTTGTCCCTTTAACGAGTTAGTAAAAGCAGTGTCGATTAGCATTCTAAAATCGTCCGTTGTTGATATTTTCGCGGCGTTGAATGCATCGACGGAGTCTCGGTAGTTCCCCAAGTCGAATGCGACGTTGGCCCTTTCCAGAATTTCGACTTCGGTTTTCGCCGCCGACAACGCGAGTTGTGAAGCCCGAGCATGCCCGAGTCGCCGTCGAATCTTTGCCAGTCGCAATTCCACTTCGGAATTGTGTGGAAATCGCGTGGCAAATCGTTCGAGCAGAAGTTCACTCTGTTGAAAACGGACGTTGGGTGGCCTAGTGAATACTTCGGCCAACGCAAGCCATGACAGTTCATGACGCGGGTGCCGTTCGATCGTATCGACTAAACTAGCGGCCGCTTCCTCCTTCAATCCGGATAGGTTTGAATGGACGGCTGCTAGGTATTGCAACTGTGCGGAATTGGGCTGCTTGGTGCGCCAGTTGTCGATCAGCTCTTTGGCGATCGTAAGTTTTTCGGTCGCGAAAGCCCATTGCACAACGACGCTATAAGCGTCAGATTGAATAGCTCCTGCATTTTGTAAAAGGTCAACCATCGATTGTGGTGAAACATCGAGTTGGCCATGCTGAATCTTGTACATCGCGATGACTAATTCGACACCGTCTTTCGCTTGCGATAGATGCTGGGCTTTCTCAATTTGTTCGCGGAACTGTGTCCCTTGACCAAGTTGGCGATAGCAATTTGCAGCCAAAAGGTGTAGATCGGCCGAAAGTGACTTCTCGGGAACGTCACCAATCAAGGCGAGGGTCTTCGACAAATCCCCGTCCATGTAGCCAGCTTGGATCGAATGCAGGGAATCTCTCCGTCCCAAAAGCACCATGAGACAAGTCGCTGCAACAATCACCGCGGCCACCGAAATGAAAATGCGTTTCAATCGTTCACCTTGCGATCCTCTGCAATCCGACCTAGCACGACCATGTTATTGTACTCTAGCTTAAACGCGGCAGAGCTTGTTAAGGAAAAAGAAAGATGGGACGATGAAGGCATTTTCGGGAGCCGAAGTCCTTCGCCTTTTTTCAGAACATGGGTCAACCCTCGATGTCTTGGTCAAGAGTCTCGATTTTACTTTCAATGGCACTCGTGTTTTCCGGTTGCCAGGGAAGCAAGAAAACTGGAGATTCGATAGGGAAGGAGTTGGCTCTTTTGTCCGAACCCGTGGAAGCCCGAAGCGGTTCCGAATTGCCCGCACCGATTGCGATCCAAAGGTTTTGCGGGGATTGTCATGAGCTCCCGAATCCGGCCAGTTTTGTTCGCGAAGTTTGGTACGACGAAATTCACAAAGGCTATGAGTTCTACGCTCGCTCGGGAAGAATCGACTTGCAACCACCTCCCCTCGAGGATGTTCTCAAGTTCTATCGCGAGCGATCACCGGCCCAATTTGCCTTCCCTGAACCTCCTCCCGTCGATTCGGATTGGCTCGCCCGTTTCGATCGAGAGAGCTTCGATTGGAAGGACGGAAATTATGTTACGCCCGCTGTATCATCGATCCGTTGGGTCGAGTTTCAACCGGAAGGAGATCGGCGACTAGTCGTAACCGACATGAGGGAAGGGAGCATCAATTCTGTAACCCCTATTCCAAAGAAGACAACTCGAACATTGATCGATCGTGTCGGCGTCCCAGCCAGAGTGACACCTTGCGATTTAAACGAAGACGGACGAACGGATCTCGTGGTTGCAGACCTAGGCAGTTTCAATCCCTACGATCACGCATTAGGGAGAGCCGTATGGCTAAAACGCGATGCTGCGACCCATGATTTTCAATCGATCACCATCGCTGAAAAACTTGGACGCGTAGCGGATGTTTCGGTCGCTGATTTTTCCGGCGATGGAAAGCCAGACTTGCTTCTTGCCGAATTTGGACATCGGCAAACGGGCAGCATTCGTCTGCTTACCAATCAAATGGAGGATCAACGGACCGTTCGCTTTGCTCAAAATGTGATCGACATTCGACCTGGCGCGATGCAGGTTTTGGCGAACGATTGGAACCGAGATGGTGCCATGGACTTTGCAAGTGTTATCAGTCAGGAATTCGAGTGTGTCGAACTTTTTGTCAATCAGGGTCGCAAATTTGATAGACATCGGGCTGCGACCGGTGGCGATTTAACTTTTGGCTCGGTTGGCATTGAGTTGGTGGATCTCGACCAAGATGGGGATCAAGATATCCTATACGTGAATGGGGATACCTTTGACAATAACTTTGCTAATCGTTCACATGGTCTCCAGTGGCTTGAGAATGTTGGGGACCTCGAGTTTCGCCTTCATCGCTTGCTTGACTTACCAGGTGCATATCGAGCTGTAGCAACCGATATCGATGGTGATTCGGATCTCGATATCCTTGTTGTGGCGAACCTGCCAACGATTGTCTATCCGACTTCGTTGAATGAACGATCACCCGCTTCGATTGTTTTGCTTGAGCAAATACCGAACCTTCAGTTCCAGGTTCATGTGTTGGAACGAGGCACACCGAGGTATCCAGCGCTGGAAGCCGCTGATTTCAATGCGGATGGCAAGATGGATTTTGCGGTAGGGGTTCAACTTTTTGAAACGGACCCACCTAATAGCCCTGCGTCGAAACTGCCGCGATTGGCTCTCTGGTGGCAAAAGTAGCAAAAGCTTTGACACTGACGTTTACGTTCGTTTGCGTGTGGCACGTCCCTGAGGTACGAAGGGCGTGGTCATCGCTAGAAACACTTGCCGCACTTCCTACGCCCACCGCTATCGCTATGGGCTCGCCACACTTACCTGGCTATGGGCCTGCCAAACGTCAACACGAATTCCAGGCTCTAGGGTCCACTGCTTATTCGTTTTAAGGCCTCTGCTGCATCGGCATTCTGCTCGTCGAGCCCTAATGCTGCACGGTACCAATTCCGAGCTAGTTCTGGTTTGCCAAGCTGTTCTGCCTGGCGACCAATTTCTACTCTGAGTGCAGCATCTTGCGGGCGTTTGATCGCGTCTTGATGCAGGTCTGCAAACTTAAGAAACTTGTCCTTTAGTTCGGTCGCCTGTCGAATCTCCTGTTCGCCGCGATCTTTTTCTCCCGATCCTACCAAGGCTCGTCCGAACAGCAATCGCGGCTCATAATCGTACGGAAGTGATTGTGTCATTCGCTCAAGAAGTGGTAGGGCGTCGTTCCAGTCTCGTTGCACCAAGAGTATTCGACCCGCGATTAAGCCCGTGGCTCGATCGGTTGGTAACTGTTTTAAAACGGATTGGGCTAACGACAGGGCCGCAGCATTATTTCCAGCAAATTCTTCGATAGCACTTCGGGTCGCAAGCACGCTGGGCGACTCGACACAATCTTTAAGTGCATTGCGAGCTTCGTCCAATTCCCGAAGTGCAACGAAGCATTCGGCTAGTTTGACACGCACGAGCTGTTGCACATCCGGCTTCAAATCGCGTTTCAGCAGTTCACGATAGTCGCGAATCGCTTCGTTGTTCTGCTCGTATTCCTGAAAAATCTTTGCCGATAGCAACAAAGAATTCACATCGGCTGGATCCAGTTCTGCTGCCTTGCGCAGGTGGTCGGTCGATAGACGCATGGCGCCAGTGTCATAGTAGATTGCGCCCAGCCAAAGATTGGCTCGCACATGCCGCGGATTCAATTCAAGTGCGTTTTGAAAAGCGCCCAAGGCTTCCTTCAGTCGGTTTTGACGTTGAAACACTTCTCCCGCAATAACATACGCTTCGCTCTGCATTACCGGCACCGCGGAGATTTCTTCAGCGATTTGTATGGCTTCGTCGAATCTCCCTTGCCTGGCATAAATCAGACCACGAATGGCGGTGGACAATACACCGTACTGTGGATCCGTCACGAGCTCCGAAGCAATGCGTTCTGCTGCTACAAAATCACTGCGGTCCACGGCCGCAGAGGCTCGTCGAAATTGCTTGCCTTGTGGAACTTGGTCGATTGGATGAATGCCATCGTTCGAGACCGAGACCTGGGCTTCCGGGCTTGGCGGAGGGCTGGCCGCAATCTCGGAAATTTTTGCTTTGGCTGCCTCAGCTATTTGGTCAGTCGCTGGCTTCTTGTCACGGCAGCCTGCGAAAGCTAGCAAGCACGGCATTAGAATGACCAATCGCAAAAACTTGCCCATAACAATTCCTATGTAAGTCGGTCAGTTCGTTTTGTAAGGATCGGAACTTGTTCTTTTTCCCATATAAACAACCAATATCAATGTTAGCACAGTGAGGACCGCAAACCAAACCGCCGTCAAATCCGCCGGCGCTGGAGGAAACTGGCTGGTGTTGGTGTAACCTGGCAAGATCATTGCACTCGTTACTGGCACAATCAAACCGGTCAATATTCCCGCGAGCGGTAACGAAAACGCCCTTCCTCGATCGAAGGAGTTGGATTGAAATAGCAGTTGAGCAGAAATTGGAATCAACAGAACAATACTCAAGATGGCAAATACCACCATGTCGCAAAAAAGAGGTCTCGCCTCGTCAGAAATCATCGGGATTGGATGATCGAGGTCTAAATAGCGTCGCGTTAACAGTCCTATAGCTCCAGCAGCCAAGCCCGCAATGACTCCGCAAATAAGCGATGTGACAGCGGCACCGATTCCATTGCGAGCGCTCCCGATTAAGAAAAATCCGATGAGTCCAAAGGCCGATCCAGCCAAGCCAAATTTCAGCAGAGTGTTGTTCCACATGTTTTCGTTGTTGACTACGGCCAGTTTTTCTTGATCCGCTTTCGGACTAAGTGCACCAACGTTCGCGAGTTCGTCAGGAATTCTCCAAACCTTGGGGGGAAACGAAAACCCTAACCAAGCAATAATACCAGTTGCGACAATGGCGACTATCCAACGACCTCGGGACGTGGGGACATTCGGCGTTGAGACTGTGACGGGACTACTATCCGCAGCAGCCATATTGGATTGGGAGTCTGACATAGTGGGATCCTTAAGATAACGTTTCGTGAGCCAAAAAAATCAGTGGGAGAAATGCCGCAATAGTGATTAGCTGGAACAGTCCGTTCAGTCGAACGAACGGGACGGATCAGACCCTAGTTTACCAGAAAAGGTAAGCAGGAACACCTTTGCACCCTGATCGAATCATACTAAATCGGATTGGACACACCAAGCGGCAAGAGTAACTCCGATGAACAGGAGAAGACCGCCGAGCGGAACAAGCAGGATACCCAGTCCAGGATCTCCCGAATAGCAAAAAAGTCCGCCTAGAAAAAAGCCGATCGGCATCAAAAAGCTGGCTCCTAGTAGGCACACGGATGCCCAGGCTTGTAGGTTGCGGGAACGGGCCGAAAGCCGCGATATCGTCAGCGCGAAAACAATTTGCAAAACCGATAGCAACGTACCGTGACTGTGTGCCAAGGTCCACATAAGCCGACGCGTTTCGACGTCCACTCCAAGGTACCAAACGATTTTGAAGCCGTGCAGCGTTTCAAGGGCAATTCCCAGCCCAACAAAAACCACTAAAGACCACCATCCGAAACGCATGTGTCTATTCACGAGCCGCAAGCCGTCATCCATGGTAGCCAACGGTGTTGGGTTCGATTTGGTCAAAGTCATGTCCGTTCCGATGGTGTTGGCAGAGAGTTTGGAACTACTCGTAAAGTGTTACAGGACGGTCGTCTCGCTGCTTTAAGAATTTTTGAAGCACTTCCGTATTCAATCCATTTTGAGCATCCAATAATGGTCTCAGCCCACCTGCCTTGGAAGGAATAGGAAATGTCCCCTTTTGAAGCGATGGAGCAATGGGGTCTCGTTCGTCTGGCGAAATGAGAGAATCGTAGTCCTTTAATTTCACTCCCAACTTCCCCAAAGACTGTTGAGCTATGTACCGGGTGACAGAGTAGGGATCGTCTAGCAATTGCGCTAAGAACGGCGATTGCCATCCCTCACCAGTAGCGATCCTGGCTGGCTCCCAACTATGAGACCATGCGGCCAATGATCTCTGTACCGCGTCACCTCGAAGCATCCAAAGCAGCGAAGCAGCCACTTCGCAATGCTCTGCGTCCAATTCTGGACGCGGCGTCCCGTACCATTTTTCCATATAATCGGCTGTCCAGCCGAGAGACTGGTCGACGTGGCATTGATTGCACGCGACGGGTTTGCCTGTCGCCAAACTAGATGCAACGCTCGGCGAGTCGACACGGTGACTACGTATCGCGGTGAAAAGCGCGTAGCTAGAGTAGGGCATATGGCAATTGTAACAACGGCTTCCCGCAGAATCGACGGCATGATGAGTGTGCTGGGATGTGTCGTCGGCCAACTTCGGATGGCATTGCAGACAAGCTTGATCATTCTGCATGTCCGTACGCATCTGCTTATTTGGATCGCTCGAATGCATCGAATGACAGGACAAGCAGGACATGCCTCCCTTAAGGTAGCACGCGGATTCTTTCATGCCAGAGAACTCTCGCCCGCCGACACGCATGGTCCCATCCCGCCAAAAACGGACATCGTCTGGATTGTGGTTGTCGGCCAATGTGAAAGCGCTTTGATAGTCGCCACCTGCTCGATACTTGTTGTATTGCGTAGGCGCTTGCTCGTCGAACGCAACATGGCATTGTCCACAAATCTCGGATGATTTTTGTGGCGAAAGTCTCGCAGGATTAACGATAGTGGAGTCGGCACTTCCGCTTACATGTTGTAGATATCGCGTCCAAGGATTCTGATGTTTTGAGACATGGGCTGCACCAGGACCGTGGCAGGCCTCACACGAAACACCAAGTTCCGCTACGCGGCTTTGCCAATTCCCCGATTCGTAACCAACGTCACCGGCTACACTGTGACAAACAATGCAATTGTTATTCCAAACCTGCCCGTATTGTTTCGAGTCAGGGGGCAGACGACTGAATTCAGGCGGCAGAATAAAAGAATCCCCGTTAGGAAGCCAACGATCTGAATCAATGTGATATACCCATGGAAATAATCTGACTTTATTTCCATGCTGACTGGGCACCCAATAGGCTTGAAGATGATGCGAACCCGTGGTCATCACAATTGGCAAATTCACTTGCGACGAATCCGTGTTGCCAACTTGGGGATTGTCGTCCGGGTCCTTCATTTGGACAAAAAACCACTCGCCATTTCGATCGACCTTGCACGACGAACCATTCGATTCCAGCAATCTTCCATCGAAGGGAGCTCGAATCGATTTGTCGTTAGCAAGTTGGGTCATCGTACGGTGATACGAGCGGTGCCAGCTTTCGTAATGACCTATGTGGCATTGTCGGCAAGCGTCCGAGCTTGCGAATTCAGGGCGCCCGCCTGCGGGCACCTCTTGTTTGAGCAACTGGAGATCGGCATCAGGGGGAAACCAAAAAAAAGCGCCTACAAGTCCGCCAAGTGGCAGACTCAAAACGAGTACCGTCGATTTCCTGGCACCGCTAGTTATTCTCCACAGCAACGCGGTTGTACCGAAAATCACGATGAAATACAGGGCGAGTTCCAAGTTTTGCATGATTATCGTCGATCATTCTACCATTTACTCTGGGAGAAGGGTTGGTCGCTTATCCTGTTGATTGAGAAGTTCCCTCAACTGATCGAGACGCATGCTCCCTTTTTCCGACTCCAACAGAATTGGGCCGGCTCGTTCGGCTGGAATTGGCAATGCGGTCGCAGTCCAGGCGGCAACAGTCTGCTTCTTTACAGACTCCCGACTCGAAGGTGGACCGACATAATCGTACGCTTTTTCACTCCAGGTCGGAAATCGCCGCATGGCAGTTGCTGCGACATAACGCACAACGGAATAGTCGTCCGTTAACAACTGGGCTAAAAAAGGGAGCTGCCAGTCCTTTCCGGAGGGTTCTAGAGCAGGCGGCCAACTCATGTGCCAAGCCGTTACCGCTCGCTGAACGGCGTCGCCCCGCAACAACCAAAGCAACGAAGCGGCTACATCGCGTTCTTCCTGGGCTAACGTCGGCTTCGGTTGGCCATACCAATCCAACAGTTTCTCCGCCGACCATTCAAGTGTGCGATCCAGGTGGCAAAGGTTACAAGCGTTGGGATGATCGGATTTGTCAGCGCTCACGACCCTCGGAACTTGGATGCGGTGGCTTCGAATACCTTTCAATAGTCCGAAAGTCGTATGCGGCATATGACAGTTATAACACAGGCTGCCACTCGACTCAGAAGCGTGATGAGTATGCGCCTCGATCCGATTCTCGAAGTCGGTGTGGCATTGGATGCAGGCCTGATTGCTTTCCATACCCTTTGCCAATTGATCATCCGGCTTGCTGGAATGCAACGAGTGGCAGGAAATGCAATTCAATTCGCCTCTCTGATAGCAGGGTGAATCGACCATGGACGAATACTCCCGACCCGATACGCGGCAGGTCCCATCGCTCCAAAACGGACGCTCCCCTTCGTCGGGTCGAGATTTCAGTTCGGCCTGCGTGATCATGTGGTGGGTTTTACTCAGGTCTCCACCTGCACGGTATGCATAGCCCGTCTTGCTAAAGGTTTCCATGTCAGGCGGCTTGAAGTAAGCATGGCATTGGCCGCAAATTTCCGCCGACACTCGAGGATCCGCCTTGGCAGGGTTTACGACTGGATCCTTGCTGGTCGATCGCTCAAGGCCAGGATTATGGAAGTCCAGGTGTTTTTGGCCTGGGCCGTGGCAAGCTTCGCACGAGATCCCTAGTTCGGCTACCTCGGTGGCCACTTTGATGTTCACTAAGTCAAACTTGGGTGCTCCAGCCACCGCATGACATACGATGCAGTTGTCATTCCAAACGGCAAAGTGGCGTCCTGCGTCCGGCGGCGCAAGAAAGATATCTTCTCTTGGAACCCAGCGCCGATCGGCAATCAAATACACCCACGGTATTTGGCGAAGCATGTTCTGAACGTTGCTGGATACCCAATAGCCTTGCATATGATGCGAGCCAGTCGTCATCACCACCCGAAGCTTGGCCACAGGCGGTCGAACCTTGTTGAGATCGACTTCATTTGCAAGGGCTCCCGCTTCCCAATCTGGATCCACCATGGTGCAGTAGAATTCATCCGCCTCACGCGTGAACAGATAGTCACGTCCGCGCGATGACAAACGCACGCGATCGAAAGGGGCTACAACCGTTTCCGGTGTTGCGACTTGAGTCATCGTTCTATGAAACGACCCATGCCAGGTATCAAACTGCTCGCGATGGCAGTCACGACACGCCGCGGATCCGGCAAATCCACCACGGTTGACGCGATGCGGCAGTGACGCTTGCATAAGAGATTGATTCGCAACCTGCCCGTGGTCACTTTCCGCTTGGCGGGTTGAGGAATCGATCGGTTTCGGCAAAGGCTGATCTGATGAGTAAAACTGGCCAGCAAGGACCGCGATGGCCATTACGACCAATAAGATGATGAAAATTCCAAATCGATTCACGATGCCACCCCGTTTCCCCCATGACCGAGTTTTTCAACGGTAACGTTGCAATCGCCTTATCACCTCGACGTCGTCTTGGGTCCTTTCGATCATAACACAGTCTATCACCAGTTTACCAGACAGTTCCAGCATGCAATATGTTGATTCAGTCCTTTTGCCAATACTTTCGTTTGGCCCACTTGAGTCGCAGTTGTGCGGCTTCGGTTTCTGCTGGCTCCGAAACCGACTCCTATTCGATTGATCCACATCCAACGTGTGCCAGTCGCTCCGTATTGGCCCCCAAACTGAAAGAAGGGGACATCCGAGCTGGATTTGTTGTTCCAAGCTGCACCCGTGGGTAACACATTCAACTTGAGTTCATCGTCCTGGTGCCACCAGCGCAAACCAGCGAAAGCAAAAGTGTAAGACTGTTCACGAAGGAGAAAGTTCAATTGCCCCACAGCCAAACGAGAGGATCGCTCGGTTGAAACGGTATTGTCGGAAAAGGAAATGCGAGGGTACGTGGCAAAGTCCGTGGAGTGAGAGAAAACAAAACCTTCACTGTACTCCGCAAAATCAAAGATGAATTCCGGCCCAAGCCGCAGCAAAGGTTGTGTGGCTAGTCGAACTTGAATTCCAGGTGTCCCTGTCCAGTCAAAGCGAGCTGCATTGGCTGCAGGTTGGCCGACCAAGAGCAGCTGGCTCGAGCGACTTTCAAAGTACCACATGGTGTTGAACTGGAACTCTCGCAGGAATTGATGGTCGTCCCACAGCGAAACACCAGGGGGATCGACTGTTTGATAGACTCCGTACGCTGCGGCACCAACGACGCCGAAAACCAATTTCATGAATGTTGTACTCAGGGAATCGTCATCATCGCACCCACGCGCTGTGGTACTGTAGGTGAGACCGCGACGGGGCCGCTCCGACCGGCTGGGTAGAGAACTCTGGACCTGCGGAGGGTTCGAAGGCCCATCCATTCGGAATTGCGATTCCTGACGCTAGGTCATCAACTGCCAGGGAAACTAGAGGTTCTCCGCAACGTATCCGAATTAGCAACCTTGTTTGGCTGCGTCAATGTGGAAATTGGCAACCCCATCCTGCAATCCTGCACGTCAATGAACATTCCCTACGGACGGGAAGCTGAACTCGAATGGTTCACGTACTTGCATTTGAGGTGCGGAGACTTTACGTTACGATCCAACGCCTCCCTCGAAGCGTCGCTTCGAATGTTAACGTCAGGACCAAACCAATGCGATCCGCCGAGGATTACCTAAAACGCAAGCTTGTGGAACTGGCTGGCGCACTTCGACGTCCATTAATGGCCTGTGGTTACAGCTACGCGGCCGATTTCTATTTCTGCAACATCTTGGCCGATCTCTGCTGGTTGGACGAACGAGAAAACGAATTCAACGCCATCGCCCAACAACTCTTGAGAGGCTCAATGCGTGTTTACGGTCAGATATTCTACCAACACCTTTCGGTTCCCGACTTCGGAAATGAAATTGCCTCCACTTACGCAGAAGCAGCATACCGACTCGCTTATTACGCACCTGAACGTTTGCTAAGCGAAAGTGAGTTCGAAGAATTGAGATGCCGGATTGATGGGGAGTTTCTCAAGAATAACCACACTGAGTCTGAAATGAGGTCCCGATTTGGGGAGCCAACTCACGAAGTTCTTGGTGGCCAGACAACCGTTCATTGTTACGGTTGCGTTGATCCGAATGTGGATTGGGTGAACTTCGATTACTCACGCTGCTACCCTCCCAAGGATTCGAAATCCTACGAATGGTTCAACGATCCAATCCTGCGAGACGTCCGTAGAAAGAACAATGAATTCGAGCTGCTTCCGTTCGGGGACTGGTGCCGCGAACTGCAAGATGACGTCCCCCTTTCGCCTTCCTAGAGGGCCTATTGACACCGAGTGCCAGAAAGCAAGGGGCAGATTCGTATCGGAAAACGAATGCCCCATCAGCGGAGGACAAGGGATTCGAACAACCTGCAGAATACGCAGGGATTCCAGCCGAGACGGATGTCGATGGTGGAAAGACAGTTTCTCAATCACAGTTTCGAATTCCATAAGGTTCTGCCACGCAGACCAATGAGTCCATTGCACGATCTCCAACAGTTGTTCGTCGATTATACCACCGTTGGTCGTTTCGCGTACAATGATTCAGTCATCGATAATCCGTTTCGTTTGGAGGTCGTCAAGGTGGATCAACAGGTAGGAATTCCAGGCATTGTCCGCAATGGTGTTGTTGTGCCACAATCGAATCAGCCATTGCCCGAAGGAACCCACGTTGAAATTCGGATGGAGCCTGGAGATATCCCAGCAGGTTTGATGTCAGAAATTGAAGCTTGGGACAAAGCAAGCGATGAATCATGGAAATGGATTGAATCGATTGAGGCGAACGAAGGATGACGATTGGCGAAATTCATTGGGTTGATCTTCCAGATACGGGCGGACGTGAACAAGCAGGACGAAGGCCAGCGATCGTAATCCAAAACGACGGATATGCTGGAAGCCTCCCGACAGTCCTCGTGATCCCATTAAGCAGTGCCATTGCAGCACTCCGATTTCCAGGCACTTCCCCAATAAAGGCCGACAAGATATCCGGTTTGAGGACGGACTCTGTTGCACTTGTGTTTCAACTGCGTGCAATTGATCGTGGGAGGATCAAAGAAAAGATTGGCGTCGTTTCCGAATCAGAGGTAATTGACATTCAATCGGAGCTCGCGAAGCTTCTCGGATCGTGACTTCCTCGTCGAAAGACACCAATCACGCGGTTGCGGCCAAGTGACTTACCATCAGGAAACGCGCGACCCGCAACTCGCGTGCATTGGATTGTTCGTTGGTTATACGGCAAGCGGTCCGTTAGTCCAGCCATCTTGAAGGCCATCAAGATCGTCAGCCATTTCGCGAAAGTAGTTTTCACCAGGATAGCAGGCCCACAGTCCGGCCATATGACGTCGATAGCCAAACATAACACCGTCAATACCTGGCCATCCAATCGCAAGGAAGTCGTTCTGCACATCTTCGTAAATTCCAGTTTTATCTGAGACAGCGGAACAACCATCCGCCACTCCGTCATGCTTCGATTTGTCCCACCATCCATTGTTAAAATACTCATCGCATTGGAACTCGGCCCATCGAAGCGGTTTAATCGGATTGCAGACAATGAGCCCGGAATCGGCAAGCCAGTTATCGAGCAATGGTCGTCCATAATTCGTGTTACGTAGGATTACACAAAAATCGCTTCGAATGTTTGTGTCAAGCACAATCGAATCACATGACCCGAGGCCACTTTGGTTCAGACGAGACCCGAGTTGTTCGGTACAATCACGCAAGGAAAAATCGGGAGGAATCGAGACGGTCTCGAAGTACTCAAAGCGTACAATGATGCCTCCGAAGTACGGCGACATCAGTTCGTGGTGATTCTCGATCAAGACGACATGTTGAGAGTGCATGTGATTCCAACGAGCGGCACCATTCAGCGAGTGGCGGCAAGAAAGGTTTCTAAAATCCAGGCGGACGATCCGCCACTTGGCTGCAATGGATTGTTCCATCGCTTGTAAGCCTATCCATCAGGTCGTCGCAACGGTGTCCGACAGGAACTCAGGTAAAGCCCATGTGATTGGAATCCGGTCGACAGATGATAGCAGACCAATGAGTCCATTGCACGATCTCCAACAGTTGTTAGCCACGGATTTACACCGATCAACACGGATTAAAGAATCCAAATCCGTGTTTCATCCGTGCAATTCCGTGGCACGAAAGCAATCCTGCACCACGATGGACAATCCGTATCCAAGTCAACCTATATTCTCGTTTCACCGATCTGACCACAATTCGAAGGGATTGACGGCAATTAGCTATTGTGACGTTGGCAGGCATCCGCGCTGCTCGATCTCGCAACCAGTGCTGAAAGATGGAACTAGTAATTCTCAGGCGCATGCGCCTGTAAACGAAAGTTTCATTGTAGCCCATTTAGGAGGTCAAATGGGCTGTGAGAGCCGTTAATAGGCTAATCAGGTCAGGTTTGGCAATTAAGCGACGTCGACATGTATTAGGTTGTTTGGCCCGAAACGACTCCGCAAACCACCGCAACCGACACGCAGACTATCGACACAAGCCAAGGAAAAGATAGGTTAGAAGTGGTTTTGTGTGGGAATTCACAGGGAAATCAAGCGGAGGACAAGGGATTCGAACCCTCAACCGGTTTCCCGGCGCCTGATTTCGAATCAGGTTCCTAACCATTCGGCTATCCTCCAATTAACAACGGTAATCTATACCACCGAACCTGTTTTCGGCAAGTCTTGTTGGCAGGGATCCCGCCGTTACCTGCTTGAAAATCGTGAGTTTACGTTGGCATTTCTAATAGTCGCGCCATTCGGTGGAAATCGCTGTCCGTTTCGATAAACCGAACGGTCGTAACCAGGGTTTCTGGGTCGACCAGTTTTTCGAACGGAACGAACGAAATATTGAACTGACCACCAACGGAAACCATAACTCCGTTTAGTTTTTCTTCGATTAGCGCTCGGTAAGCCCCTACCCCAATTTGCGAACCCAACATTACGTCGAAGGCTGTCGGAACGCAACACCTGGATTCGTATCCCAATTGCAGACCATTGATCTTCCGGTGCTTTCCAGTTTTTGCCTTGTAAGCATCGCTCAACATCGTCGCAAATGCCTTGCCGATGGCTATGCTCGATATGGCAATGTGACCGTGATCGTCTCGGCTAATGCCATCTAAGTAAGAACTGGGCAGGTGCGTGGCAAGACCCTCAGCGATTACAATCACCCCGTAATTGCGGCCTGCCTTTTCGCGAGCGACCATGGTAGCAACCATCTTGTCCATAACCGCCTCGAGATTCATCACGATCCGGGTTTTTACGGTTCCGTCTGCATGCGTGCTGGTTTCTATATTCTTGAGCGGACCTAGGATGTCTTCCACACTGAGGACCATGCTTGCATCACCCGCAATCGAGGCTCCATAGGCCAACCAGCCTGCAGATCGCCCCATGGCTTCACATAGAAAATACGCTTGGCCGGCTGCCGCATCCCGATTCAAGTTTCGAATCTCATTGGCTAGCGTCTCGGCCGCGCTAAAGTAACCAAAAGTGAAGTCGATGCCCGGATAGTCGTTGTCGATCGTCTTGGGCAAGTGGATCACCGGCATTCGAACGTGATCGGCCGGCAACGTGTCCTGATACAGCTTCATCTTGTTGGCTGTTTTGAGTGTGTCATCCCCTCCAATGCTCACCAAGGCGTCAATTCCCAACGATCGCAAGGCCAAATAGACGCGATGCAACGGAGCGGACTTTTCTGAATCTCTGAGATGAGAGGGACTTGAGACCCCCTTTCCGGGATTGGACCTGGCCGTTCCAATCATGATGCCGGGTTCCGTACGCGAAAACTCAAGCCTCTCATAATTGAACTTGATGAACTGCTTCCCCTCGATCAACGGTGTTCTCAGGTCGAAGTCAATCAGATTCGAGTAGCCATGTTTGATCCCAATGACTTCCACGCCAGCATTCAAAAGTGTGAAGGCGGCCGAGGTAATCACCGAATTCGCGGCTGGTGCAGGCCCACCTGCAAATAATATCGCCACTCGCTTGATAGCAGTCATTAATGGTCGCTCTTAAATTATGAAACACTCAAAAAACTGAAAGAATCGGGAAAGATTGTAACGACCACCCTTGGAATGTCCAACGGTCAGGCAGGTCTGGCAAGATGGCGAATCTATTCTCGATTTTCGGTTTATGAGCTGACCAAAAGCTGGATGCTCTCTCTAGTGGTCATGATGATTAATTCGCTGGCACCAAAAATACCGAATGTAACGCCTGTTGCGTTGATTCAGAACGTGACGTCCTAGGTGATGTTTGGAGTTAGAAATGTCAGCGAAACTGTATTTGCGAACGACAAAAAAGTGCACAGCACATGCATTCATAAAAAGAACACACCGCAGAACTTTTGCGATCGCCCTGGCTTTCGGAATTTCTGTCGCCTCATTCGAATCAATGTCCTTTGGCCAATACAACGACGGGGATTTGCCAGCTTCGCCATGGTCCAAACGACTGGAAACGCAACCCATAGTAAGCACCGAGAATGGGAATCGCGTCTCCAGCGGTCGGCTGCGTCCACCAGGCGCCCCCTCCCGACCTGCGGTTCGGAGCGAAAATCGAGGAATCGAACTACCAGTTAACGAACCACCGCGACCGGCTCCTGTCAGGCTGATGGGGCCGATGCTGCCAATGACTTCGCCGTCAAAAACCATCGACTCCGATGGATCCTTCGAGCTTCCCGCCCAGTCCAGGAACACAACTTCGCCACACGACGAAGTAAATTACTCGAGACAAACGACCGCCTCGCCTAACCACGCGTTGACCCAGAAAAAGTCAATCGACGCACAATCCGATTGGCATCGCGTGCAGGCAGGCGGTCTAATTCTTGAAGCCGACGACATTCTCATGGCGGAAGGTCTGGAACCCAACTCGAATGGGACTCGTGAAAGATTGACATCGCGAGGCAACCGTCGAATTGGTATGGGATTACCAGACCGAGAGATGCAAGAATCAGCGCAGTTGCTGCCTTCCCAAACGGCTTCCGCCAAGTCATCCGTAGGTATGGACGAGCCGGTGGTTGTGCGATCTGCCAATCGGCCAAACCTTCGAGAGGGGCAAGAGGGTCAGGAAATGGATTTGGAATCCGTAAGTGTATCGACATCTTCGAGAGCCCAATCCAACACACAGATGAAGCAGGAGGAAAAGGTCCATGTTAGCCATGTTGAAACGCCGGCAAACAGACCAAACACCGATGAGATCCAGATGAAACGGATCGCGTTAGCCCAGCGTGTCCATCACGAACTCGTTTCGAACCCGGCTGCGGCCGCCGCCAAGGCACCAGAGGCTCTCGAGTCGCTTCCAGGTTGGCAATCCGTCGAACATGACCTCAAACAACGTTTGGAGCGTTGTGACTCACTTTTAAAGCGAGGGGCTGTTCTAAGCGCCAGAGAAGAAGCCAGCCAAGGTTTGCTTCGTCTTTACCGAACCATGGATTTGCATCGTGGAAGCTTGTACAGCGAGGCTGCCTTTGAGAAAGCGTTAGCCGCTTTTCGAGAAGAGGCGGATTTTCAAAAAATCATCGGTGGTCGTCAAGGCGCGGGAGTCCAATCCATCGTTGAAACCCATAGCACGGAAGCGCTTAAAGGGAGGCCATTAGAGACTACTTCGCCAGAGTTGGCGGCTATGCACTATCGATGGTTTGCTCGCTATCAATTGGTAGCCGCATCGGATGGCCATCCGTGGGCCGCAGACCTGCTCTATGCGTACGGAAAAACCCTTGAAAAAGACGCTGAGCTCAACCCAGCGCGGGCAAACATGTTCCGAAGTCAAGCGGTCGTTTGCTACCAGGCCGCCATGCAAATCGCTCCAACTCAAAGCGAAGTTGCCAATCAGTTGGGTTTCGCGCTTATTCATTTGGACCGAATGGAAGATGCGTACACGGCACTCTCCGCCTCGATCCAACATAGGCCCAATGCAAACGCATGGAATAACCTCGCGGAAGTCTTTCGAAGGCGAGGCTCGCTTGTGGACGCTGAATATGCAGTCCAGCAAGCAACGGCATTATCCTCCGGGGTCCCGAAATACAGTCCGGAAAATCCTGAAATCACGGAAGTGGACCCTACCGTCTTTGCCAAGTATAGCCCGAGGCCAAACATGGCAGCACCGACACAAAACTTCGTCGCCGGTAACTCAACAACTGCTGTTCCCACCGGTAATGGTCCTGACGTTCGCAGCGCCAAATCCGGCAACAGTCTGTTTTCGAAGATCTTCAAAAAATGAAAAAACAACCTATTCATACAGCGATGAAGCGGACCTTCGTTTTGGCCGTTTGGTGCGTCCTTTCAATCGCTTATTTTGTTGGCCCATTGAACGCACAATATGTGAATACCCAACCGCAAAATGCCAGTATCCCTATGGCGTTACAGTCCTGTGGTTGTGGCGGCGCCGTAGGATGTGGTCGCTGCGGTGGTTGTGGTAGAGTCCCAACTGCGGTGCAGATGTGCCCACCTCAGCAGCCCACCGGCGTAACCGCGGGCGCCTGCAAACCATGCATAACCGGCATTGATTGCGCGCAAGATCCGTCGGGAGAAAAACGCTGGGGGGACGCCCAGGGAATCAGTTTCGACCCGCTGTGGCATGGCGAGTATATTGGTCCAGTTCGATTGCCTTCGCTGTTGGAGTATCGCCTTCGAATCAACGACGAGGTCACTTTCACCTACATACCCAATCGTCAGAAGACCATTGAGGAATACAGGTTGATGGTCGGGGATGAGATTAGTCTCGATTCCATTTCGGACAACAGTATCAAGCAAGCCAGGGTGCCAATTCAGCCAGATGGTACCGTAATTGTACCGTTGCTTAAGACTCCAATGGCCGCGTCGGGCAAAACGATTCAAACGCTTCGGAAGGATCTCGAGGTCGCGTACAAACAGTACATTGTTGCTCCCGCAATCGACATCCTACCGGTCAAGGTAAACACCAGCGTCGAGGACTTGAAGGACGCTGTCAATGGACCGTTTGCTGCCGGTGGACGTGCGATTACCGCGACGGTTAACCCTGACGGAAAGGTCCAATTGATTGGGCTTGGAAGTGTGTTCGTTTTGGGCATGACCCTGGATGAGATCAAACGCGAAGTCAGTCTGAGATACAGAGAGAGTTACGTAGGAATCGATATTGAACCTCGATTGACGAGGACTGCGAGCCATGTATGTTACGTCTTTGGTGAGGTTGTCAAACCAGGTCGTTTTGAAATGGATCGGCCAACAACCGTAACTCAGATGTTAGCTCAGGCAGAGGGGCCTAAATTGGGCGCCAATACGAGGCAGGTCGTCGTCTTCCGCCGAGCCGAGGATTGGCGTTTGATTTCTACCATTCTCGATCTCCGCGGTGCCCACATTGGAAAACGCCCCAATCCATCGGACGAAATTTGGCTTAGGGATGGAGATCTGATCATCGTTCCGCCCAAGCCTATCAAGTTGTTTAATAATGGCGTGCAGCAAGTGTTTACTGACGGATTGTATAGGCTAGTACCATTCCAAGGGGTTTCAATTCAGCGACAATAATTCAGGCCAGACTTAGCAATTCAGGCCAGACTTGGCCTGGCTTGACCATTCATTAGTCGATAGTCCGCTCCCACTTTAACAAACCGCATCCATGAGTTCCAAATACGAAGTCGAACGAGTCGAAGATCGCCGCCAGCGGCGGGAGTTTATAGATTTCCTTTGGAAGCTCCATAAAGACGACCCAAATTGGATTCCACCGATTCGAATGAATCAGGAAGAGCTAGTCAATTTTCGCCGTCATCCTTTTTACGAAAATGCGAAGTGCCGAACGTTTATACTCCGTAAAGACGGTCAGGTTGCAGGTCGAATCGCGGCGATTATCAACAACGGTCACAACAAGCGTTTCGGTGAGAAACGTGGCTTCTTTGGTTTCTTCGATTGTATCGATGATCAGCAAGCCGCCGATTTGCTGTTCATGGAGGCGTGCCGATTTCTCAAGAGTGAGGGAATGGACGACGTTCGCGGCCCCTGCAACCCTTCGCTGAATTACGAAATAGGAGCCCTGGTAGATGGGTTTGATACTCCACCAACGTTTATGATGACCTACAATTGGCCGTATTACGACAAGTTGATCAAAGGCTTCGGTTTCGAAAAGACGCAGGATCTTTACGCCTACGAAGGCAACATTTCGATGCTAAAGACCATCGATCCAAAGCTTAAGTTTGTCATAGACGAAGTCAAGCGACGATTCAACGTAACGCTTCGAGCTGCTAACAAGAAGAAGTTCGGCGACGAAGTCAAACTGTTCCTGAAAATCTACAACGAAGCGTTGCAAGGAACTTGGGGGTTTGTCCCTTTGAGCGATGCAGAATGTGTCAGTATTGGCGCATCGTTGAAGTTGCTCATCGATCCGACCTTGACCTCTTTTGTTGAAGTGGATGGAAAAGCCGTTGCCGTAGGACTTTGTCTGCCAGACTACAATCCATTGATCAAGAAAATCAACGGTCGGTTATTTCCATTTGGGTTTTTGACGTTGCTTTTCGGACGCAAAAAAATAAAGAAGGTCCGCGTCATGAGTACCAATGTCGTACCTGAATACCAAAGATGGGGACTTGGGCTAGTGGTTTTGGACCGAATGTTGCCGGATTGTTTGTCCCAAGGGATTACGGATGCGGAGTTTTCCTGGGTACTAGAAAGCAACCACCTTTCGCGAGGTTCGCTGGAGCGAGCTGGAACGACCCGGACCAAAACCTATCGGCTCTACGACCGCACCCTTAGCGATATCCAGATTTAATCCAAGCGATGAGAGGCACAACCACATTTCTCTAGGTGCGATCTTGGCTCGGCTTTGTTATAGTGCAAGGATCGACCGGCAAAACTACTTATTCCACTTCAACAGTTCCATTTTTACAGGGATGACATGAAAGATACACTTGCAGTGATCTTAGCCGGTGGAAAAGGAACGCGGCTTGAGCCCTTAACGAGGGATCGCGCCAAGCCGGCAGTGCCGTTTGGCGGCAACTATCGAATCATCGATTTTGTGCTGTCGAATTGCCTCAACAGTGGGCTGAGAAAGATGCTCGTATTGACCCAATACAAGGCGATGAGTCTTGACCGCCACATCAATCTTGGATGGCGAGATTTCTTTTGCCGAGAGCTGGATGAGTTCATCGATATCGTTCCGCCGCAACAACGGATCGACGAGAATTGGTACCAGGGGACTGCAGATGCTGTGTATCAAAATATTTACGCCATCGAAAAGGAACGACCAAAGTACCTTGTCATTCTGGCGGGTGATCACATCTACAAGATGAACTATCACTCGATGATTCAACACCACAAGGACATGCAAGCCGATCTTACCATCGGCGCACTTCGAGTCCCGTGCGACGAGGCAAGGGAATTTGGGGTCATGCAAGTTGATTCGGACCAACGCATTGTTGGCTTCCAGGAGAAACCTGCCTTGCCTCGCTCGATCCCGAACGATCCTGGCCACGCGTTGGCCTCGATGGGGATCTACGTATTCAACACGCGGTTTTTGTTTGAGCACCTATGTCGAGATGCAAACGATCCAAAAAGCCACCACGATTTCGGAAAGAATATCATTCCATCGATTATCGATCGACATCGTGTATTCGCTTTCCCGTTTAAAGATGAAAACCGTAAGCGCGATGCGTATTGGCGAGATGTTGGAACACTCGACGCGTTTTATGAAGCCAACATGGACTTGGTTGGTATCGATCCTCAATTGAACCTATACGACGAAAGCTGGCCTATCCGCACTCAGCAAAAAAACTTACCACCGCCGAAGTTCGTGTTCGGATCGCGAGGAGAGGGTGACCGATGCGGATTGGCGTTGGACTCCATAGTTTGCGCCGGAACGATAGTCAGTGGCGGCCGAGTCGAACGGAGTATTTTGGGGCCCCGCGTTCGGGTCAACTCATACGCACAGGTGTCCGATAGCATTCTGTTTGAAGGGGTGGAAGTGGGGCGACATGCCAATATCCGAAATGCGATCATCGACAAAGGTGTTTGCATTCCCGCTGGCATTGAAATCGGTTTCGACCTCGAGTTGGATCGAAGACGAGGCTTTACGATTTCGAATAATGGAATTGTGACCGTTGCCAAAACCGAAGACTTGTCTTCGTTGGCATTTCCATCGAATGCCAGTCCATATCGGGCAGATCCAGGCAACGGAGGCATCCTTCCCCCCAACGGACCCCCCAACGGAAAAAACGCTAACGTGAGCTTGAATCACAAATTCAGCCGGGTTGCTGACTCCGCTCAAGAGGAGAACGCGGAATGACTTCGATGCCCATTTTGTACGTGCTGATGGGATTGCTATTCGGAACCACTCTTTTGGCGGTAGGAATTGCCCTGGGGTTTTGGATGGGAAAACGCGGCGAAATGACAAGCGTTGGTCAGTCGTTGTTGGAGCAGAAGCAAATGGTTGCTGCACTGAAAAACATGGCTAACTGGACCACCGATTTCGCTGGCGATTTCAACCGTTATCAAACGACTATGGAGTCCCTCACCCGCGACGCGGCAGACAGCAAAAAAGTGCGAACCAAGGAAGAGGTTCAGCGGCTGCTAGACCGAATCGTGGACGCGAACAGCCAGCTGCAGACACGTCTTGAGTCGGCTGAAGAAAAGCTTGATATGCAAACCAAACAATTGGCAGGATACCTAACGGAAGCTCGAACCGATGGGCTTACCGGAATTGCAAATCGTAAGGCCTTCGATCAAAAACTGGACGAGTGCTTTACGAAATGGCAGACGACAAAGCACCCGTTCTCCCTGGCATTGATCGACATTGATTTCTTTAAGAAAATCAACGATACCTACGGTCATCCGGCAGGCGATGCAGTGCTTCGAGAAATCTCGGCTCGCCTCCGAGAAATTGGAAACGAGTCGATGTTGGTTGCCCGTTATGGGGGTGAAGAGTTCGGAATCATTTTTGACGGCGAAGTGCAACATGCCGCTAGCGTAATCGAAAGGCTACGGCTATCAATCGCCAGCAAATCCATCGAAACCGAAGGGCACACGATCTCCGTGACCATCAGCGCTGGAGTCGCACGGGTTATCAGCGACGAGCGCCTAGGGAAATTGGTCCGCCGTTCCGATGAAGCTCTTTACAGCGCAAAAATGGGAGGACGAAATCGAGTCGTAGTACACAACGGAATTCTTTGCGAATCGTTTGGAAAGCCCGGCCCCAGGACAGTAGTTGTCGAATCCAATGAAGCATCTGAAGCGGAAGTACCTCCTACTTCGAACGAACTCGAGCACCGTGTCTTGTCGCGTCTAGATCGCTTGATTGCTCAGGAAGCGAACCGCAAGGAATAGAATTGTCGCCTTTTGCTCCGCAAAAGTGCGTTAACGAGGCGTACTTTCGCAGAGCGAAAGTCGACACTCATTCAAAACAGTCTACCTTCGGTGCAACGAATTGCTTCTCGCATGGCCATCACTTCCGCGGCCGCCGCTGAGGCTGAGGACGAAAGCTTGGTCAAATGCCCCATCTTGCGTCCTGGCCGAGCACTGCTTTTTCCATAGAGATGGAGGTAGGTTGCAGGGTTTTGAAGAGCCCTTTCAAAGTGAGGCGAACCGTCCCCCCAAACGTCGCCGAGCAAGTTGGCCATGGCAGCAGGTTGGATTAGGGATGTATCTCCAAGAGGTAGATTGCAAATCGCACGAACTTGCTGTTCGAATTGGCTGGTACGACAAGCTTCCAATGTCAAGTGCCCCGAGTTGTGGGTGCGTGGGGCGATTTCATTGATCATGATTTCGCCACCGTTGCACACAAAGAACTCAACGCACAAAACCCCCTCCAACTGCAGTGAATCGGCCACCGACAATGCAATGGCTTCGGCCTTTGTGGCCACTGCGAGCAACAAAGGCTCGGCGGGACAAGTGGTAATGTCGAGAATGTGATTCGAATGTGAGTTAGTAAACATGGGATAGACCGCCGTTGCACCGACGGCTGTCCGGGCAACAATCACCGAAACCTCGGCGATGTACGGAATCCATTTCTCGGCAATCAACGGTTCAGGGCCCAGCAATTCGATAGCGTCTCTGGCTTCGGCTGCATTGGCAACTTTGCGTTGCCCTTTACCGTCATATCCCCAACTCACGGTTTTAAGAACAAGTGGCCATCCGAGTTTCAGCGAGGCTGGCGCGATGTCGTCGAAGGTGCGGATTTCGTAAAAGGGTGTAACGGGAAAGCCGGCGCTGCTTAGAGTTCGTTTTTCATTGAGTCGGTGCTGAGCTACCGCCAGCACTTGAACGCCTGGACGAACCATCGTAATCTCGGCAGCCCGCGCCACCGCTTCGAGCGCTATGTTCTCAAACTCGAGCGTGATCACATCGACGCGTTCAGCGAACTGCCGTACAGCGTTGGGATCTAAGTAGTCGCCATGGATGGTCTCTTGAGCCACCTGACCGGCTGGGCTTTCCAGTTCGTCGGTAAAGACAACGACTCGATACCCGAGCTTTTGAGCGGCATGGGTGAACATCCGTCCAAGCTGCCCGCCACCAAATACCCCAAGAGTGGAACCCGGGGCAATCATTCGAAATCTAGAATCCATAAGAACGTTTCGAGGGTGGCTTTGACGGGGAATAGACTGAAGAAAACAGGGAGAATCGCTCGGAACCCGATCAAGTCAGATTCTGATTGTCCAAGACGGATTGGGTCTGTTGAGCCATGTAGTCCTCCATTTTCTTGCGAATGGCGGAATCCCCTAGGGCTAGAATTCTCGCAGCCAACAGGCCCGCATTTTTTGCCCCAGCAGCTCCAATCGCTAGTGTAGCAACAGGAATTCCACCTGGCATTTGAACAATGCTCAGCAACGAATCTAGCCCTTGCAGCGAACGACTTTGGACGGGAACCCCTAGAACGGGAAGGGTCGTGCATGCGGCCACCATGCCCGGCAAATGAGCAGCCCCACCGGCTCCGGCAACGATCACCTGGAGACCACGGGATTGGGCTTTCGAAGCATATTCCAACATGAAATGTGGGGTTCTATGTGCCGACACGACCTTGGCCTCATAGGGAATTTCGAAGTCGGAGAGGATTTTGCAGGCTTCGTGCATGGCCTCCCAATCGGACTGGGAGCCCATGATGACCCCCACTAGAATCCTGGATTTCGTTGGCGTTTCTTCAGTCATTGGCCAAATGTCCGTTTTTTCTGTGTGGCGAGCGGCGATGTGAAAACTACCAATCCTAACCCGATACGTAAGTGAGGGACCTGCGAACTGGTCCCTCGCTTACGCTGCGGGTTGGGATACTCCACGCTGCCGCTCGCCTTACTTACGTTTTCTGGTCGAATTGTAACGGCATTTTTCGAATTGTTTAATCCGGACTTTGCATTCTCCACCAGATTGACAACGGATTGACCTTCCCTTTACACTTGTAGGTCGTGAAAACAAGTTTTCGTTGCTTTTTAGGAGATGAACATATGAAGAATACGTTGCTCGCAGGTTTATTCGCATTCGTTGTAGCTTTTGCTGCCGTAACTATCGCCGCAGATACCAAGATTGATTTCGCGAAGATCAAGTGCGTGATTGCGGACAAAGCCCCTGTCGAAGACAAGTCCAGCGATTGGAAAGATGGCAAAGTTTACTTTTGCTGCGGCAATTGCCAGAAGAAATTTGACGGAGACAAGAAAGGCTTTGCAGCCAAAGCCAACCATCAATTGATTGCGACAAAGCAAGTTGAGCAGAAGGCTTGCCCATTCTCGGGTGGTGAATTGAACAAAGACGCTTCAGTCGAGTTCAAGGGTGCAACAGTCGGATTCTGTTGCAACAACTGCAAAGGCAAGGCAGAAAAGATGTCCGATGACGACAAATTGGTAAAACTTTTTGGCGAAGAAGCCTACGATAAGGCGAAATTCGCCAAAGCTACCAAGAAGTAATCTGTATTCCGGTTGAGATGAAAACAGAGTATGGCACGGCGGTCTCCGCCGTGCCCTTTTCGTTTCGGCGCCCTTTTCGTTTCGGCGAGCGGCAGACTTAAAACTACCTGCTAAGAGTTCCAATGGGGCCAAGGGTTCCAATGGGGCCAAGGGTTCCAATGGGGCCAAGGGTTCCAATGGGGCCAAGGGTTCCAATGGGAGAGCGAGGCTTCTGCAAGAGACCCGCGAAATTGTCCCTTGCCTAAGTTTCGTGTTGGGATAATTTCATCTGCGTTCAACTTAGCGGCTTTTGCAACCAGTCTATCGTTCTCGCCGTAGCAACCTGATGATTGCGTCAGGTATCTGAACGCCCGTTTCTTTCAGGAGAGCTAAGACCTGCGAGGGATTGAGCGGGCTTCCAGATTCTTTGGCAGCGGTCATTGCCGATTGAATCTTTTGAATGAATTCCGGTTTTGCGTTGACTCGGCGCAAGATGCTTGTCACCAACTCAACAGATGGAGTCCAGCGAGGTTCCGTATTGGGTTGAGGCACGGGCGGAGCTATGGGGAAAAGTTTAGCAACGTCCACTCCCAGTTCTGAAAGCCGAGTGCGTATTTGCTCCAGCGTCAAAGGCGTGCCAGCTTCTATGCTCGCTTTGTATTCTGTTACCATTGTCCGGACAACATCTGCTGTAACACCCGCCGACTTCAAATGTTGAATCAAGGCTTCAATTCGCGGTTCAACGTGTGGTGGGTTCTCTGGGGTCGGTGGCGTTTCGTGTCTAGGAGGAAATAGTTTAGAAACGTCGACTCCGAGTTCGGACAACCGGGTTTTAATCTGCTCAAGAGAAAGTGGAGTTTTGGCCTCGAACCCAGCTTGGATTTCCCTTGCTATTGTCTCAATGACGTCAGCATTGACTCCCGCGGATTTGAGTCGCAAGGAAAACCGTTCCAGGAACTCGCTGGCTCGATTTTCATGTTCCGTATTATCGTCGATTGGGCACAATTCAAGTGCAATGCGTTCGGTCTCAATTTGTTCCACTTCGATGCGAGAATGAACTCGACCATCGATGAATCTCTCACCGATTTCTGGTCGCCCGCCGTTCTTCATCGTCTGCAGCAACTCAAGAGCGTCATCCATTCCAAGGTCTGTGGGTAGTTGACCATTGGCTATTGCCGACTCGAGGCGGGAGACGCGTGCCAATAAGGGAACGGAACTTGGAATTGCATCGGCTTTGGCATGACCCTGATTGATATAGTTTACGACGATAAGCGCATCGAGTGGCGAGAGCTGACCATCCGCATCAACATCAAGCATCTTGGAGGCAAACAATGAATCATTTGCAGTCGGACTGTTGAGCTCATTGATCACCACCAAAACGTCCAGGGGTGAAACCGAACCGCTGTGGTCACAATCCTCCGGCATGACAAAGTTGTGCATAAGCACATCTGCAGCAAGCAGAGCTCTGCTTTCCAAGGACTCAAAACGAAGGGATCGTTTCCCCGGTGAAGTGTCGTTTTTCATCTGCTACTCGATCAAAATACGTTGTTGGAAATGGAATCAACACTGATTCTAGCAGAGGGTAAATCCGAAATGCCAGAGACTATTTGAAATAATTCCAATTCGCTCCCGTCGAGTTTAGCAACCATCTCGGCGGAAGATTTAGTTTCCGGAGAGATCGTCCGGTTTAGTAACCCTCCCCCCGGTGGTACAACGAGCGGGTGCCCCCGGGTGGGTCGAGCGGAGCGAGGGCAGGGTGAAGTGCCATCGACATTCGCTTGGGTTGAGCGGGAGCTTGCCTCCCCTCAACCTTGTTTTGGCGTCCTACGTAACAGCCCGCGACCCGCCGCCCTCCGCACTCGCCTCGACCGCATGCGGCGGTCGAGGCGGGAGCGGAGGGCGGGTACTTTAAGGTCTGAGCTGCACTTTTAGTACGCCAAAACGGCGTTCGTCGGAGGCAAGCTACGATCGGACGAAAATGCTTCACAGAGTTGCCGAGAGAGGGTGACTTTGTTGTTCTTGGTTACTGCGCTAGGCTTCGCCAACTCGCACTGCCGCTGGCAAATGCTGTTTTGCCCAAATTGCGGCCCCCATTGCTCCAGCGTCGTCTCCCAGTTTTGCCATCTTGATTTCGAACATATCTTCATAACACTGCAACACGCTCTTATGAACGGTGCGGGTTACTTCATCCAAGTAGATCTCGCTAATGGATTCTACTAACCCACCGCCCAATATGATGACCTCGGGGCAGAGCATATGAATCAAATTCGTAACTGCGTAACCGACCGTTTGTGCCGCCTGCCTGACTACACGTTCAACCGATTTGTCGCCGTCCCGAATGGCTGCAGCCAGAACTTTGCTGCGAATTTGAGATATATCAGTACCTGCGGCACGCAACAAATTCGGCGCCTCGCCACGGTAGGCGAGCTTCGCGCACTCGGCCGCAATCGCAAGTCGACTAGCCTCGCTTTCAAGCGTTCCGGTCATCTCCGTGCCACTATTGCGATTAGAGGAAGTTATTCGAGTATGGCCTATTTCCATTGCCGAGGAACGCTTGCCTCGAAGGATTTTGCCTTCATAAACGAATCCGCCCCCAATCCCGGTCCCTGGAAAAAGTCCGGCAACACTTCGAGCCCCAATGGCAGCGCCCACCGAATACTCTCCATATACACCTGCGTCAACGTCGTTTAACACTGAAACAGGACAGTCCAACTCATCTTCGAGCATTGCACCTAGGGAGACGTTTTTCCATCCCAAGTTTACCGCTACGTTGACCACTCCATTGTCCATATCGACTGGGCCTGGGCATCCAATCCCAAGTGAATTAAGGCCATCCAACGGAAGGTTATTCTCGGCGAATGTTTCTCGGATTAAGTCAGCAATCCGCACGACTCCCGCTTGCGCTCCTTCGGTTCCCTTTGTCTTCTTGCGTTTTCTGGCAACAATCTTTTGCTTGTCATCGAATATGATGCAGAGCATTTTGGTGCCGCCCAAGTCAAAACCACACGAATAAGGATTCTGCATACTGATGGATTCTCTGAACGAATATCGGATTGGAGCGGTAAGAGCTTGCCTGCGTTGTTTTTACAGTGCAAGATTATAGTCTAAGCCTCCAACGAATGTGACTCCGAAAAACTTGGCCGCCGTGTGGCACAAAGTTGCCCTGGGTCACTGAGCTCACGCCGAGTGGTCGTTTCAGCGGTGCGCCCCAACCCATTGCCGCCCCGCCAGAAGCCAAGCCGAATGGAAGACAAACCGAAAGATGGAATCGAACGGGCTAATGGTCTACAATAACACAGGAGTCGGCTTCGGCTGCACCCTATAACCCACCCTGAATAACCCACCCTGAGGTTCTTCCTCAATCGCTAAAATCCTACTTAGTCTGTCTAGTCCCCCTTTTTTCGAGTTCCAATGACATCCGAACCGTACACAATTGTCATTATGCGCACACCCACGCTCGAACTCGGCGTAGTTAGAAAAATCCTCTCTCTCTGTTTGGCTTCTCTGGCATTGTGCTTTTGCCCCTTTGCATTTGCCGAAAAACCTATCGACTTCAATCGCGATGTTCGCCCCATCCTGTCGGAAAACTGTTTTTACTGCCACGGCCAAGATGGCAGCAAACGCCAAGCAGAACTGAGACTCGATACACGTGACCTCGCCATCCAAGCAAGTGCTTTCGTGCCAGGTAACGCCGCCGAGAGTTCGCTCGTTAGGCGAATTCACTCGGCCGATGCCGACGAGCAAATGCCACCCCCAAAATCCAACCGAAAACTCTCAGCGAACCAAAAGCGGTTGCTTGAGAAATGGATTGATCAAGGTGCACGTTACTCAAACCATTGGGCCTTCGTTGCTCCCGTTCGCCCGGAACTTCCTAAACTTTCGAAATCCGGCTGGACGCGCACGCCAGTGGATCACTTTGTGCTTGCCAAGCTCGAATCAGAGGGGCTGTCACCATCTCCTGAAGCCGATAGAGCGACGCTCATTCGACGACTTTACATCGATTTGATTGGCCTGCCGCCGACTCCCGCCCAAGTCGATGCGTTCCTTGCCGACAGTGATCCGCTTGCGTACGAAAAGCTCGTTGACCAACTCCTCAACAACGAGCATTACGGAGAGCGCATGGCTCTAGGATGGCTCGATGCTGCCCGGTATGCCGACAGCAATGGCTTTCAACAGGATGGCGATACTTGGCAATGGATTTGGAGGGACTGGGTCGTGCGTGCCTTTAACGAGAATTTGCCCTTCGATCAGTTTACCATCTGGCAACTTGCAGGCGACTTGCTTCCGAACGCGACCGACGACCAGAAGATTGCCAGCGGATTCAATCGAAACCACTTGCTCAATGGTGAGGGGGGCGCAATTGCCGAGGAACAGCGGTTCGTAGTGCTATTCGATCGGATCGATACAACAGCCACGACTTGGCTAGGTCTGACCATGGCCTGCGCGCAATGCCATGACCACAAGTATGATCCAGTCACGCAAGTCGACTACTACAGTTTGCTCGATGCCTTCAATCGTGTCCCTGAAAGTGGAGTCCCTCAGTTCTTTTCGTCTCGCATTCGTGTTGCTGCCCCTTTCATCGAGTTGCCGTCCGAAGAATACAAGCTGAAGTTTGCGGAATTTGAATCGCAAATCGCCTCGCTCGATAAGGAGGCGGCACCTCTAGTCGAAGCCGCTTTCGTTGGCTGGCGAGCCGGGCTCTATGCGGATGGAGAACCGGTCGATGGAAAGGGATTACCCGAATCGCTAACGAATTTACTAAAGAAACCCGAAGCGGAACGGTCTGACGATGAAAAGAAATCAGCAGAGAAGGAACTTCGAAAGCACTTCGATGACAAGGTGCGCTCGACTCTCAACGACAAGATTCCGGTACTAGGAAAGCTGGCAGACGTAAAGAAGAAATCTGCGGACTACAAAGCCAACAGCTTGCCTCGCGTTATGGTCATGAGCGACGAAAAACCTCGCCAATCCCATGTTCTTTCACGCGGAGAATACCTGAAACCAGCAGATAAAGTCGCGTTCAACACGCCAGCCTTCTTGCCTCCTCTTCCAGCCGATGCCCCCCGCAATCGTCTGGGCTTTGCACAATGGCTGGTGTCCCCCGAACATCCGCTTACTGCCCGTGTCCAAATGAATCGCATGTGGCAAAATATGTTCGGCATTGGCATCGTCAAGACCGCAGAAGACTTTGGTGTTCAAAGCGAGTTCCCGATTCACATGGAGTTACTCGATTGGCTGGCTGTCGAATTTAGGGAGTCCGGTTGGGACATGAAAGCCATGCAAAGGCTCATTCTCAATAGCGCAATCTATCGGCAGTCTAGCCGGATGACGCCAGAGCTTCGAACTCGAGATATTGAGAATCGACTGTACGCGCGAGCCAGTCGATTTCGAATGCCGTCGTTGATCTTGCGTGATTGGTCCCTTTCCGCCGCCCAGCTCCTGGACGATCGGATCGCTGGAGCGCCTGTTTACCCGTATCAACCCGATGGGATTTGGGAGTCGCTCGCCATCACCAAGGAACGGGATTTCACTTATCCTGCCTCGAGCGGCAAAGATCTATACCGACGCAGTCTTTATACGTTTTGGAGACGGACGGTTGGGCCGGCTAACATGTTTGACGCTTCGAATCGCCAGACTTGTCGAGTCCGCCAAACGGCCACGAGCACGCCATTGCATGCACTCACGACACTCAACGACCCAACGTGGGTCGAGGCCGCTCGCATGTTGGCAGAAAACTCCATTCATCATTCCGGCGAAGTCTCAGAGCAGATAACGAACGCATATCGCAAAGTATTGGGGCGTGCTCCTCGAGAAAAGGATCTGGTTGCATTGCAGAATGCATTTCAGAAACAGCTTGCCTTTTACACCGACGACCCGTCCGCTGCGCAAGGGTTTGTCGATGTTGGCAACGCACCGCGGGACAAGTCCTTGGATTTACCCAAGCACGCAGCTTTGTCGGCTGTCTGCTTGGCCATATTAAACTTAGACGAAGCGATGACTCGCGAATAGCAAGCCTATGGATAATCTCCTTCAACAAAACATGGCCCGCGTCAATCGACGGCAACTGTTCGGCTCGGCAGCCAGCGGAGTGGGGGTTGCGGCATTGGCCTCTTTGTTCGGCGGTCAATCTCGAGCAGATGTCCCGATCGCCAAAGGAGCCGGAAACGGCTTGCCGGATCTACCACATCACCTTGCCAAAGCCAAACGCGTTGTGTTGTTATGGCAGGGTGGTGGGCCATCGCACGTCGACTTGTTTGACGAAAAGCCGACGTTGCGCGAGATGGCCGGTAAAGATATCCCGGACTCCATTCGAGGCTCGACGCGACTTTCCACTATGTCGAGCGGTTATGGCAAATGGCCTTGCGTACCTGCCATCAAGCCGTTTCAACCGTATGGCCATTCGGGAATTCCGTTAAGCCAAATGCTTCCCAAAATCGGTGGAATCGCGGATGAAATGACATTGATCAAATCGATGCACACGGAAGCGGTCAATCACGCTCCTGGTGTAACGTATTTCTTGACCGGTTCCCAGGTGCCGGGGCGACCCAGCATGGGTTCTTGGCTATCGTATGGGCTTGGTAGCGAAACGGAAAATCTGCCAACGTTTGTTGTCATGACATCGAGCGACAAGACCAAGACGTGTGGCCAACTCTTCTTTGATTATTATTGGGGTAGCGGTTTCTTGCCCAGCCGTTTCCAAGGGGTCCGGTTTCGCAACACCG
>JANMHA010000149.1:0-68486 GCA_031374925.1 Pirellula sp. | reverse complement strand
CGCTGTTGGCTGGATAGTGGGCGGTTGGGGCTTGGGCTGGGCGAGTTTTTGCGATTCGGTTCTTGGTGTCGTTGTGAGCTTCGACGCTTTGCGACCCGAGGCGAGATAGACGTTGCCATTTACAAACTCGTCGCAATGCGTTTGCATGTATCGGTGTGCGTTTGCTTGATCCGAGACGACGATCGTCTGTTTGTTGTACTCACGCAATCGACTCAACAGCGGTAGGAAGTCCGCGTCCGCGGACACAATTACAAAGCAATCAATAAAAGGTTTGGTAAAAACGAGCTCCATTGCGTCGACTACCAAACGAATGTCGACGCTGTTCTTCCCTTTGGAAGAGCAAGCCAACTCGATCATTTCAACTTGATTCGCCAAAAGCAGATGGCGATGCGGTGCGCATTTTACCCAATCCGCATAAGCTCGCTTGACAATGATTGTCCCGCGTTTGGCGAAGTCGGCAATGAAGTCCTGCAGCCCCTCGGGTGGGCAAGCGAAGTTTTCATAGTCGATCAGAATTGCGAACGATTGCATGGAAGAATCGTATCAGTTCGCTCCGTTTCGGCTAGTGTATCGTCAAAGTCAATTGATTCGGCCCAGTTGCTCCCAAAAAATAAAACGGCCTCCACCGAATACCCATCGGCGGAGGCCTTGGTTGCGCTGGTATTGGCACGCCAACTTTATCCGTTTAATTTCGATTTCATTCTTTAAGCCGCTTCACTCTACCGTTGAAGCTACACCCGCAGGGGAATCACCGACGGAACGGCGATACTTACGAACCAGTTTGACGCCGGTTCGAAAAAGCGGGTGGCGGGAATTGAACCCGCAACAAGCGGCATCGAATCGAAAGTTTGATTTGGCGATCAGCGCGAATGCTCTAGCTTGAGTGATAGTCTCAGTCTGACGTCCTGCCTCTGCTATCTTGGGCTACGCCACCATAAAATCTCGGCCGATCCTAATCGGAAGTGGTGGCGGAAGGATTTGCACCTTCACTTTCGGACCTTTCAATCTAAATCTAAAGCTAAGCCTGCACTCAATGCCTAGGATACACGCTAGTCCTTGAAAATGAAATCGAGTACGGCCTCTCCGACCTTTTTTGTTTCAACTTCTTTGCCGTTCGCTTCCTCGCGAGCTGACTTGACAGCATCTTGCAATAGGCGAACGCGGTCCAGCATCGCGTTCTTTTTGGCGGCGGGAACTGCACCACTGTATTTGACCGCGGTCCATGTCCCCACGGAAACGTCCTCCATGTACATTTCCACCTGGGCTGGATGCTCCTTGGTCGCCTCGTATTTGATGTGAGTCTTCGGCACCTTCTTTGTTCGCAGCGACTGGTAGGGTTCCGATGCGAAGCAATCTTGCGAAGGATCAAAAGACCAGCGTTCGGCCGAATCAAGCGTCGGTAACCTCTCGACAAAAGTATGCAAGTCGACCAGTTGCTTTTCAAGGAACAGCAGGTAAGTAACAGGCGCAGCCTTGACAACCGTGCGACCAGCCACAACCACATCCGCTTTTGCCTCGCAGTTGGCCCAATCCTGAGTCGCAACAACATCAAACATCTCAACCAGTGATTTCTGAATGCGATTCACGGCATCCTGAACCTTAAGCTGAACCAGCTTGGATTCCGAAGGGAGACTTTCCCCCAGTTCATCTTTGGGTTTGTAACTGCGTGAAATTCCTACGAGAAGATCTACTTTTTGGAGTGTCTGGTAGACCTCCGTGAGCGTATCCTTTGCGTGCGATTTTTTGGCGGACTGGATTGCAATGATCTGATTGAGTTTGGGCATAGGATATCAGGGAAAAGGAAAGCAAAGTGGAATGGAGTGAACCCGCGTTCGGGGTCGTGTGGCTAGACACAAATCTAGTCGGGAAAGAACGCGCGACACAAGTCAATTCTTTTAAAGAAATGCAATTTCGACTGCATTTGAGAGCGAAGTGATCAAGACAATCGCTGCGAAGCTTTGGCAAGCGAGCGCAGATGTTGGTTCGTTCGGTGAACTACTATGGTGGGAAACTGAAGGATCCACCGGGCAAGCCGGTGGGATTGAATCCCGGTGGAGCAGACTGTGCAACCGCCGATTCTCTCGCCTTTTCGCATTGAGGCTCCGAACGTTTGGGGAGCCCAGGAACTCAGACCAAGACCATTCCCCTTTTTCGGTTCAGTTTTGTAGCTCGATCCGCTCGCACTGCAAAAGCAGCATCAGGTTTTGCTCGGGGTTTAAAGGACCGCACTGGATCGCAAGCGTGCTTTCAAGCGGCATTTCGATCGACGTTTGAATCATGGTCTTTGCAACTTCTGGGGCTTGGATGGAAATTCCGTTTTTCCCCTTCTTAGCCAATTCGACCTCCCTAACGCAGCGAACGGCGGAAACGACAATGTCGCAATCCAATTGCACAATAGAATGCCCCATCAACACGGGCCTTACCCCAATCGTTGTACCTTCTTCCACTATTTTCATGACAGGTACCTGAGAAGCCTTTGGATCGGAACTGCGAGGTTTTATTCCCACGACGAATGGCCGTTGCTTAGTATCTTGTATCGATACCGTTTGCTGGTGAAATAAAGTGACCTTGGGAGCTTGCAGAACGTTTAATCTGGAGTTTCTCTGAACCTTCGTTACCAGTGCATCCGCGGCCTCCTTCTTTAGCACCGTGTAGAGCACTGGCAAATTGGTCTCAACCAATGACTGAGCGTGAAAACGACTGTTGTGGCGAGCCGCTGGCACAGAATTGAGAAAAGCAGCCGGCACCACTCCGTCGGCATTTTTACGGTGTGAGGCCATAGGGGTTGGCTGGAATTGAAATAGCTGTAAGAATTTTGAAATCGGAGCGTCCGACGGAGTGGCACTTGGTTTCAATTCCGATGTTAAATCGGCCAGCCGCCAATCGCCCGCCACTTCATCCGCAAATATCTTGGGCATTGTCAAAAATCGCACTTGGATGGAGACTTGTGTACCTGCTTCTTGCAGCAACTGCTCCAGTTTTTGTCCGACTTCCTGCCGTACCCTTTCCGTTCCGAGCACGTAAAGAACAGAATCAACAATATTGGCCCGCGGATAGTTCCCACCGAGCGAAGGGATACCCGAACCTCCGTCGTTTTCGGCGTTTGTGAGCAGCACTGTGGATTGAGAGTCCAATTCAATGATCGGCCCTATCGCCTCGAGCAACTGCTTTTCAGCTTCAGAAGATTCGACTTGCAAGTGCTTTGCCAAGGAAATCAAGTCCCTCAGCGCAAAAGAGGAAACACCTTCCTTCAGCTCAATTCTTGAGACACTTGGTGACGTTGCCTTCGAATAGGTTTGCGAGAAGCAGTTGGTTGAACTGATTGCGACAGCCAGTAAACCGATATGCCAAACTGCAATCGTTCTAATGGAAGGTGGATATTGATTCCGAGTCGGTGGTGAGAATATCATGGTCGTCTTGGATTCCGAACAAGAGTTCCTGGATTGCTAGCACTGCCCCGGGAGTTTTGGCATGTGCTTCAGGACGGACTTTACATACCCTTCTCGTTTTATTGCAATAGTGGCTGTGGCGTACTTCGCTCGCCAAAATTAAAGATTAACCGCAGATAACATTGGCGATCACAGTCGTGGATGCTCGCATCACACCAGCCATCTCTGCGTATTTCTTCCAATCCGAAACGACCGATTGCACTTGGTCGATTATTTGGTTCGCTTCCTTGACCGGAATACTAAAAATCGAGGCCAGGGATAGTAAGTGCTCTGCCTCCGGATTTTTACCCTCGCCGGACACCGTCGTGCAATGTTCCCCGCCTGGTCCATTGGAAAACGTAAGGTCATAGGCTGGAGATAAACGCCAATCGCCTTGTTCATCCATGAGAAATGCGAAATTCTTTGCATGGTCGTCACGATTGTGAGCAAAGACGTTGAAGCAGGCCAATCGAAACGCTTTCTTTACCTCGCTCATATTCTTGGTCAGGAAGTAGGAAGCCCTCAGCACATGATCGTAATCGATAGAGGGCATTTGATGATTGGCATCGATGAGACCTGACAAAGAATGCATATGCACGCGACGATTACGTATGCGATCAAAACGCTTCACACCGAAATAGCCAACGCCCTTCTTCGCCGAAAACAACTGCGTTGGCATCATCTCAATTCCCGCTGCTCGCGCCATCAAGCTGTAGGCGTATTCAATGTTTCCAGAATCCCTTCGATCTTGATTCGACGTGAATTTGATCATCCAATGTTCGAAGCCCTTTGGTAGATCTTGTTGGCCGTGTATGAACTGAGTCGAATCCTCGGATATTCCTACCATAATTTTGGGACGAGCACCTGCGGAAGATCCTGATAGCTCAAACAGCTCCACGGAGATTTGCTTCACCTCCCCTTCCGATATTCGTGCGGACTCTTCGGCAAGCCGGTCCAAGTCGAGTTGAGTTGGATGTTTGGATAACTGTGGCTTGCAGGGCTCATAAACCAATGCTCCCATTCCAAACTTGCCCACATGTGTCAGCCTATCGAGCGGTCCAAGCTTCTCAGGTGGGATGCCTCGCCCTTGCACCTGCCTATCAAGTAGCAATCGCCCCCATCCATCAGGCAGACTGTCATTGAATACGCCAAACAGCCCATCGAAAATATCTGTGACTGGTGCTTTTGCTCCTGACTGAAGCGGCAGCTTGGCTGGAGAGATTTCCAATCCACTGGCGATGAATCCTGCTGAATACTCGAAGTAGATCTTACGCCGAACGAGCGCAAGCCGTCCGACTTCTAACGGCTTGTCGCCGTATGCGAGAGATACGTTCAGGAGTTTCACAGGAACGTATTTCATGTGATCCTTCCCCGCTTCCGAACTTTGGCTTGTTTGAGCAGTTGGTCCATCGAAATGGATTGCTGCGAATCCGAATTTTGGAAGAGCTGTTCGAAATCGCTTCCGACCCCAAGCGCGATCGCAATCTTGATGAACGACTCGAGCGAAATCTTGCCCGTCAACTCAAACTGCCGGATAACCGAAACACTGACTCCCGAACGCGATCCGAGGCCATCACGGGTTAAGTTGAGACTGAGACGCCTCTGCTTGGATCGATCCCCTAAATCGTGCATTAGCTCTTGTGCGGTTTTCATCATAACATACTAAATAGTAGCACTTAAGCGACTAAGTGTCAATTAAATGACATCAAGACAGCATTTATTTGACAGGCAGAGGTGACCGGCAGATAGAAACTAATCGCGTCGCACGGTATCTCCGAAACGCTGTGATGTCCGCCTCGGATAGGCTTTGAATTTATTCGCAAGGTGCAGAACTTTGTCGCCTTTTGCTCCGCAAAAGTGTGTTAACGAGGCGCACTTTCGCGGAGCGAAAGGCGACAATAATAAAATCACAACCTAGGAGTGGCGGACCTACAAACGCAACATTCATTTGTTGGGTGTCCAGGCTACACTCGCGGTGTCGGTGACGAACGACTCAGTCGCTTGATCCAAGTTTAATGGCGACGGAGTCGGAATTGCCGACGAGAAATTCACTGCGGGCAAGAACAAGCTCTCCCAGGAACGGATCCGTTCCAACGATCTCGGCCGCCCAGCGGCCAGGGTAGGTATGAGGAAAATCAAATGACTGCTTTGTCTGATAAGATTTAATGTCAATGCTGATGACAGCACCCTCGGAATGGCTCAGCCTCAGTTCAGTTGGAAATACTGACAGCCCATCGAGTGAAAATCTTATGTTGACATTGACCCCAGAGCTAAATCGAACATCCGACAGTGTAATCTGATCGCTGGAGATTTCGGGTGCGACTATCTTGGCCCAGCCCAACCGCGGATTTTGGATGATGCATGTGTCTGGATTGCGGTCAGGCAGGACTACGCCGAGCGTTTCCAATGACTCATCCGTGGTGACTTTCGCAATTAGTTCCCCATCGCGAATAAAGAATATCTTCGTGCGATGATCGCCATTGCTCCATTGGTTGGATAGCTTTGAAAGGCCTGCTTTGGCAGTTGCGACTACCAAATCTTCGCCATCCACGAATGGGTCACGCTCAAACTTCTGTATTATTTTTAGGAAGTTGGTTCGTCGTTGAGAATCGATTACCTTCTGCATACCAACTGAATCGTCGGCATAGTTGATAATCAGTTCTCGGGGTCTAAGGTAGATTTGTGTTGGTCCGTTACGGGAGTCGACATCGACAGGTACGTACACTTGGTGATCGCTTCCACGCGTGTCAAACGTGAGTCTTGCGTCAATGTTGCCAGAAACCTCCGCTCCCAAAAGCAAACGCGGGTCCTCTTCTGCTTGTTTTAGAGTCCTATGTGTCGGATAAACTCCCTGGGTGTAGTCGATCCTCAACTTTTCGAAATGTGGAAAAGTCCCTGATTCGATTTGGATCAAAGGAATTTCGCGAAAGGAAAGTCGGTAGTCACTATTCTTCGAGAACGTAACTTCGGCTACCGGCTGCGCATCAACGTCGATGTATTCCGACTCAATGGTCCTTATCGTGTAGTTCCCTGCCGGTATGTTCGTCAACGTGAAAGCACCTCGAAAGTCCGAGCGAAAAAGGCGACTATACCTATCGCATTCGAGCTCGAACGAATTGATTCTCGACGGCGCACCATCTGGCAACTCTACAGTTCCCGCAACATTTAACAACGGTGGCAGTACGATGTTCTCAACCGAGACGTCTTGGTCACGAATCGTAACAGGGCGTTTATTAACCAAGTATCCATTGCATAAGGTGACCAACGTGTATTCGCCAACCGTCAATGGCTCAATGCGAAAACCCCCGCGTTCACTGACGCGAGCTCTCCAAACGCTTTGTTCGTCCGGAATCGGCAGCAGCAAATCCGCATCAGGGTCTGTGTATCCGCGAAGCAACCTCATCTCCGTGAGCGTCTTCGTTTTTGGATCACCAACGACGTAACCTTTGAGGCAAAAACCATCTGCCAGTTTGATTTGGAGATCCAGCAAGTCCTCTTGGATTCCCTCCTCGTTAGACGGAGAACCTCGGTAATAGAACACGCCATTCGAGTTCGACCGAATGGAGAAAGCATCCAGAGCCATTTGACTCCGGAATTCAAACCTGCCATTCGCATCAGCAACATGTAGCATTTCTTTCCCTCGGTAGAATCTATAATCGTTGACCTCTACCTGCAAATCGAATTCGGTTTCTGGATCCCCTCGCCCGTTGACAACGCTTCCTCGCAGTAAGCACGGAGCCAAATCAAGCAGGATCGGATCCAAATTGGGTGTCCCTTTCTTTAGTTCAATGCGTTTGTCACTCCAGCCTTGCTTACCTACGACAAGCGTCGAGTCGGCAGTATGGTCAAAATAAAAAACGAACTGCCCCATTTGATCTGTGGTTACCTGTCGCTCTCGAAAGATCGGGAAACTTCCAAAGCATCCGCAATACCCAATGCCGTTTCTCTTCGGTATCCATTGCTGCGAAATCGAGCAACCATCTATCGGCTCACCGGATGCGCTACAACATACTCGACCTTCTATTCGCCGAGCCCTTGTGAGCGCAATAGACGATGTTTCTCTTCCTTTGAACAAGTTCGTTGAGACAACGCCGATCTGATACTCGCCATGGACTGCAAGAATATCCTCGCCTGATCGAACGTTCCTTAAATGGAATCTACCTTCAGAATCCGTTCGAACTGCGAAAACGTCCTGGAAATCGCCGCTTGAAATGGTCGCATTTTGAATGGGCGTCTTTTTCTCAGCATCGAACACGATTCCCTCCACCTCCATTCCTTGTCGCATGCGAACCATCCAAGAATGTGATAGCTCCGGAAGGAAAAGCTCCTCGTTATGGGTAGCCTCGTATCCGCCGTCTAAATCCAAAGACCTGACGTTCAATGCCAATCGACAGTATTCAGGGATTGCCAATACGAGCGGACCATCTCCATGATAGTTAGTCCAATCGCTCACATCCGATAGGTTATTCGAGTACCAGTTGTCTGGTTCTGATTCACTTGTGATGATGCGAAATCGGTACTCAAATCGACTAAGTCCCTTGCCTGAAACCTGATCGACGACTTGAATGAAGACATGTGTGCGGTAGTACTTGCAATGCTGCAACCAGCCAAACATTGCCAATGCACTTACGACCATTAAGCTCATTAGCGCTCGCAAGCCAAATCGAAATCTCGGTAAATGAATCATTCCTTGGTCCCTTGAAATCAAAAGCAGCCCGTCCAATAGTTCCAACTGAATGCAATAGACGTTCCATTCGGCTTGGAAAACGCCAAAAAACATTTCAAGAACAAAAGGCTGGTAAAGCGATGCGATTTCGAAACTTTTGGCCCGCTCATCGTGGTCGAGCATCCGAATTGCTACACGATACCAATGCTCTAGGTAGCGTTTTTGATCATGCAGAGTACGGGCAACGGCCTTTCGTGTTCGCTTCAAGCGATTCGCCAAGTCATCGTCGGGCATTGTTCCCAGCAGGGCAGTACCATTGTCGCTCCAGATTCTGCAGTCTGGGGCGGGAAGTCCAAGCCGTAATAGCGCATCGCAATCACAATCGATGCGCTCTCCCGTTTTATTTTGCGAATGATTCCGCAGAACCGCTCGGTTTGAAATTGAATTTCATTGCCTGAGAGGGTAAGTTACTAATGGCTTAGACCTCAAGCTGGCTCCCTCCACCCGCTGAACTTGGTACTCACCCGAGCATCCTTGTCACCCCCACCCTACGAAACTATTCCGCCAACCAGCGTGGAAGTATCATGCCATTGTTTTCACGTGTCGGCGTTGCGCTGGTCATACTTTTCGGCTGTTTCACGCAACCGACCGTTGCCCAGGAACAGACGGAAACGCCACAACAATTGGAGTTCTTTGAAGCCAAGATCCGTCCGATTCTGGTTCAGCATTGCTACGAATGCCATTCCGTTGACTCCAAAAACGTCAAAGGCGGATTGTTGCTCGATACGCGTGCTGCAACCTTGAAGGGTGGAGACTCAGGGCCCGCTGTCGTCGCAAATAATGTTCGAGATAGTCTGCTAATCAGCGCTATGAAGCATGAGTCTGTGGAGATGCCTCCCAAAGGAAAACTTGCAGATGCGGTGATCGCCGACTTTGTCGCTTGGGTCGAATTGGGAGCGCCGGATCCTCGCATCGGCGAATCCGGAACCGAAAACAAAATCGACTTTGAGGAAGCTCGCAAGTTCTGGTCATTTCAACCCATTGTTGAACCGAAGCTCCCAAAAGTGCAGCGGGCCGACTGGGCTAAAAACGACATCGACCACTTTACTTTAGAAAAAATGGAACAGCTCGGATTGCACCCGGTAGCTTCGGCGGGAAAATCGGAATGGATTCGACGCGCAACATTCGACTTGATCGGACTCCCTCCAACTCCAAGGGAAGTTGCGGAGTTTGTTCTAGACGAATCGCCAAAGGCGTTTGAAAGGGTCGTCGATAGGTTGTTGGCATCAACGCACTACGGTGAGCGTTGGGGTCGGTATTGGTTGGACGTGGCGCGTTACGCCGAAGATCAGGCCCATACATTTTCCGTCACACCCAATAGCAATGGGTTCCGATATCGTGACTGGGTGGTCTCTGCGTTCAATTCAGACATGTCCTACAAGCAGTTTGTGAGAATGCAGATCGCTGGCGATTTTGTCGACGTCGATCCGAATCGTCCTTATGACCATCTAGTCGCTCTCGGCTACTTCGGACTCGGAGCTCAATACTACAAGAACAGCGATGCGGCAAAGGCCGCCGCCGATGAGCTTGATGACCGAGTGGATACATTGACGCGAGGCTTTCTCGGTCTTACGGTCTCCTGCGCGCGCTGCCACGATCACAAATTTGATCCGATTCCAACGCAGGACTACTATTCGCTGGCAGGGGTATTCAATAGCTCGAAGCTCCATAACGCGCCGCTATGCAAGCCAGACGAGGTCGCAGCCTACAACGCTGGCCAACAAAAGTTAAAGACAACCGGGGAGGCGGTTAAGACGTTCCTCGCAAGAGAGAAATCCACCGCTGCCGAATCGCATGTGGGAGATGTTTCGAAGACTATGTTGGCCGTGTGGAAACACCAGGCCGCTGCGGAAAGCGGCCAACCGATCAGCATAGCCGACCTTGCCACGCAGGCGGACTTGAGTGAATTCCTCCTCCAACGCTGGATCCGCTTTCTCGATGTGAAGCAAAAAGGAAAAGTTAACGCGTTGGATGCATGGTTTGCATTGGATCGAAAGAAAGCCGCGCTAGAGGACGAAGTTGCCAAGGTTGCCGAAGGATTTCAGCAAAGCGTGAAAGCGCTGCTGCACGTCCGCGATGGAATGGCGGCCTCGAATCTTGTCGCGGTCCAACCCAATCAACCTCACATACCCGGCAGTCCTCGTTTTGTGACTCCGCTGGTCACCAAGATTCGGCCTATCGCCCAAATCGATGTGGACATCAGCAATGCAACACAGCTTTTCCTCGTGGTGTCCGAGGGGGGCAACGGCAACAGTTGCGACCATTCCGATTGGCTTGAACCTCGCTTGGTCGGATCCGCAGGGGAACTTAAGCTAACGGACCTAAAATGGAAGTCGCTCGCTGGGTTTGGTGGTGCTCAAATCGATCGCAACTACGAAGGCAAACGAATCCGCGTCGGCGGCAAGAAGTATTCCTATGCAATTGGTACTCATGCACCCTCGGTAATCGTTTACGATCTGCCGACCGGATACGATCGATTCAAAGCGATCGGCGGTCTGGACAATAGCGGTTCGGACCAAGGGGGCTGTGGTGAACAAGCCAGTATTCAATTCAGCGTGTATACAGAAATGCCCGTTGGAATTCCCGTCGAAGGACCGGTCGATGCCGGTGAAAACTTGCTCATGAAAATTTTTGGCAACGACGGTCCACTGACGGTCCGCGACGAGGACCTTGAGAAGTTTCTAAACGGCGACAAGAAGGATCAGCTCGCTCAGTTGCGAGCTCACGTGGAGGAAGCAAAGAAGACGGCGCCTGCCATGTATCCAATCGCCCATGCTTACACGGAAGCCACGGTAGCCGACATGAAGGTGTTTGTGCGAGGTAACCCCGCTAATCAACGCGAGGCGGCGCCCAGGCGCTTCCTGACCATTCTTGCTGGCCAAGATCAACCGCTCTTTCGGGACGGCAGCGGTCGCCGTGAATTGGCTGAGGCCATCGCGAATGACGACAATCCTTTGACCGCTCGCGTGATGGTGAATCGCATTTGGCAACATCATTTTGGTCGTGGAATTGTAGGAACGCCGAGCAACTTCGGCAAACAAGGTGAAACTCCAACCCATCCCGAGTTGCTCGACTATCTATCGTCGCGATTTGTGAAATCTGGATGGGCCATAAAAGCGTTGCATCGTGAGATCATGCTATCATCGACATACCAACTAAGCACATCGTTCCATGAAACGAACGCCAATATCGACGGAGATAACCGATACTTGTGGAGGATGAGTCGTCGACGATTGGATGTCGAAGCATGGCGAGATGCATTGCTCCATGTGTCAGGCAAGCTGGACCCTGCCCTTGGTGGTCCGTCAACCAAGCTTGCAGAACCCAGCAACCATCGACGAACCATTTATGCCATGGTCAGCCGGCATGATCTCGATAGCCTTTTGCGCCTGTTTGACTTCCCCGACGCCAACATCACCAGCGAGAAACGGAGTGAGACGACTGTCCCGCAACAACAGCTATTTGTTTTGAACAGTCCGTTTATGCTGGACCAGGCCAAAGCGTTTTCGGCCCGAGTGCACAACGAAGCTGTTGCAAACGATGAAGCGCGCATCCAACACGCTTTTCAACTTGCCTATAGTCGTTCAGCTAGCGACGTCGAATTGGAACTCGGTCTAGTGTATCTTGGCAGCAAAGCAGATGAACAGACCGCGCTCACTCGTTGGGAGTTGTATGCGCAAGTGTTGCTGAGCGGCAATGAATTCATGTACCTGGATTAGGAATTGAAAAACAATGGATCCATCACAACACTTGCGAATTTCGCGTCGAGAGTCCCTGCACAGAGTAGGAACCGGTCTTGGAGTTCTGGGCCTAGCAGGCATTCTGGCACAAGATGGCACGTTGGCTCTTGCGGTGGATCAGGATTCGAATAACCCACTGGCGTCTAAGCTGGCACACTTTGCCCCGCGAGCCAAGCATATCATCCATCTGTTCATGAATGGTGGTCCTTCACAGGTGGACACGTTTGACCCAAAGCCTGCACTCGAAAAGTACAACGGCCAGCGTCCACCCAACGCGGAACTCAAGACGGAACGCAAGACAGGCGGATTGCTGATGTCGCCGTTTAAGTTTCGGAAGTACGGCGAATCAGGGATCGAGGTCAGCGACCTCTTTCCGCACGTCGGATCGTGCATTGATGACATCTGTGTTATTCGCTCGATGCATACCAACATCCCGAATCACGAACCCTCGCTTTTGATGATGAACAGCGGCGAGACCCAGCCGACGCGACCTGCGTTGGGGTCCTGGCTGCTGTACGGACTTGGCACGGAAAACCAAAATTTACCAGGTTTCGTCGTTTTGTGTCCGGGCAAGCCAGTCGTTGGTCCTCAGCTTTGGAGCAACAGCTTCTTGCCTGGTATCTTTCAGGGGACTCACATCAACAACTCCGAAATGGACCCAGCGAAAGTTATTCGACATATCAACAATACGAAGCTCACCAAAACTTCGCAACGCGAACAACTTGACCTGTTGAAGCAGATGAACGAGATTCATCTTGCCAACCGCGGTGGACGTGACAATCCTTTAGAGGCGCGTATCCAATCCCTGGAAATGGCTTTTCGAATGCAAACCGAAGCGCAGCAGGTCTTCGACCTGAAACAGGAGACCAAGCAGACTCTGGAAGCCTACGGTCCGGGGAAATTCGCAGAGGCTTGCCTGGCTGCTCGGCGACTGGTCGAGAGCGGTGTCCGAATGGTTCAGGTCTATTACGGTGATGGTCAACCGTGGGACGATCACGAAGACATCAAGGCCCATGCGAACAAAGCCAAGGATGTGGATCAACCCATTGCAGCGCTGATCAACGATTTGAAAGCTCGAGGTCTACTGAATGAAACGTTGATTATTTGGGGCGGTGAGTTTGGGCGAACCCCGGTGGCCGAAAACGGAAATGGTCGCGATCACAACCACCACGGATTCTCAATGTGGTTGGCTGGAGGCGGTGTGAAAGGTGGAATTACCTATGGTGCGACCGACGAGTTTGGTTTCGCTGCGGTCGAAAAGAAAGTTCACGTTCACGATTTGCATGCCACGGTGCTGCATCTGATGGGGCTGAACCACGAGAAGCTCACGTTTCGCTACAGTGGCCGCGACTTCCGACTGACGGATGTGCACGGACAGGTTGTTCATGAGCTCATCGCTTGAAAAGGCTGGCTTTAAATCCTAGATCGTTCTCGAATTCGCCATCCGTCGTAACAATCAGTTTTCCCGCGAATATCGACGGACTGCTTGCCTTTAGATCACAATGGGTTTGCCTAGACTGCGTCGAACGATAACCCACTGACCGCAATGCATGAGCCAATGGCTCCCTTGGAGGACAAACATGGCACCCACGGTCGGAGCATAATCAACCCCCGTTGGCGCGTCCATTTCAGACTCCGAAGTCTTGGCTAGAACGGCCAGAGTACCGGCTCGCTGTGCCTGGTAGGTACTCATCAGCTCTTCTTTGGTACAGAAAGCGCTCGGATCATCGATGCCTCCCGTCTCTTTCTTGTACTTGTCAGCAAACCCACTTGGAAGAGCAGGCATTGTTCCAGGACGAATCTGCTCGATCATGCTGTGCTCCGACGCGATCAAATGCCCAACTTGCCAATTGAGATGATTGCATTTGGAATGTGGACGTTCCATTAATTCGCTGTCCGACATATCAGCCAGGTAGGACATGCAAACCATGTCTGCCATATTTATGGATTGCTTAATGGATTCTTGACTGTTCATGGGTCACCTTCATCATTTCTAAAAAGTTAAGGAATTATTCCGTTGAAATGCATTTCTCAAGCAAAACGAAATCACGTACATTCATGGAGATCGTAAAGGCATAACCTTTCGGCATTCGAGATTACTACTATGGTGTTTTGTTCTGCGTTTGGCAAGTCACAAGCGACTACCGAGGGCTTTGTAGTACGCCTGAATGGCTTCACTGAACTCTGGGTCAAATTCGTCTCGACGCCCCTCGACGGCATCCTCAGCGCGTTGTTCTCTCAATTTGCCCCATTCACGGTTTTGACCGCGTGCGATACCGGGCAGGACAAACTCACCGCCGTTCTCAAAATCTGGGCCTCGGCCGGGCTGGTTTCCCCGCGAGGGCTTGCTCTTCGAATCGTTGCGAGAGTCCTTCGCTGATTGGCTTGCAGATCGACGGCTCATTCGCTCTTGTCCCATCGCCCCAGCCAGTTTCTCGGCGGACGATTTGACTGAATCCTTAAAGGCGCTGCGTGCACCTTTTCGATCGTCTTCCTCTCCCGAATTCCTTGAACTGGCGTTTTTGGATTCCGTTGGCGTGCTCCCCTTGGACGAAGGCTTCTCATTCGAATTGTTTTCGCTTTGCGTTTGCTGATCGTTGTTGCTTGGCAGCGAATTCAATTGTCTATCCAACACATCCAACATACGAGCCATTTCACGTGACTCAGCCTGTTTCGAATCACGAGTTTCATCGGAGCCCGTTTCGGTCCGAGCATTGGCTATTGGACTTGTTTTTTGACTTCCCTTCATTTCGCCGATTTTCTGCTCGATTTGCTCTGCTTGAGCCGTTAGATCTTGAGCAGCACGATTTAGTTTTTCTTGGGCTACGGAAGTCACAGGTCGATTGAATGGACCCCGGATCTCTTCGTTTTTTGTGGCGTCGTACTGCTGTTGTTCTGATTGCCTGGCGTCCTCTGAAGTCTGGCTCAACTCTTCCTTGGCTTGATTCAAGGAACCTCGAGCCACTCGCTTGACGCTCTCTGCTTGACTCGCCAAGTCCTTTGCTCCTCGATCGTTGCCAAGTCGTTCTTCGTGGCGACCGCTCCGAGCCAATTGGGTAGCAACATCCAAGACCTTCTCCTGAACCTGTTGTTGGTCCCGTGCTTCGTTGAACAGCGTCGAGGCTGGCGTTTGAGGCTGCGGTAATTGTTTGGCCAATTCCACAATCGACTTGATTTGTTCATGAAGTTGGCCCAGTTGTTCGCTAGCTCTTTCCAGTTGTTCTACCGCCAAAGCCGCTTGTGGATTTGGCCGGTCAAGATCGGCCCGCTCTGCTCGCTCCAAGGTTCCCGTTTGTTCTTTTGCCTGATTGGTGAAGGCCTCCGCTTGAGCCGCGATTTTCTCTTCGGTTTCCTTTTTCATGAATGCTTGTTCTACCTTGGCTGTCGCTTGACGGAGGCTATCCAGTGCGGACGGATTGTCCGGATTCTTGAGCAGATTATTCAGCGCGGATTGTCGTTGTTTGTTGGTATTGTCAAGCTCAGTCTGTGTTTGCTGTATTCGTCGCTTGGCTTGGTCGCTTTGCCGTTGCGTATGAACAGCGTACTCCCTGGCCTGATGGAGGATTTCGTTTCGATTCTGATTCTGAATGTTTTGCGTTTCGTTCTTTAGGTTTTGCCGTCGACGCTCGTCTTTCTCGATGGCTCGATCCATGGTGGGTTGAATTCCCTGGCTTGCAAATTGAACTTTCTTCAGCGTCTGGTCAAGGTTAGCCGCCAACTCCTTGGAGGCCGATTCGATTTCGTTACGCGATGTGTCATCGCCAAGCCCTTTAACGGATTGCGAGGCCCGACGCAAATCTGCGACAGCCTTCTCGATGGTTAATGCCTGGTCCTTATCGCCGGCTCTTTGAGCTGCCCTGCTTGCGTTGTCCAGCAATCTCGCTGCAAATCGATCGACCTGCTCCGAAGTCGCCTTTAGTTGGTCCAATCTCAAGCGCTTCTCTCCCGCAAGTTTTGCGTCCGCCTTTTCCAATTGCTTCGAAAGGGATTCCTCTGTCTTAGAAGCGTTTTGCAACTCTTTCGCAAGGGATTGAGCATTTGCTTTGGAAATCTCAGATAGTTCTTGTTGCATCGGTGGGTTGTGTTTCAACTCACTTTCCAATTGCTTCAGCAAAGACTCTGGATCGCTATTCGCAAGAGCAGTTAGTTGTTCTGCTCGCAGGTAGTCTTCGGATTCATCGCGTTGGATCGACTGGGGTAAGAGCGAAAACTCCTTCACGGCTTCGGCCGCCATGTTAGCTAACTCTTCGCTGGATTTAGCCAGTTCTCGACTGGACTCGGCATTGGTCGATTGTTCCGCCAACATCGCAAAATGATCCGAAATTTTTTCGAGTGCCGCCACCGCGTTGGACTCGCGTTGAATCGCCTCGTTTACCATCTCGAGCCTATCGGAATTCTTTTCCTCGTCGGCCTCGAGCGCCACATCAATCGCTTCGTTCATCATCGGCACGACCGCGTCGAGCAATTTCAGGGACCTATCGCTATCGCGGGCGGCGTCCAGTTCAGCCTTGTCTAATATGTCCTGTTTGTTGGCCAGCTCAATCAATGCGTCCTGCAATTGCGAAATTCGGTTCTCGCTCGCATTGCGTTCGCGTCGGATTTGTTCTTGCGAAGGTATGGAGTGGTTTCTGTTTGCATCCTTGTCCTTCGGTGTCTCAGACTTATTTGGATTCATATTCTCGGTCATACGTTGCAATTTCTGAGTTGCTTTAGCAGCCTGCTTGGCAAGATCGGAAACCGTCGGCGAAAACTTAGCCAACGTTGCTCGAGCCGCGTCCAATATGGGCTTGGCATCACGATCAGCCTCCGACCAAAGCAAAAGGAGCGACCGAATCTCGTCGGCACTCGAGACAAGGTTCGTGTTGTTCGCTTCTCGCCGTGGATTGAGTTTAAGGTTGATTTTCTGTGCGGGCTCCGACCATCGCAATGCGTTGTACTTCTCTGCCACCAAGTGCGGTATGCCGGCATCTCGCATCCATTGATTGGCAATCTCCAATCGCACAGTGACGCTATCCCATTGTTTGGGATTGATCAACTGTCCTTCCATCGATTGCCATTCGTACTGTTCAATCGGAAGAAGAGACTGGACAACCATCCTCGCTTCGACCGTTTCGTGGGCTGACTCAAGAATGCGGTAGGCTTTGGCGATGGATTGGGCATCGGTGAACAGCGAGTTGGCATTGGCCGGTTCGGATACCCATCGTTCGAGAATACTCGTCCAAGCCCGGTACGCCATACCCATGTCGCTCGCAAACAAAGGGTCTGTGAATGACCGCCGTTGATGGATATCACGACGATCCAACATCTGGCCTAATGCCGAGAGGATCGGCCCGGTTACTTCACTTATCAGTGACTCATTTCTGGTTAGTGATTCGTCGGTGGCAAGCGATTTCTCCTTGTTCACTTCCACTCGCCGAGAATGCCTTTCCGCGAACCGATCGAAATTTAGCCCAAGCGCGCCACTTCGGTTTACCAGTTCTTTCCTTCCGTTGATGGCATCCATAGCGAGATTCCCCTGCAGGTTAAAAGCCCATCGCACGTTTTTGAGTTCAAGAACAGAACGATCGATTCGCATTCGCAATGCGTTGGTCGATTGCTCGCTTGGCTCCTGTTTGGTTAGCTCCTCTAATTCCGAGCGCGTTTGATCCATCCATCGATACAACTCAGTCAGCCGATTGCGAAAGTCTTGGTTAAGATGCGGTTCCACGTCGGTAGAAAGTTTCACGATCCCATCCATGTATTGCTCCGCCATCTGTTGTGACCGAGCCAAAACCGTAAAATCGGCGTCCGGAGTTCGAGTCAAAACGCTTTGCTGGTGATCGCGAAGATGCGTCAGATCTTTCGTTAGCGAGGCTTGCAGTTCGAGACCGATGAACTGCCGATAGATGTCGGTGCACCGCTTGGAATTGTCACAGGCCAAGTCGTAGGATTGAAGCAATCGATTGATTCTCTGTTCGTATTCCTTCTGATCCCATGCGATCGATTGAGGCTCCCGATTCGCGTCCGATGGAGGCATTGAAGCGTCGATGCAATAGATCAGGGAAGCCAGCCACTCCTTCTCGATCCTCGCAATCAACCGGACCACCAACTCCACTTCGACCTGATCAACACACCGACCAATCCCTTTGATGATCGCTTCGGCCGTTTCTTGCGTTGTTTGAGCCGCTTTAACACTTGCTAAAACCGTAGATCGAAGCTCGCTGATGGATTGGGCTCGTTCGTCCAGCGGGAGTTTAATGTCTTTCAGTTTGTCCAGCTGAGGGCGAAGTTGATCCCTAGACTTGTTCAACAAAACGGAAAGGGCGTCGAGCAATGGAACTAACTCTACACGTTGAATCAAGCTTGAATGCCTGTCTCGATCGAAACCAGGTGAGGCAAGACTGAATTGAATTGTCGCTGAATGCGCACTATTGCCTTTTCGATCGATTGCCGTAACGCGGGTTGCGACCGCATCACCGCTGCTCGCAGCCAAGCTGAGCAAATCCCATGTCCAATCCGATTGAGCCAAATAAGCCTTCGTTGATAGTTGTTGTAATGGGGCTACCTGCTGAGGATTCTCAAGCTCCTTTCGAATTAAGTTAGGTTGCACCGTAACCCATGGTCCGCGATTGATGGAGGCCTCATGAAAAAGGGATTCGACCGGCAAGTTGTCAGATACTGTCGCAGAAAGGACTATGATTTCATCAGGCGCGACAATAAACGCTTGATTCGGTCTTGGTGGCTCGCTCCAGACAGTCCTGTTATTCGCTTTCCATGAAATCAACGGAGCAGAATCGTCAAGGGTATCAATCCTGTATCGCGGACTGTATGTGTTTTCGATTTTGGTCCCTTTGTATTCAAAATTGGAGGTCAATCGCACTTGATAAGTGGCCTCTTCCTCCACCACGAATTCGGCGGTAAAACGCTGGATGGCATTGGACGCTAACGGTATCGAACCAATCTGTTGTACAGGCTGTAGGGCGATGGATTCTTTTCTTCCAGAGGAGGGAAACTCCATCGCAATCCGTGCTTGGGACAGCGTTTGATTGACATCGATGTCCAGTTTGACTCGACTTCCTTTGAGCACGCGAAGATCACCGCGTGGAGTGGAGGACAATTCTTTGGCACCAAGTGTGTAAGCTGGTGGTTCGAGCTCGACGTGGAAAGCAAGTACTTTAGGCCGCGCAATCGGCTGGATCGTTCTGAAAAGCGTTTCCGCATCGCCGGCGACCACTCGAAACTTTGTAGGCAGATCGGAAATTGGAGCGGAAAGCGAAAACATCAACGGAGAATCACTGACGATATTCATTTTCAGAAATCGGCGACCAGCAGGGGTCCGGCCTGATCCGTCGAGCCTGCTCATGGGTACTTCTGTCTCTATCAGCTCCAACGTTGCTTCGGTCGGTGCCCCACCTCTTACTTGAATAACAAATGGAATGATTTGATCCGAAGGAACCGAAAGAGAATTCGGGCTCGGGTCAAGAATCGTAATTTGAACATTCGAAGGGCGTTCAAAGGAGACAAAAGGGATCATGGCCCGCAACAACCTCTCCGGCAACTTGGCATTGGGAATGCAACACGCTGCAACCACCCCGCCAAGTACCGCAACCAAAGCGAGTAGGTTTTTTGCAATAGCTCGCCATGGTAAAAGGGAGTCGATCTCCAAGCCACTCAATTCGCGTGCAACGTTTTGTTCAATGGCATCAACGAAGTGTGGCGAACCCGATCGAGTTGTACCGTCCGCTCGTCGCAATTCCACCGTTGCCAACAGGCTCTCACGAAAATTGGGACTCGTTTGCTCGACAGACCATGCTACGTTTTCTAAACTCGGTGGAAAGAATACCCCACTAAGGCCGATCCGCCAGGCTGAAACCAACGCAAGTAAATAAGTGGAACACGTCAGCAACCACCGCCATTTTTCGGGCAGCTGGATCAACCAATCCGCGAAGATTATTAAGCAAACACCGCACAGTAAAACAATGGTGGCTATCGCGCATCCTCGAATCGCATGCAACCACGACTGCCGATTTGAAAAACTCGCAAGAAACCTAGCGACGGTTTCTCTGGGAGAAGGCATGGAAACGACAGATGTCGTGGTCGTTGGAAGATACTGACTCATCAGATTAGTCCTGCGCGTTTCCTTAGATACCACTCGATGGCTAAGAGTCCGACTATTGTGGCAAACCATGGATAGCTTTGCCACAATAGAGTTTGAGATTCGACCATTTTACCCGTTCGAAACTGCTTAAGTTTTTCCGAAATAGATGCAGCCTCGTCCAGCATTGCAAATTCGCCGCCCGTCATGGATGCAGCCGCCCGCAAGGATGCCACATTGCATGCCAGATTTTGCATTTCGACATCGATTGGAGGCTGAACCACGAATTGCGTTTGGAGAGTCAAAGCATCGTTTGGGATCCCAACCACTTCCAATCGAACTCGGTAGTTACCCTCGGGCATTGGCCCGAACGTCGTTCTGTAAAAACCGCGTGCGTCCGACTCCGGATTGAGAGGAATCGAGGCGTAACGCTCGCCATCGCGATCGAGAACCACGCTGACCGAAGCATTCTCAAGGGGTTTGGAGTCATCCTGTTTGAGTCGGGCCCGAACGGTAATCGAATCACTGGTGGAATAAATCCGAAATCCCGAATCGAGCGAGGCAAAAGCGTCATTGACCGCAAACGGGGCTCGCATCCCCCAAGTTGCAATCTGGGTCCAAAATCGCTGATGATAAAGGTCGGCAACATTGTATCGCCAACGCCATGTTTCATCGGTCGCGAAGTAGATAACACGCCCTTGGCCAAAGAGTTTCGTAGCCACTAATGGCAGCGGTTCCTGGTTCGCTGTTGAGTTACCGATTTCAACCATGGCTTCCGCGCCAGGCTCTAGAGCCACATGTCGGACAGACTTCGGAGCTGGCAATTGCGACCAAGTTTGGTCATTTGGTACATCGTTGGAACTAATTTGAAAAGCAGGTTGGTTTTGTGCAGCTGTGGAAAGTCGCATGGATTGGACCGTCGGGAATTGGGACGAATTGTTCGCTCGAACGGGTAACAGGGCGGATAGTGTTGATTCCGTCGTGGAACTTGTTTCTTCACGTTGGCTGTCGATGAGAATGAGTCCACCTCCGCTCACTCCGACAAAATCGGAAATCCAAGTCTGTTGTTCCTGGTTGAATTCACGAACTGTATCGAGACTCGCTAGGATCAAGTCGAATTCGAATAACTTGGCTCTTGATTTTGGGAAAAACTCTTGGGCAAATGCGCTCCGCCCAATCGACACGGAAGATTCCCAAGCCAAATCTCGTTCCAATGCGTTCTTGATGTACCGCATTTCCCAACCACCTCTCCGATCTAGAATGAGCACGCGGTTCTTTCGTTCGACTCCCCATAGCGACGAGGCGTACACGTTGTTTCCATGACTGATTTCCGTTGCCTCGCATGCGATGGAAAAATCGAGGTCAATTGGTAGCGAGGAGTAAGCCATTCCGTTCCGCACGCGTTCTCTGGATCGGTCAACTAGTTGCTCAGCTGGAAAGTCGAATTCAATTCGTCGCGAGCCTTGATCTGCGGACTGCAGGGTTTTCGAGAAGACCGTCTTTTCGAAATGCTTGATATCAACACGGTATTGCGTACCCAATTTCATGCGCTCTTTGATCAGGATCGTGCCGCGAAGTCGATCTGAGCGATAGACCCGCTGGGAATGCTCCACCTGAACGATTCCGAGGTCCTCCGGTTCGGCATCGCTTCCAACCCCAATCGTAAACAGCGGGACTTTTTCCGTTGTGTAGCGGACTGCTGCTTCCGAAATACTCGCGCCTGCGTTGCTCTGCCCATCGGTTATGAAAACGACCGCTGCAACAGTAGGCGCACCAGACTTGTTTGATTCTCTAGCCGCATTTTCGACTGGAAGGATTGCCCCTAGGAGAAATTCGCCGAGAGGCGAATTGGGGCCGTAGGGTGAAATGGACTCGGCCTTTGGAAGAGGACTATTTGTCTGCGAATCCCATAACGATGATTCGGCGTTTGTGTTTTTTGAAGTTACCAATTCGACCCGGTGGTGTGTTCTTAAATCATTGAGCCATCCACCCGGGCCAGATTTTGGTTTTGTTTCGCCCCCTAGAAGCCACCCAAGCGCTCGAGCCAATCTTGATTGATTCCCTGCCGCCACGTCGACTGTCGACATGCTTGTGGACACATCGAGCAAGACTCGAATCCGACTCAACTCGCCTTGGATGCTTTGGTGATATAATGATGGCCCAGCAAGCATGAATATGATAAAGAAGAAAGCAACGGCCCGAAGCGTCGGCAATAGCCACCGCATGGGGTTGGTAAGGTACCGAGATTCACGCCAGTACCAACGTGCAATCCAGAATGAACCCGCAAGACCGGTTAAAAGAATTAGCCACCATGGCCATGATCCGGAAAATCGAATCGTCGTCATGATGTAGTCCCCCGTGCAGCCAGCCGCGAGGCAGTGATCGGTCTCGACTTCAACCTCGGTGAAAGGCTTTGTTCCAGAGCCATTTCGGCCAAAAAGACGAGCAGGAGCACCGTCCAAATCCAAATCCAAACTTCGCGCCCGTGCCAGTCCAAACGAAATGAGTTGAGCAACTCGCGAGCACTAGCCGAACTGGTTGCGTCCAAACTGGCCGCAAGCTTTACAATCTCGTCCGGAGTCAAGTAAGTCAAGTTTGATTCCTGTCCGGAACGCCAATCCCTGCTCCTGGCACAAACGACCATCTGGTAGAACGAGGGAATCGTTAAATTTTCATTCGACGACACGTTTGATTTGCTATCCATCAACTTTGCAAAATAGGTCCCTAAAAGCCGTGTGTCATTGAATCGCATTTTCCCGTCGGCTGCCATTGTGGCTGTTACTAGCTGACCGTCAGGTTTGACCACGCGCAGTTGTTTTGTGGAGTCGTCAGAATTCCACTTTGGGTCATTGATTGCTCGCGTCCAACTTTCGCCAGCGATTACAGTAGTGTCAGGAGGCGCAGCATTGCAAACGAAGGCTGCAAGCTTTTGAACGAGAGGTACGTAGATCGAACGTGTCGGCAAATTGGAATCGCCATTGTCGCACGCGGTATTGATCCATAGGCAACGTCCTTTGCCTATTCTCGATTCCAAGATCCAAGGTTGATTGTCTTCGAAACGCACAGCGACCGACGCATCGGAAGGCTTCACTAGGGCTGCTGGATCCAACTCCATGGGAGTGCGATGACCAAAGCGAACTCCCGCCAAAGAGTTTAGACTTACTGTTGATAATTCACGGATGGGGAGGAATTCGATCTGCTGCGTCTTGATTCGCCCACCAGCCTCCAGTTCAACTTCACTTGGCGATAGCTTCGAATCAGGACCGTCGGCACTTTCGGACTGAACCCTTATTCGAGTTGCGTAGTTGGCGATTCGTAGCCCGTTGTCGGCTAACGTTGGCCAAGATTGATATTGCTCGGTGCGGACTTTGTCCCCCAAAAATACAATTAGACCGTTTCCTTGTTCGACATAGTCATGCAACCATTTCTGTTGAACATCGTTAACCTCTCGAACGTTACACAGGCAAACGGTTCGATACTTCTGCAAAATCGCTTCTGTCAATTCCTCTGGCTGAATGGTTTTGGAGAGAAATACATCTCCCTTTTCTCCGGTCAATAATGAGAAAGGGGAAAATGCTAAACGCAAGAAATCTGTTTCGCTTTGCATGGCTTCGTTTCGACGATCGCCATCGACCAGGAGGATCGGAATCGGATCCTGAACGATGGCTACTGTTGAAAAGTGGTTGTCGGCGATCAAGACATCTTCCCGAAGAATCTGAACTCGGATTGTATGATCACCGTTTTGTTGAGGGGTCCAGCGAGAACGGATTTGGGTTGTCGACGCGGCTGCAATGAAAACTTCTTGACGATCGATTTCGATTTCGTTTACAAACACTGCGACAACCACACCGTCGCATTGTGTAGGGCCGTGATTGCCTAATATCGTCAAAATGGATGCCTGACGTTCCACGGCCAGTAAACTGGGGGTTACGTCAATCGATTGGACTGATAGGTTGAGAGTTTGCGACATTGCAATCGATTCGCTGGTCGGGTTAACGTTCAAGAAGGTGACCGCGGGCCGAATGGAACCGTAGTTGCTAGCCTCAGGTTTTGGGCCCAAGTTACTAGACCACTCGTGTTTTTGAAAATCAGAAATCAGAACCAGGTGCCTTCTCGAATGCGGACTCGTGGCAAGCCATTGGAGCGAAGTTCGGAAAGCCTCTTCCCAAGCAAATTCGCCCGCTGGAATGGATCGCTTACCAACTTCACTGAGTTTCGACGCAAGCTCGTCTGGAACTTGGCCGCTTAAGGCTTCGGGTTTGGCGCCACCCAGGAGTACGATGCAATTGCTGCCAGAGGGCAGCTCTCTCAGGATTTCTGCAGCGGACTGGCACGCCGTCGAAAAACGCGTTTCTCCTTTGGCCATTGCAGCCTGTTGATTGGAGACGAACATCGACGTCGAATCGTCGATAACAATTGCAATGGACATCGCGGACTGACCATCCGCCGATAGAAACGACTGCAGGAGCGGTCGAGCCATGGCCAAGGCCAAGAGAATTGGTAAAGCGCATCGCAAAAGCAAGAGCAAGAGTTGTTGCCATTGCATTCGGCGCGAGTTGAGATTGCGAGACGATTGAAGTAAATGCATCGCTCCCCAATCGACTGTTTGGTAGCGGCTGCGATACAGTAAATGAATGATCAAGGGAATAGTAAAGGCGGCAGCACCGAAAGCCAGTAAGCCATTCAAAAGCGTCATGCTCGGCTCCTTTGCATAGCGATATAGTTCGCGAGGACTGCGCTGTACGATTCAGAAGTGCAAACGGAGACCAGATCCACACGATTTTGCATACATCCTTGTTGCAATTCACGGCGGAACAATTGAAGATTTTCCAAATAGACTGAACGCAGACTAGTTGGGTCGATCAGGACTTGGTGGCTTTCCAGCTCCAGGGAACGGAACATGGTTCGAGTCTGAAATGGAAATTCGATTTCATCATCGTCCCAGATTTGGAAGAGGACAATTTCTTGGTAGTTGCTTCTCAGCAAAGCCAACGACTTTACAATGGCTGTTGCGTCGCCGAAGCAATCGGAAATCAGAAAAACGAGACCGCGACGATTGCAATGATTTAAGAGATTCTGCAAAACAACGCTCAAGTCGGTCTCGTTACCAGGTTTTGAAGCGGACATGGCTTCGAACAGAGTTTGCAGATGATTGGGCCGACTTCGCGGCGGAATATAGGTTCGAATCTTGGAGTCAAACGTGGCCAGTCCAACGGCGTCTTGTTGATTGACGAGCATGTACGCTAAGCAGGCAGCTAATCGAATGGCAAACTCGTGCTTGGAGATTCCATTGCAACGGGAGCCCGCATATCTCATAGAGCCACTCTGATCGATGGCGATGGTACAACGCAGATTCGTTTCATCCTCATACTGCCGAATGTAAAGTCGGTCGGTCTTACCAAACAGCTTCCAATCGATCGTTCGAGTTTCGTCACCTGGTACGTAGGGGCGATGCTCCTTGAATTCAATGCTGGAGCCGACGTGATGCGATCGATGCAATCCGCCGCTTACCCCTTCGACCACCCCTTTTGCCAATAATTGCAATTGAGATACTCGCGACAGGTCAGGTGCGGACAACCAACGCAACAAAGGTGCTTTCACGTTGTTACGATCTATGCAGAGGCGGCTTTGGGAGAACTGGCTTTCCGTCGCGGAAGCTCTTTTAACAGTCGTGTGATAATGGTATCGGCGTCGATGCCCTCGGCTTGGGCACTGAAGGTTGGCACGATGCGGTGACGCAGAACGGGTGCAGCCAACGCTTCGATATCTTCCGTTGTGACGTGCAATCGGCCATACAGAAGTGCTCGAGCTTTGCTCGCCATGACAATCTGTTGGCATGCTCTCGGGCCAGGGCCCCACTGCACCTGCTGAGGTACCCACTTCGGTGCATCGGACTCTTTGGGTCTTAAGGCTCGAACAACATCGAGTACGAATTGTTTTACGTGGTCAGGAAGTGGTACCAAACGGACGATATGCTGGAACCGAATGATCTCTGGCCCAGTAACGACAGGAGTGATTTGGCCTACTCCTGACCCGGTCGTGCGTTCAATGATCTCCCCCTCTTGTTCTCTGGTCGGGTAATCCACGTTGGTCTGAAACAAAAACCGATCGCGCTGCGCCTCGGGGAGTGCATACGTCCCTTCTTGTTCGATAGGGTTTTGGGTTGCAAGGACAAAAAACGGCTCGGACAGTTTGTAGGTTTTGCCGCCCACCGTCACCGAGTGCTCCTGCATCGCTTCGAGAAGTGCGGCTTGCGTTTTCGGAGGGGTTCGATTGATCTCGTCGGCCAGCAGTATTTGCGTGAAAACGGGCCCTTTGGCAAAGGAAAGCTGCCGGCTACCGGTTTCGGATTGCTGGATAATGTCGGTACCGGTAATGTCAGCCGGCATCAGGTCGGGCGTAAACTGAATGCGATGGAATTTCAAGTCCATGGCTTGCGCCAATGAACGGACCATGAGGGTCTTGGCAAGTCCGGGCACCCCTTCAAGAAGACAATGGCCCCCCGCCAAGATGGCGATGAGCAATTGCTCCACGGTCTTGTCCTGGCCAACGATCACTTGCCCAATTTGATGGCGAATCTTTTGAAAAGTTTCCTGCAGCTTTTTGGCTTGCTGTAAATCGTCTGGGCAAGGTGGCGAAACAGGCTGATTCATGAAACCAAACTTGGATTGGAGGCGGGCTAGATCAATGCGAAAGGGAAGGCGGAGGACTATTGTACTCATCTTGGCACAGTAGACCGTTAGGGATTAGCAGCCATAGTGATAAATTCCCAAGATCCGATCGCAGATGGCGAATATCGCGTTATGAGGAGTTTCCTTGGTTTAACCACGAATTGGAAAACCAAAAAACTCGGATACTCGACGGCACGGCACCAAACCCATGTTTGTAACTCGAATAGAGGAAACCCAAATGAGCGGCCAAGGCTCCACCGGAAATGTTATCTCCGCTATCGCGAGTTTTATCTATCCCGGTCTTGGGCAACTATGCCAAGGTCGCATATTGGCTGCCGCTGTATTCTTTTTTGCAGCGACGTTGCTCTGGTTTGTGCTTTTAGGATGGGTCATGCATATTTGGGCGGCTATCGACGCCGCTCGCTTTCGCGGGCCCCGTTTCGCTTAGACCCACCTCTTAGCCAGAATGGGGGAGAGCGAGGCTCCTGCCGAGCTGGCGTCGCAGAGGTTCGGCAAGAGACTCTCCCTCCCGGTATTATCAAGGCTGTCGCTCGCCTAGTAAGCTTTGTAAGGAAAAGAACGGCAAAAATTGCTTCAGAAAATCGCTTTTATCGAAACAACGTGTCGAATCCTGTGTTTTTTGGACAAGGATTGGATTTTTTGCGTCAAGATTTCTTCCCTTAAGATAATCTAAGCGTTCAGCTTAGTTCCTTTCCTTTTTTTGGAGTTTATTAATTATCACGACACGTTAAGAGCTTTTCCGCCTCGAAGAGGTGGTACGGCCGGAGGCGGATTAGCCACGCGCCACGATGGAAACTACGACCGAAAAAGTGGATTTGTATTCCTTTTGCCATACATTGAGCAAAGCGCGCTTGCAAATCAAATTAATGCAGGCGGCGTAGTCGACACGAATGGAAACACCATTTTCCCAGGTGGTCCAGCTGGCTGGTATGGAAATGCAAATTGGCTACCATGGAAAATCCAGCTTCCTTTCGTACTTTGCCCTTCCGATAATGTCCCCCCAGTGACCGGCAACAACGCTCGAAACAGCTATGCATTCTGCATGGGTGACACACTTACTTCTGCTGCCACGAACAGCCACAACAGTTCTACCTACAATCATCGGGGAACTTTCGGTGGTTCTCAGCAAGTGCGAGCAATCAAAAGCATGTTGGACGGCACCAGCAATACCATCGTGATGAGCGAAAGAACTTGGGGCGGGAATTTGGGGCTTAACACACTTACTACGCTTGGCCCTCTTGCCAAGACGGTAACCGCAATTGATCCAAACGTTGCGGCAAGTCCAATGATTTGCTTGACGCATGCGAATGGCCCGTACGTAGGGGTGGGACAACAATTCAAAGCCAAGTTTGGTTCCATTTGGACCGACGGACAAGCTGAAATAAATGGCTTCACGACGATTCTTGGTCCGAACAAGATTTCGTGCGTTGTGGATGCTAACGTTAATGCTGACTCGAATAGCGGTATTCTCAATGCAAGCAGCCATCACAGTGGTGGCGTACAGTGTCTCATGGGTGATGGATCGGTTCGATTTGTTGCTGAAAACGTAGACACTGGGAATACTGCAGCACCACCAGTCACGCTTGGCCAAAGTCCTTATGGAGTTTGGGGAGCAATGGGTACGATTGCCGGTGGCGAACCTGCCGCCTTGAGCAATTAATTGACAGGTCGGATTAATCCTTTCAAAAAACCAAAGAGCATCAAGTTAGAACTTGATGCTCTTTTTTTTGCGAAGGATGCAGACAAACAACCTCATACCCCTAGAGATCAACGCTGTGAAGCATTTCCGTCAACAATTCGCAATGGTTGAGCAGGAGCTTGCCTCCTCTCAACCTTGTTTTGGCGTCGCAACCCGAAGCGTAACGGCTTGTTGCTTTAATAGGCTGGCGGTCCATTAGAAACGCCCACATCGCATTGTGCAGGCCCCGAGTAGCAGCGGTTTGAATAGGATAAACTTCCTATCATCGATTTAGATTCATCTAGGGAAAATGACATGCGATTGCTTGTTTTGTTTATCGTTCTTTTGATTGGATCCCCTGCGCTTGGTCAACAATTGAAGGCGATTACTAACAGCTTCATCCCGAAGCTGTTGGTGATCTCTTTGAGTTGCTGAGCGTAGACAGGCGTAGCCAATCCGCATACGAGCAAGATACACAGCAGTACTGGACGCATTGGAAATCTCGCTAGGCTAAGGCGGTAGTGGTCTGGAGATGAGTGGCGGAGCATACCCCGTTTTAGCTTTTCGAATCCGCCGTTCATCTCGCTTGCAAATTCATGCCAACAAATGACAACTCGGCTGATGGTAGCCTCCAGTCACGACAAGCACGAAACTGGACTGGACCAGGGAGCAGACTGTCGTTCGAAGCTCTAAACCGGGCTTGGAAATGCGAATAATCCAGAAATTCGCAATAAAAACCACTTCATTAACGATTTTGAAAATAATTTGCCATTGCTATTGACATTTCTTTTTCAACCCATACCTTGTGGTCGTCCGCACGATTGGTTTGTGGATTATACATTTGATTTTTGTATTGGATTGTGTTGCGCGATGCTACCCGTCGTCGTTACTTGTTAGCGCGACCACTTAGCCACCCAAAAAATTGGCAGGTTCGATCCGCTACGGCCGATTGTCCTAACTCGAATAGCCGATGGCTTCAAAATGGCCAATAGTTCCGAGCAAGCCTATTGAATCAAGACTCGATTTGATTTTTGTTGCAAACAAGTTCAGTTACTTACCCCCTGATTCGACTGCTATTGATCCCGCACGCTCCAAATGTGCCTGAAGCGTCTCTATTCGCCATGAATTATCGCGAATGCAAGTCTGGAATCGAAGTCGGTATCAAAGAACCTCCCATCTCGGAGCAGAAGGAACAACGGTCATGTCACGATTGCCCGAATCGCGAAAACTGAACCAACGAAGAAAATCACATGCTCGGTCGATCTATAAACGAAGGTTTATAGAAACACTCGAAGAAAGAATCTTACTTTTCAATGGTCCACTCTTGTCGGATGAACTGTTGTATTCGACTGCAGAATATCGGCCCCTTGTCGGCGCCATTGCGGCGGAAACGGCTCGAACTATTCCATATGCCAATCGCGTCGCTCTCACAACGATTGCAAGCGACGATTCAATCGACCTGAAGGGTTCATCGGGTGGGCAGATAATATTCGTAGATTTCAGAGGGGCTCAGTCCGTTGATTATCATGGGCCGATCGAGGTCAGGAACTTGGACGTACCGGCTTTCACAGCACCGGATGCCATGCGCGGCTACGAAGACACAATTGTCGAGAACATACTTGACTCACTCAATAAATCGTTCGAAGGCTTTCGCGTTTCCTTTAGATCAGCACAGCCTTCTGCCGGTGTCGACTATTCAACGATCTATGTGGGAGGTGATGGCTCCGAATTCAGTGAGTATGGTCTCTATTATGGCCTTGCGGAAAAGGTGGATCGGGGCAATCTCGACCGAAGCGACAACGCATTCGTGTTCACCGAGAACATCCCCAGTAGCGCGCTCAGTGCCGACGGCTATGGGCGTGAACTGGCCACTTACATCGCGCACGAAGCTGGACATCTTTTGGGGTTGGAACACGCCCGCGAAAGTGCGCGCAGCGATGATCCTTTGGCTGAAGTGGCCTGGAAGCCGTTTACTCACATCGAGGTTGCTTTGGACGTCCGCCGAGACGTTCTTGACGACGGAAACCTGACGATCGACGGCAGGGAGTACCCGGTCAACCCGCGGATTATCGAAGCGATAAAGCTATACCCGGCCTACTACTACGGTGGGGCTGGCGACGATGCCTTTCCGGACATAGTTATGGCCCAGCAAGTCCTTCACCCAGAATCGACTGGCATCTGGATCGATCACATTCTCGACAAGGCTTGGAAAGCTCAGCTGCCCGGTTCTCCGTACGCTCCATCCGAGCAACTACAGATCCTGGCGTGGTCCTACGGTTTTGCGACGCACAGCGCCGGTGACCTTTGGGCTCACACGCTCATCAACGAGTTTTCTGACGGCATTTTTCCCGACTTCGGTAATTACACCGATCCCGATAATGCTTTGGCCCGGCTCAACGCCATCCGTCACTTGACGCTCGAGGGCTATGCCAACGACGGGGCGCCAGCTTTCGACGGTGTCAAGGAAGTCAACGACGAGATACAGCGTAGCCAACTGCCCGACGGCGACGTCAGCGATCAGGCTTCGGCACCAAGGCCGACCAATGCACCTGCCACCTTCCTTTACGACGCGCTGCTGCTAGACGTACCCGACTTGCCGGGGCAACAAGAAAAATTCCTTTTTCACGTGACTGGCATGAATGTTGCCCCCGACGCCGCCGCGCTCGACGGGCTGACGGTCCCGGCTGCCCTTCGCACGCAGTTTGCGACATTCTCCGTGCTCGGCCCCGTCATTCTCGACAGCGCGCCGGTCGTTACCGCTCTCACGCCGGGAAGCGTCTGGAAGATCACGAACAACTATCGCGAGTACGCCGTCCGTCGCGAAATGGTCGCCGATGGCAGCCCCGGTGGCACGCCGGTTTTATCGGTCGCGGAGATGGTGAAGTCACGAGGCAAGCTCGTTGACTTGTTCTTCGACCTGCGCGATGTGCTCACTCGCCTCAGGTCGAACTTGCCGAATCCACCCGCCCCGCTCGCTGAACCATTCAACGATTTGATTGACATGATTCTGGATGCCGGCGAAAAGGTAAAACGCGGTCAGACCGTCGCATTCTCGGAAATATACGACCAGATCAAGGGCGTGGGCGATGCCATCACCGGCGCCTTCAAGACCCTATTCGGCCAAATCGCCAATGGCCAAATTCCAGACGACTCGGCACTCATAGCGCTGGCTCAGGCCATGGGCCAACCGCAACTTGGCAACGGCCCACAAGCGGCGGCGGCCTATTTCGATTACTGGATCGCCAACATCGACCGCGGCTTGCAAAATTGGACGGCTTTCGGTTTGGCGACGACCCGCTCGTTGCTGTTCGACCCGCAAGCCAAGCGCGATCTGCAGAACCGCGATACTGTCAGCGAAGGTGCCGACGTGGTGAACCCAGGTTTCCCCGATGGACGAGGCGACGCCGAAAACCATGTCGGCATCCTCGACACTTTTCTAGACGAAATCAATGATCCCAATAACGATGGCGAAACCAACGATTCTTTCGTCAATCAGTACCTCTTGTCCATGCTCGGTATCCCGCGCCGAGTCGGCGATCTGAAAGCCGGCGTCGACAGTTTTCTGGATGAGTTAGACGACAAGATACTCCGGCCCACTCGCGAGTTGCTGCAGGATATCCCAAGCCCACTCGATTACATCAAAGAGTGGGTCAAGGAGCAAATCCTGGATTATGTAAAGGATATAGCTCGCAAAGCTGTCTTCGACGCAACAGGCTTGGACATCAACGTCATCGAGTTTCTTCTGGACTCCAATCCGTCGGACCTGTTGGGCCTCAAGTCGATCACGATCAATGGCGTGACTTCTCAAATCTACAAACCAACGGACCATGACAAGCTCGATCATATCATGGGTTTCACGGGCACGGACTTCACGGAGCCTGTAGACACCGATGCCATCCTGGCCCGACTCGACGAGGTCAACGCCCAGGCAGCCGCAGACGCTACCGAAAACGGCGATCCGGTGCCCGATCCCCTGGTGCTGGAATTTTACGAGGGCGCGCGCGGGCACTTGAAGCCCAACGCCGAGTTCGACAAAGCCAAGTTTTATCCCTACGCCAATAGTGTCACGACCAGCAAAATGCTATTGCTGCAGGAAAACCTGCCCAATGGTGAGGTGCCGGTCGGTGGGCTTCAGCCCAAGGTCATCAGCCACTTGCTGAGCGATGTCACTGGCCAACCCTACGATTTCGCCCGCCTTTCACCCAACGGTTCAGTCACCGGTGCGACGATTGGAAGTCCCATCCTCATCACCACCGCCAGCACCGCGGGATTAGCTACGGGCGACCAGGTAACCATCAGCGGCGTGACTGGCAACACGGCTGCAAACGGAACCTTCACGATCACCGTGCTCAACGCCACCAACTTCCAGTTGAATGGTACCACCGGCATCGTCGCTTTTGCGGGTGGAGGTAGCTGGACTCAATACCAAAACCACGGTAGCAACATTATGACCGTCAGCATGCCCGGAGTGACGGACGTTTTCGGCGAACCGGCTAGCGCAAGGCAAACTTACTCAAGCCCAATCAGTGCGGAACTATGGCTCAGCCTAATCGACGGAGACCACAACTGGCGCCAAGACAGCCAGACCAGGGCCAGCGAGGTTTACCACTTCCATGAGGCTGGAACCGGCTTGAACACAGTCGAGTGGCGGTTCACGGGTCTTGCTGCCGGAGCCACTTACACACTTCAAACTGATTGGCAACTTAATGAACATATCACCGACCAAGGCCGAGTAGCGCCGGCCCAAGGTGCATACTATCGGATCCTCAGTGGCGGCGGTACTCAACTCGGCGCTAGGGCTATGGACCAACGGTCGTTCCCCGACGATTTGGTGCTAACTAACCTTCCTGCGGACAGCTTCGAACCAGCCGGGCAGGCGTGGGAGAATGTCGGTACAGTCGTCGCCGCCGATGGCACGCTGCGGGTCGTGCTGAGCGACCTCGTGCGGACCGCGGCCTTTGATGCGGCCAACATCACCGGCAACGACATCGATATCGGCTCCGTAGAACTCAACACCGGGGCGAAAGTCACTGACCTGATCGCGGGCCAGAAGGTCGTTTATCACAAGGGCAGTGGCAGCAGCGGCAACCTTGTGGACGGCGCGACCTACTTTGTCAATTCGGTTGGAATGAACAAGATCAACCTGGCGTCGTCCAGTGGCGGTAGTGCGCTGGCGCTCGGAGCGATCAGCGGCACCGGGCATGTGCTTTCAATTGGTGAATTCGTCGTGGCAGGCCGAGTGCGACTCGTGCCCCAAGGACCCGGCACGGCCGTGGTCCGCACAAACAAGGATATTGCGCCATTAGTTGCCCCACCCCTGTATATCGAGACCGCCACATCGCTGGCGACGGTTCCCGCGGCTGCGGGTGATTTTACCGCTTTGAACGCCCGGACGGTGCCCCCCCTTTTACTCAACGCCCTGGCAGGCAACCCCATTGATGATAGCGATTCTTTCTTGCACGAAAGCGACATTCTGGCCATTCGAACTTTGGTGTTCAAACTCGGAGTCGGACTGGGCGTCGCACAGCTTCCCGTGGTTCTACAAAACCTGATCCAGGCTGCAGGAACGGACCTGGACCTGGTGTCAGCCTATCTGGCGGGCCAGATCGATCTGCTCACTCCTGGCGGTCCACTTGATACCGGTTTATTCCTGCTCCAGTGCTTGAATGATGTCGACGCCCAGGCCACTCTCATTGACCGGTTGAATACCATCCTGCGAGGCCCGTCCATCTACGGTCCGGACGCGAGTCGATTTGCAGGCGTCGAAATCCTGCAGTCCACGGAGACTCTCCGCCTTAGCAATCCCGCCGCCGGAAGCGAGCGGCTCATCCGCCTCAACCGGTTGCTATTGGAGGACGCTTACCGCAAAGAAATCGCCCGAAGCCTGAACAGCAGCTTCGTCGTCAAGGTCATCACTGCGGGCCTGGAGTGGCGGTTGGTCCGCGTCGACAAGGTGGAGCCGATCAAGAACAACGAGAAGGTGGAGTACGGCACACAGTACTCCGTCGTGCAAAGTGGCGGCAATTTGATCGTCAAGGAAATCTGGCGCGGCGTTGAATACAATGTTGGCCGCGGCACCTTCCCGCTGTGGGAAAGTGCACTGCTGCGCGACAAGGCTTTCCGCACGCTGTTCAAGGACTGGCAGGACGGCCTCGAAAACTTCCCCGACGTCGACCAGCCCGGCAAGAAACTGGGAGAGTTCGGCGACGCCACCACGATCGACCCGAACAGCACCAATCCTCCTGGGCCAATCAGTTACGGCACCTTCCCTGCGTATGTGCCCTTCGCCCCGACTCTAATCGCGCCCGCAAGCGCCCTTCCCGGCGGCAACGTCCTTATTGTTTCTGGCAATATGGTGCTCAATCTTGTCGGCAACCAAACTTACATCAAGATCGTGGGCGATGGAGATGCGATTCCGGATACGTTGGACCTGACTGTCGTCGGCGACATCATCCTCGACGGCTTTGTGGGAGGCCTCGGGCTGAACGCGATCAAGCTGACGGCCCTGCAGACGACCACCGTCAATGGTCCCGAGGGGGGCACCATCACCGTGATGGAGGGCACAACGATATCCAGCCGTCAAGTAGCCGCCGGTGACAACCATTGGAACGCAGCTTCAACGGCGAACTCTGGCGCTATCACACTTCAGGCAAAGGTAATCGACGTCGGCGCGGGCGCGAACATCCTCGCTCACGCCACGGGTGGGTTCGCCGCCGGCGATGTGACACTCACCGCCAGCGACACCTACGATGAGACCTGGAGTGCGTTCTTTATTCCCTTCTACAAGTGGATCGAGACGGAGGCGACGATCAACCTCGCATCGGACTCGCGTCTGACGGGGCAAAACGTCACTGTGCAGACGACCGCCGAGACCAAGAAGTCGGCATCATTGGGCGATCCAAATAATCCCGACGCCATTGGCGATGAGTTTTCGACGCCCACGCGAGCGATCGTCCTGGGCGATCTGAACATCGCCGACTTGATCACCAAGCAAGACTTGATCGTCGGTACGCTCAACCGTGGGATACTCAAGTACGAGAATTCCTTTGACTCGTTGCCGACAGCCATCGACAGCGACCTTAGCCTAAACACCATCTCCTTGGCGCTGGGCGACGTGGACGGCATCAATGGCCCCGACCTGGTGTCAGGCAACTTCGGCCAGGCCAACCGCCTCTATGTGAATGACGGCTTTGGAAACTTCGCGGCTGGCATCGACATTGACGTGCCCATGGACACCACGGAAGTAGCCCTCGCCAACCTCGATGGCGACCCGGAACTTGAACTGGTGGTTGCAACCAAAAATGGTATTTTCCTTTACCAGTTCGCGGCGGGGATCTTCGGGTCGAGAACGACCATTGAAGCCGGAGCATTTGACACGACCTCGTTGGCCCTGGGCGATGTGAACAGCGACGGCAACATTGACCTGGTTGTCGGAAATCGCGGCCAACAGAACCGACTGTATCTGGGCGCCGGCGGCGCCTTCGGCGCTGGCATTGCTTTCGGGGCGGCGCTGCAGACGACATCGCTGGCGCTGGGCAACTTCGACGCGGCGGACACCCAGCTCGAACTGGTAGTCGGCACCCAGTTTGGCGGCCTACAGTTCCACAGGTTTTCCGGCGCGAATTTCGCGGCGGCCACCATCATCGATGCCACCCTAAGCGCCAGTTTGGACACCACCTCGCTGGCCGTCGGTGACATCGACGGCGATGGCAACCTGGACTTTGCGGTCGGCAACCTCGATCAAGCCAACCGATACTATTTGAACCAAAACAAGTTTGGGACCGTCGATCTCACGGACGACTGGAAAGGCTTCGATGCCACCAGCGACGTCCGCCCGACGATGGCCGTGGCTCTCGGCAATGTCGACGGTGACCCGGTTGGCATGGACCTGGTCACCGGCAACGACCGTGAACCGGGCCGGACCTACCTGTGGACAGTGGTAGAAACCGAAGACACGAATGGCGATCCTATCGAGGTGGCTAGCTATCTCATCGGTACCGACAACGGTGTCGATCCAGAACTTGTCAGTGGCGCCTCGGTCCAGGATCCGATGCCCTTCACGACCAGCCTGGCCATCGCGGTGACCTCCGAGGCGACTGCAGGAGTCAGCGTCGGTGCCGGTGTGGTCATCAGCGCCAGTAATAATGTGAACCTCCTGGCGCACGCGTTTGCCAAGGTTGACATCCTGACGCTGAAGAGCGGGTATGGCATAACCTTCGGCGACGCTTCGCCGACCGCGACCGTCGTGATCGAGAACGGTGCGACCATCACGGCGACGAACAATTTCGACATGGCAGCGACCACCGAGAGTTTCTTGAAAGTGACGTCGTTTATTCCGGGTGTTGGCGTCAGCACAAACCTCGCTGCCGCCGGTGCCACGTTACACGCAAACTCACTGGCAGAGGTCGGCTTCGGTGCCGTGATCAATGCCACCAATGTCAATGTGAACGCTGAGAATCACAATACCATCTTCAACACGGCCGCGGCCTTCGGCTTCGGAACCGAGGATGACGGCGATGATTCCAAGAGCGCCAGCCTCGTCATGGGCTTCTATCAGTCCAACGCCAACGCGACCGTCAAGGGCGTGGTGACGACCACGGGCGATATGAACGTAACTAGCGATTCGATCAATGACGTTAACTTGACCAGGAGCTTCAGCCACGCAGGTGGCGGCGTGTCGGAAAACAAGGACACCAGCATTAGCGGCAAGATCAAAGGCAAGCTTCTTGGACTAGCCCGCGCGTTTATCCTCGAGAAAGTTTTGGGTCAGTTCGGCAACGATCTCAACTCGGCACTGGTCGAGGTGGAACAGTACAACTTCAGCTTCCGACAAAGCCAAGTCGACAACGCTTTTGCCTTCGCCCTGGGCATGATCACCAGCGACAACACCGCGACTGCGGTTATCGGCAATGAGGCGTACATTACCGTCGGCGGCAACCTGAATGTCCACTCTACCGCCGAGGATCCTTTCCAGGTAAGTATGTCGGCACACGCCGGCGCGGTACTGCCAGCGGATGAAAAGAACATCGGTGCCGCCTTGGTCTATTCGAAAGACATCAACCGGGCCAACGCCTTCATCGCATGGAACGCCGTCGTTGATGTCAAGAATACGTTGGACATAAACGCGACCTCCAAGATTACCAGCCCGATCGATCCGGTCGACCTGACCCTGGCCGTCCTCGGCTTGGGTGATGCCACCCAGCTTTCGGGGATCGGGGCTGCCTACGGTTTGGTCTCCTCTGCCACCAGCGAGACCTCAGATTCTTCGGTCAAGAAGGCGGTCGATCCGGTAGTATCTGATCTCGCTGGCAGCCTCTTGGATGAGGACGGCGTCGGCACCAGCTTCATCCATGCTGGCGGGTCCGGTGGCGAAACCGCCATCGGCGGCGCGATCAATCTGATGTTCGGTTACAATGCTGCCAGCGCGGGCATCGCCAAGGGTGCTCGCGTCAACCAGCGGGCGGCCGAGCTGTGGCCCGCAGTGGGGGCATTAGCCAACGAAGACGTGCTGGTCAATGCTATCGAATCGATCGACATGGTTCACTACGCCGGTAACCCCTCAGTGTTGGGTTTCGCCACCGACGTGAGTGATACACCTGATACCGCCGTGGGTGGTTTTTTTGACTTCATCTTTTTGCAAAGTTTCGCCAACGCCAACATCGACGATCAGGCAATAGTGTCTGCCGGCCGCGACGTAAAAGTGAACGCGACCACGACGAACAACATGACGACCGTGGCCTTCGCCGGCAGCTTTGCGGGGGAAACGGGCATTGATGGTGCCGTCATCTTTGCCAAGGTAAACAGCGAGACACTTGCGTCCATCGAGGACCGAGCGAAGGTGATGGCTGGCCACGATGTGCGCGTGGTGGCCCTAAGTGACGGGAACGTGGTGTCGATCGCGCCGGGATTGGCAATCAGCACCGGTCCAAAGAGCGTAGGCATCGGCGCGGCCATCAGCGTTATCCTCGATTCGACGCGAGCGATTATCGGCGATGCGCAGGACGCGGTCGCGCCAGGTGGCTACGGTGGAATCCTCGGCGCGGTCAACGCTGGAAACGATGTGTTTGTACACGCGCATTCCGCACCGCGTGCCTGGAGCGTCGGGGCCTCGGCCGCTATTTCTGCCGGTACCGATAACGGCGGCGGAACGGCAAGCACGACCGACCTTGGCGGCAGCGGTGGCGGTGCGGCTGGCGACGGCAGCAGCTTCGGCTTGGGTCTGTCAGGTTCGGTCAGTTTTGCTTGGGTGGAAGTAGAAGTGGACGCGTTCATTCGCGACGCCGTCACGGTGACGGCGAGCCACGCGATCGATGTGACTGCGGAGAGCTTGCCGTTCCTCGTCTCGGTGGCGGGTGCCTTCGCATTCGTCAATACCAGCGACAGCGGCATCGCTATAGGCGGCACCTACGCGCACAACCAATTGAATCAAGTGACGCAAGCGTACATAGAAAACGCTACGGTCCAGGGGGGTACAGTGCATTTGCTCGCACACTCCGACAACAACGTTCTCGGCATCGCCGCCAGCGGAGCTGGTGCCAAGGAGAACCCGTCGATTGCTGGCGGCGCGACGCTCTCCAATTTTCATCAGCGTACGTACGCCTTTGTCGGCGATGACGCCATTGTTAATGCGACCAATTTATCCGTCCAGGCGGACAACAAGAACCATGTCCTACCGATCACCGGCGCGCTGTCTGCAAGTCTCGGCGGCAGTCTCTCGGTTGGTGCCAATGTCGCGCTGCTATTTGCCACGACCGATGTCGGCTCCTGGATCGGAGCACGCGACAGCTTCTTCGACCCCACGAATGACGACACCATTGACCAGGATAACATCACCGACACGCTATTCGGACCAGACGATGACGAGGACCAACCCGAAACGGTGATCCATCTCGATCACGAGCACGGACTGACGACCGGCGAGGCCGTAGTTTACTTCAACGGCGGCGGCAATAGCGTGGGTGGACTGAACGATGGACAGACGTACTATATCATCGTTGTCGACGACGATCATGTGTCGCTTGCGCTGACCGAAGAGGACGCGCTGATCGGTGAAGACATTGCGCTCGACGAGAGTGTAGCCACTGGGAATAAGCACCGGTTGACACGAGTTGAGCAGTCAACTGCAGTCGCCGCCAGTGGAGATATCAAGGTGTTTGCGTTAAACGTGACTGAAGTTGTCGCGGTAGCCGCATCATTGTCCATTGCCACGGACGGTTTCGGAGCCGCCGGTTCGGGCATCTCGGTTAACATCAACAATACCGCAGACTCCTTCGTCGCCAACGGCGCCCATGTTTCCGCGGCTGGAAGCCTGTTTTTGGATGCAGACGACAAGACCAAAGCAATCCTTATCGCCGGTTCCGCGGGCGGCGGAACATCGGCGGGCGTCGGCTTATCCTTGGCAAACCTAAACCTTGAACGCTCGGTCAAAGCCTACGTGGGCAATGACGCGATGGTTACTGCCGACGGCGGTGGGGCAGGGATCCTCGATCCTGGTGGCAGCGGTTTCGGTGGACGTGGCCTCACGATCGATGCGTCGGCAAAGGACGAAATTCTCCGCTTCGCCGCCGGTGTCGGAGTCGCGACAGACACAGCCGCCGTGACCGCATCGGTTGTCGTCGGTACGTCAAACAGTACTGTCGAGGCCTTCATTGGCGCAAACGCTGTCGTTAACGGCGACACCAGCGGTGCCTCAACGGAGCAGTCAGTTCAAGTACATGCCAGCCACGAAAGCAATGTCCTGAGCGTCTCTGGGAGTTTCTCAGGAGCCAGTGCATTCGGTTTGGGTGCTGCAGTTACCGTGGATGTTGTCGACCGGACGGTCCTCGCGCACGTCGACCAGGACGCGATTGTCAACGCCCGCAAGGACATTAAAGTACTCGCGGACTTGAAGGAATCGATGTTGAGCATCGCCGTAGGGACGGCTTTGACACTCGATAACGGGGCTTCCGTGGGGGCGGCTGTCTCCACCAACACCGTCACGAACGCTGTCCGTGCGACGATCGGTAAGGGTGCAAACCTTACATCGGAGGACGGTGATGTTGAAGTCGGCGCCAACGCAGACGGAGATGTCGACGCGTACGCCCTTGGTGTTGCGGCCGCGATAACCAGTACTTTCGCTGGGGCGGGCTCGGTGACCGTCAATACGATCAACAACAAAGTCGAAGGGGTGGCACTCGATGGCAGCGTGGTCACCGCAGGCAATGTCAGCCTGAAGGCCGAGGACCATTCCGGCATCCTGGGCGATGCAGGTGGCTTCGCCATCGCCATCGACACGGACGGATCGACGGGCGCTGTCGGCGCATCGATCGCGATCAATGATGTCACCGAAACAGTTCGGGCGACCGCCATTGGATCCACCATTGTTGCGGACAGCCTTGCCTTGACGGCTACTGGCGCACCGGAGATTGATGCGCTAACTTTGGCCGGCGCCTTTAGCGTGGCCACTGGCGGCGGAACGGCATTTGGAGGCGCAGGTTCCGGCTCAGGTAACAGCATAAATATGACCATTGAGGCAGTAATCGATCCGAGTATCATCGTGACAACTGGCGACGTATCAGCAACGGCAACCGACAACTCCAGAATCACGGCAGATGCCGCCTCGGCCGCGCTGGCAGTTATTACTGGCGGCAGCAGTTCGCTCACTGGCATAGCGGCTGGCGCGGCGGCCGCCACCAATGACATCAACACAAAGACGCGTGCAGCAATCGAGGACTCCACCGTCACGGCGGGCGGTGGCGTGTACATCTCTGCAAGGTCTAACGCCGACATCGATGCGTTCACGTTAGGCATTGCTGGCGCTCTGGCTGCGGGTGATAACGGCACGCTCGCGCTGGCCGGCGCCGGCTCGGGCTCGGGCAACTACATCGCCAACACAATCGAGGCCAAGATTGGCCACTCAATTGTGACGGCCACCGGCCCCGTGAGCGTCAAGGCAGACGACGACAGCAACATCGACGCCACGGCGGGCTCGGCGGCGGTGTCCATTGGTGTGGGCTCGGGGACCAACGTAGGGGTGGGCCTGGGCATCTCCATCACCATCGATCAGATCAACAACACCACGAGCGCACTGGTCGACGACTCCAGCATTGCCACCGGCGGCGCCTTTTCGGTGGCGGCTGATAGCAACGCGGTGATTGACTCGCTGGCATTGGGCATGGCCCTGAGCCTCACCGCGGGCAGTGGTAGTAATGTGTCGATCAACGCGGTCGGTGCCAACAGCGCCAATAAGGTGACAAACACGGTGCAGGCCGAAGTGACCGACAGTGCTACCGGTACCTCCAACACGGTGAATGCGGGTGCGGTCAGTGTCACCGCGAGCGACGACACGCAGATTACAGGCAAGGCGATTGCGGCCACGGCCACTGTGGCCGCTGGCAGCAGCACCAGCGGCGGTGGTTCGCTCGTAGCCGGAATTGTGCTTAACGACATCGTCAACGCCACGCGTGTGCTGATCGAGAACGTGAGCGTCGCTAGCGGCGCCGGCGGCGCCACGATGTCAGCCAGTTCCACCTCGCACATCGATGCGATCGGCGTGGCTGCATCACTGGGTGTAAGCGGCAGCGGCAGCGGCTCGGCCATTAACGTGAATGCGGGCTTGTCGCAGGCAAAAAACGTAATCGCCAACACGGTCGAAGCCCGATTGCACGATGCCAGCCTTAGTGCGGTCAGCGGTGGCCAGGTGAGCCTGTCGGCTACGGACGCCACGGCCATCAAGGCCACCCTGGTCGCAGCCTCATTGAGCGTGGGCTTCAGCAGCGGCGGGGTGGCGGCAAGCCTGGGTGTGGCTGGTACGGTGGTACTGAATACCATCGCCAACACCACACGAGCCGTGGTGGACCATAGCACGGTCACAGCAAGCGGCGGCTTCAGCAATACAGCCAGTTCCGCCACCAATATCACGGCCAATGGCGTCGCTGCGGCTGTGTCGGTGGGTGCGAGCAGTTCCGGGGTCGGCTTGAGCGGCGCTGGCACCGCGGCCATCGTCGACAACGACATTTCCAACACGGTCAAAGCCGGCGCCATCAACAATAGTACGATCGCCAGCGGCGGCACGGCCGCCGTCCATGCGATCGACAGTGCCGATATTTCAGCCAAAGCAATTGCCGCCTCGGTCTCGGTTGGTGTCAGCTCCACAGCCGCCATTTCGGTGTCGATTGCCGTCTCTTTGGCTACCAATACCATCAACGATGTCACCCAAGTGTTGATCGACGATTCGACCCTCAACGCGGATGGAGCACTGGACATGCTGGCGCAGGCCAATGGCAGCATCGACGTCATCGGCGTGTCGGCGGCTGTTAGCGTTGCGGCTAGCGGCGGCTCGCTCGCCGTCGGCGGTGCGGGCACGGTGGCCAAAGTGTTCAACCATATCACCGGTTCGGTCGAGGCGGTGGTACGCAACGCAGACGCAGCCAACGGCCAGCATGTAAACGCCGTCGGGGCCAGCAGCATTCTCGCTGAGAACCACACCGATATCGACGCGGTGACGATAGCGGGCTCAGTGGCAATCTCGGCAAGCAGCGGCGTGGCCTTTGCGCCATCAGTCGCCATCGTAGTGGCGCAAAACGACGTCGGCACCGCGGTCACGGCTGGCATCGAAAACTCCGCCGCCAACATCAGCGGCGGCGGCTTGGACGTCGCGGCCCTGAACGCCGTGAACGTCAACTCCGTGGCCGCAGCCGTGGCGGTAAGTGTGTCGGCCTCGTCCAGCGTGTCGGGCGCGATCAGCGGCGCTGGCGCCTTCAGCAGCAACAACATCACCGGTGCCACCGAGGCGCATATACTCAGCGGCAGCGCGGTCAATGCAGGCGGATTGGTCACGGTCGATGGCAGCGACACCTCCATCATCGACTCGAAGGTAGTCTCGGCCACGGCATCGATCTCGGCATCAAGCGGTGGGTCCGTGGCGCTGGGCATTTCGGTCACCACGGCGGAGAACAACATAGGTGGCAGCACCAAAGCGCGCGTGGCCAATTCCACAGTCCATAGTTCAGGCCTGAAAGTCCAGGCGCGCGGCGACGACAAAGTGCATTCCACTGCCGTGGCGGCATCGGTAAGTGTATCGGGCAGCAGTGGCCTTGCCCTGTCGGGCGCAGGTGCTGGCGCCTGGGCCAAGAACACCACCACAAACCAAGTGCAGGCCACCATCACAAGCAGTACTGTGGATGTGAACGGTGGCAATCTGGAGGTCGAGGCGCGCGACCTGAGCCTGATCGACTCCAAGGTGGTCACGGCGGCAGTGGCCGTGTCGGGAGGAGGCGGGCCGGCGATAGGACTGACACTGGCCGTCACCGCAGCGGAGAACACGATCGGCGGCAGCACCAAGGCCGAGTTATCCACCAGTACCGTAGTCGATGCGAACGGGGTGAGCGTCTACGCACTGAACGACGCCACGCTCAATTCCGTCAGCGTGGCCGCCAGTGTGGCCGTGGGTGGCAGCGGCAGCCTGTCCATTAGTGGCGCGGGCGCCGGCGTGGTCGTGACCAACACCAGCACGCACGAAACGCAGGCCCTCATCGGTACTGGAACGGTCTCAGCCGCAGGGGCAGTGGACGTGAAAGCGGAAGACAAGTCCGATGTCACCAGCACACTGGTCGCGGTTGCGGTTGCGGCCTCGGGCTCGGGCGGCGTCGCATTGAATTTCGCGGGTGCCGTGACCAAGGGCACGAACACCTTGAGCGGGAACACCGAAGCGGCGATCGACGGTGCGACGGTGAGTTCCACCGGTGCGGGTGTGAGCGTGACCGGCCTAAATGACGCCACTCTGAAAGCCACCGGTGTGGCCGCTTCCGTAGCTGCAGGTGGCAGCGCAGGCGTCTCGGTGAGCGGCGCGGGTGCAGGTGTGATCGTCGACAATAGAACCTTAGGCACCAACGGCGTCACGGCGCGCTTGTCGAACAGCACGGTGACCGCAAACGGTGCCGTGAACGTGAACGCCACGGACACCTCCCTTATCGACTCCAAGGCGGTTGCTGTCGCGGCGGCCGCGGGGGGGGCCGGAGGCGTCGCACTCAACCTCTCTGGCGCAGTGACCACGGCAGATAACCATGTAGGAGGCCACACCAGTGCGCTGGTGAACAACGCCATGCTGCACAGCAATACGGGTGGCGTGAACGTCGCTTCGCTCGGCGATGCTACCATAAAGTCTACTGGGGTCTCGGTGGCGGTGAGCGGTGGCGGTTCGGGCGGCTTCTCTGCCAGCGGCGCGGCCACCGGTGCGGTGGTGACCAATACGCTTACAAGCACCACTGGTGCGATGGTGCAGGGCAACAGCAGCGTCACGGCACCGGGTCTGATTTCAGTGCAGGCCACTGACACGCAAGCCATCGATGCGAATGTGACTGCGGCCTCCATCGGGCTGTCGGGCTCTGGCGGCGCTTCCCTTTCATTCTCGCTGTCCGTTACTACTGCTGAAAACGTGGTCGGCGGGCAAACCACTGCTGCGATCGACCATTCCACTGCAAACAGTAGCGCCAACGCCGTAGAGGTGAAGGCAGTCGGCAACAGTTCGATCGATGCGATGGGCGTGGCCGCGGCCATTTCAGTCAGCGGCGCGGCTGGCTTCTCCATCAGCGGCGCGGGCACCGTCTCGCTGGTCGACAACACGCTCACCAACACCGTCACGGCTGCCATTCGCAACAGCAGCACAGTATCGACGCAGACGGATGTGGTGGTTGAGGCCAAGGACATCTCGCACATTGACGCGGATTCGGTTGCCGCGTCGGTCTCGCTGTCGGGCAGCGCCGGCTTCTCGGCTGCAGTATCGATTGCGTTGGCCGAGGCCAGTAGCGATTACGGTACCACCACGTCCGCTCGCATCAGCGCTTCGGAGGTGGATGCCACCACCGGCGACATCACGGTCAACGCCCTCTCCGACGGTCAGGTCACCACCGACGCAGTCGCGGTGGGCATCGCAATTTCGGGTTCTCTGGGCTCGATCGCCGCGGGTGCGGCGGGTTCGCTGGCAAGTGCAAATGTCACCAACACCACCCAGGCGCTGGTAGAAGCGGGCGCCGATGTGGATTCCCATGCCGGCAAGCTCACCGTGAGTGCCCTCGACGACACCCTGGTCGAAACTAAGGGTGACGCCGTGGCTGCCAGCGTGTCGGGTGGTGCAGTTGGCTTTGCGCTCTCCCTGGGCGCGGTGAAAGCCGACAATACGGTGAACACGACGGTGCGTGCTCGCATCGACGACGCCATGGCGCACTCGGCGCAGAAGACGTCGGTCACGGCCGACGGTACTACCGATGTCAAAGTCAAGGCGATTGGTGTCTCCGTCGCTGCTGGCGGCGGCGTGGTGGGCCTAGCAGGCGCCGCTGCGGCGGGCGTGGTTTCCAATGACGTGGGCGGCATGGTCGAAGCCTTGATCGTCAATTCGGAAGGTCCCGGCCAAGGGGTGATTGCCAACAGCGGTGGTGTGCTGGTATCGGCGCACGATCAGCGGACGGTTACCGCGTTAGCCAACGCTGCTTCGATCGCCATTTCGGGGGGCTTTGTCGCTGTAGGCCTCTCGGTCTCGGCTGCGTCTGCAGTCAACACCAGCACGGCAGTCACTCGTGCGGGGGTCGATCATTCACTCGTGCAGGCCAATGGCGGCGCGGACCTGCAGGTGATTTCGCAGTCGCAGTCGACCTACGTCGCCGAGCCCGATGCCGTGGCCGTGGCCGCTGCCATCGGCCTAGGTGGTGCAGCCGCCGGCGCCGCCGCGATCGCTAAAAACGACTTGAAGGGCAGCATCGAGGCATTCGTGCGCAACGTCTCCACCGCCCAGGCCGGGGGCAAGCTCACGGTCGAGGCGCATGACAACTCCGACGCCAACGCCGAGTTGACGGCGGCCGCCGTTTCGGGCGGCCTGACCGGGGCCGCGGTCGGCCTGGGTTTCGCCACCGACATCTACGAGAACACCACCTCAGCCTATGTGTCGGACTCAAGTGCGACGGCACTCGGTGGGGAGGTTCGCATTGATGCCGACTCAACACTGACAATAGACACCAAAGCCACCGTAGCGGCCATCTCTGCCTCCATCGGCATTGCCGCCGCAGGCGCAAAGTCGGTGACCGACATCAAATCCACAGTCCAGGCTTACGGACACAACGCAACACTGCACGCCACGGGCGGTGGCGTTTACATCGACGCTGACTCCAACCATACCGCTAACACCCTAGCCGATGGCTTGGCGGCGAGCCTGTTGGCAGGCATTGCATTGGTGGAGTCCGACGCGACGCTAAGCGGTATGACACAGGCGTACGCAGACGGCGCGATGGATGTGGCAGGCACCGAATTGAAGATCACGGCAGACAGCGTTGCCAATGCCAAGCCCGATGCCAACTCGGTGGCCATCGCTTTGGGCGGGGCTGCTTCGGGCGCATTCGTCCACGCCAAGGTCGATCGAGTGACGGACGCCCATTTAGGTACTGCCAAGGGCGCCCCACCCTCGTCTGCAACCACGCTCACGATAGTCGGAGGTGATGTCCAGGTAAAGGCACACGCCGACCTAACCGCGAGCACTTCTCCCTCCAGCCTTGGGGTCGCCCTCGGTGCCGCGGTGTCCGGTATCGTTACGAGCGCTATCGTCGACAGTCAGACCCTCGCCTACATTGGTCAAAACACTACGCTCAATGCAGGCAAGCTACAGGTGCAGGCCGATACGATCGAGAACGCCAGCGCGATCACCAAGCTAGCAGCGCTGGCCCTAGGTGCCGGCGCCGATTTGGCCAAAGCCGATGCGTCGATCACCAGCGCTGTCGAGGCGTTTGTTGGCGTGCCGTCAGCCGAATCCACTAGCCCTGGTGCGACCATGGCGCTGAACCTCAGCGGTGCCGACGGTCTAAAGATTGACGCCCATTCCAAACGCCTTTCTACCGCCGAGGCCAAGGGCATCGCGGGCAGCTTCGGCATCGCCGTCACAGGTCTGGTGCCCACGGCGCATACAAGCGGCGCGGTCAGCGCATATGTGGGCCAGGACACCTCCATCACCGCTTTGAAGCTCGACGTCACGGCCGACCTTCGCGGCACCAACGGTGGCGACCCAGGCCTGATGGCCAATTCGGCTGCGCGTGCCACCAGTCTGGCCGGCCTCGGTGCCGGCAACGTGATCACCTCGGACGCTGATGCTGGGGGCACAGTGCAAGCGTACATCGGCGCACCGGATGGCGTCACGCCGAGCACACGACGCGCTGACGTAAACGTCGGCGTCGGAGCCATCAATGTGATCGCCGACTCGTTCATGAAGTCCCATGCCACTGCCGATGGCGTCGGGGCGGCGCTTGGCTTGGCGGTCAATGCGATGAACCCGACGGCGAATGTCAGTGGCAGCACGCGGGCCTTCGTTCGCGACGGCGTCGACATCGACGCTGGTAGCCTGACGGTGCGCGCAGGCGTGGTTGGCGGCGACATTGTTCAGTATGAGTCGATTGCGGAGTCGTTCACGGTCGGCTTTAGCGGCGGCGTCAGCTCAACACAGATCAAATCGCAGGCCAACGTCACCGGCGTTGTGAACGCCTATGTCGGCGCGACTGGCGCCTCCACGCCAGGCGGAGACGCCGGTGTCGGCATCCGTCTTGGCAGCATGCTCGACATCGATGCGGCGTCCGATATGCACTCCACTGCGAGGGCCGATGGCGGTAGTGCCTCGCTGGGCTTTACCGTCAGCATTATGCGTCCGCATGCCGACGTTGCCGGCACCACCGCGGCCTACATAGGCCAGGGTGTCACGATCACGGCGCCTGGCGCCGACGTGCACGCCGACGGCCAATACCATGCTGATGCAAATACCATTTCGGCCAGTGTCTCCGGCCTAGCCAGCGTCGGCGGCGCCGAGGCGGAAGCCAGCGTCAACGGTACCGTCGACGCTCACGTGGGCGCCGGTGCCAGCACCACGCCAAGCGGATCGCGCCTGACGGTCCTCAACCTGGGCGGTAGCCCGCTCAACATCTCGGCAACCGGGGGCATGACCGCAACGCCGACCGTCGCCTCGGTGAGTGCGTCTTTCGGTGCGTCGCTAAATGCTCTGTTCACCACCGCGACCTTGGCCGGCAAAGTGCGCGCCTACGTCGGCGAGGGCGTGAACATCCATGCCGGTAGCCTCAATGTGCTGGCACAGACGCCACTCATCGATGCCGAAGCGTCGGCCAGCGGCGTGGGCTTCGGCGGTTTCCTCTCGGGCGCATTTTTCAGTGCAAAGGCTACAACATCTGCGGTCGTCGAAAGCTACCTCGGCGCAGGCCACGACAGCGACGCGTCCAATGTAACGACTGCCATCGACGTCTCAGCCGGCACAGTGTCTGTGACAGTCGACACCAGCATGAAGGCCGGTGCCACCGCCAACAGCGCCGGCTTCTCGGGCCTGGTTGCTTTCGGCGTGATGCGTCCCGATGCCAGGGTCGACGGCCGCGCGAGCAGCTTCATCCGGGACGGCGTCAATCTCGACGCCGGCAGTTTGACGCTGCAAGCCGGAAATGCCGGCAACCGCATTGAGCAGACCTCTGTGGCGCAAAGCAACGTACTGCAGATGGGTGGTTTCGCTGCGGTCGGGGTCACCGATGCCGATGCCACGACGAGGGGCACGGTAGAAGCCTACATAGGAACCACCAAAGGCCGCTCGTCGGGTGGGGCACCTGGTTCACGGGTCAAGCTCAACAGCGCACTGACCGCGAATGCCTACTCCGACATCGACGCAACGGCCAAGGTGCTGGGGGGCAGCGCCGCCCTCGGACTGGGCGGCAACTTCATGCAGCCTACGGCCGATGCCGGCGGTACCACTAGCGCCTACGCGGGCGATGGCACAAACGTTCGAGCCAGTTCGATGGTGCTCAATGCCGACGGCGACGTGGCTTCCGAGGCCCGAACGCTGGCTATCGCGATCGGCGGCCTGGCCTCGGTCAACGTGGTCGAGGCACAGAGTTACGTCACCAGCGTTGTCGAGGCCTTTGCTGGCAAGGACAAAGATTCGGTGAGCACCGCGCCGGGCATGATCAATGTGCAGACCACCGGCGGCGCGCGAGGTGTCCTCGACCTGAACGCAATTTCCAAAACCGAGGCCAAAGCGGTGGCCGACGGCGGAGCTGTAGGTGCGATCACGGTCAGTTCGATGCAACCCACGGCCCGCGTTGCTGGGGCAACCCGTGCCTATGTCGGACCGTACAGCAAAGTGATCGCCGACACGGTGACTGCAGATGCAGTCGAAGACTCCGCCCATGCACGCGCCGAGACCTTCGCCGGCAGCCTGGGCCTGGGAAATGTCTCGATCCTGGTGGCCAATGCTGAGGGTCAGCGCGCCACCGAGGCCTTCGTCGGCAGCCATGGCGGACTTGACCTTGCCGGCGGCACCGCAACGTTCACTGCGGACGCAACTCCGTCCACTCCGCTGGCCGATGCGGCTTCGCTCGGCCTGGCAGGTGGGTTGATCGCTAACGTCTCCATCTTCAAGACCACCGCCACCATCGGCCACGATTCGGTCGCACGTGCCTTTGTTGGGGATCACGCCACGGTCAATGCCGGCTCGCTGACGCTCAATGCAACATCTGAGACCTCGGCCAACGCGGACGGCAAGTTCATCGGCATCAGTGGCTTCTTCGACGCCAAGCTGGGCGAGTCGAAGGCGACCAATGCGCAAGGTTCAGAGGCATATGTGGGCGACGGCGCCAATATAACGCTGGGCGGAGCTTTGGCGATGCATGCAATGAATACGCCGCACGCAACACCGAACATCACGAGCGCCAGCCTCGCGGGCGGCGTGTCGCTATCGATCCTCAACGTGACGTCGCTGCTCGACAGCGATACCGGATCCTGGATCGGCGAGGGGAGCCAAATCACGGCTAGCTCGATCGACATGGACGCCACGGCGACCCACTCGACCAATGCCAACATCGACAGCGTTGGCTTGTCGCTGGCCCTCACGGCCGGCAAGATTACGGCCGAGGCCAAGGATACCGGCTCGTCCTTTGTTCGTATCGGCCCGGCTATCGGCAATCCGGGTTCCGCAATCAACCGGACTGTCGTGACGATTACCGGCAGCGGCGGGCTGAGCGCCGACGGGCTGATGACCTCCACTGTCGTCGCGCAACCAAAGTTCGCTGGCTTTTCGCTTTTCGGCTCGGGCGCCTTCACCAAGGCGCTGGCCACACAACAGGCTGAGGTCGATGCGGATGTGGGGGGATGGACCAACATCATAGGCGGCAGCGGCAACGTGCATGTGCTCGGTTCCTTCATCGGCGGGACGACGGCCCATGCCTCGAGCGCCGGAGCATCTGGCGTGATCGCGTTTGCGAGTGCCGATGCCAATGCCACGCATACGCCAACCGTCAATGCGAGAGTCGCTGGGAATGCCGAGATGCGCAGCAGTGGCGCCGGCGCCACCGTCGAAGTGATCGCGGAACAGAATCACAATGTTGGCAGCTTCCTCACCGGCCCAAGCTTTGGCGCCTTGGCCTCAGCGTCTACAGTCGCGTTCAGCGCCTTTTTTACCGACAATGCATCAAACGTCGATTCGAATTCGAATGCCACGGTAACCGCGTCGGTCGATCCAGGGGCTACGCTGGCTTCGCCCGCCGGCACCGTTCAATTGGTTGCCCAGTCCGGCAACACCTCAACCGCGACGCTAAAGAATGTCGGCGGCTCGGCGGTCAGCGTCAAAACCGGCAAAGCCAGCCCTGTCGCTAGCGGCACCACTTCGGCGACCTTCCAGGGCAATGTGACTAGCGGCGGCGCTGCTGGCGCCACCACGATCAATGTTCTCGGCGAGGGCTACACCACCGCTGACAGTTCGCTCAACTCGCTTGGTGGTGGCGTGGTGGATGTCAACGCTGGGACGGCGCTAGCCACTTCGACACCCACTGTCACTGTACAATTCGGCTCCGACAGCGAGGCTTCAACCGTCAAGGCCAGTGCCAACATCAACGTCAAGGGGGTCCTCACCGGTGATGCCGACTCCAAGGCCAATGGTGGCAGTGGTGGCGCGGTTTCGGTTCGCAATTTTACGACCAACGCCACCTCGACTACCAACCTAAACGTCAACCTAGGCGGCAAGGCCGATATCATTGCCGGACTGACATTGACCGTGCTGGCGCAGCAGGGTGCACTGCCGGATCCGGTCTCAGACGGCTCGTTCGACGCGGTCACTGGCGCCGACCCAACAGCGGGTGTATCGCACACCCCCGGCAGCACCAACTTCGTTCACTTCGTCCTGCCGCCCAAGCTACAGGATGGGGCAACGATTACGGCCCAGAATGGTAGCGGCACAATCGTCGCGCAGCGCAGTTATGGGGTGATCAACCGCGACGCGAACTCGATCTATCTGGGCACCGGTTTTGCCAATACACAGGTTAATACAAACAACGACAGGATCAGCTTTGCAGGCCCTCACAACCTGCAGAGCGGTGACTTGGTCTATTATTTCGACAACAGCCTGGCGCCCGTCGGTGGCCTGACCACGGGCAAGCAGTACCGCGTGTTCGTGGTCGATGCCAAGACCATCAAGTTGCAGGACCCGACGCTGAGCTATCCGACCGTCTCGGTCGCGGCTGATGGCCTTCTGGTCAACGGCACCATCGATTCCAGCTCCAGCACCATCAACGCGGCTAACAGCTTCGCCAACGGCGACGTGTTGACCTACCACGACAAGCCGTCCAAGTCGTTCACCAGCGCTTTCGTCGATGCGTCACTCAGCGGCAGCAGTTTTACCAGCACCAACAACGACGAGATCTACCTAGAGAACCATGGCTGGGTGACCGGCGACGAACTGGTTTATCACGTCAATGGCACAGTGCCGCTCGATGTCTCCGTACTTGGTTTGACCGAGGGCGAACATGTGTTCGCAGTGGTCCTGGACGCCAATCGCATCAAGCTTGCTTCCTCGCATGCCAACGCGGTGGCGGTAAGCCCGGAAACGCTGAGCCTGTTCCCCGACAAGAGCAGCGACGCCGGCCGCGTCACGGTTCATTCTTTGCGCCGCTTGGCCGAAGAGCCGCTGGGTGGGCTAGTCGACGGCAGCACCTATGTAGTTGCCAACCGCACTGCAACCTCGTTCCAATTGAACTTTGTTGGCGGTGGGGCTGTCACATTCAACGACTTAGGGCGCCTCGGTGGCTCGCACACCTTTGCAAATGAGTCGGTTAACCTGACAGGCTCGGGAGGTGTCGGCACGCACCTGCTTGTGCTCGATCTCGGCAACTCTGGCGCCGGAAAGTTCGACGGCATAGGCGGCGCATCGGCTGTATCCGGCGCGCCTTCGGGTGACCGCCAAGTGACCGCCAGCACGACCGGTGTCGGCGGCGGCTTCATCGACGTGGCCTCCTCGAAGGCGGTCACCGACGTCACGATCAACACCAATGTGACTATCGCAGGCGGCGCCAAGTTGGCCGGCAAAAACGTGAACATCAGCACCGACTCGGTGCTGACGACCCAGGCGGTGTCCGATGGCCGTGGCGGCGGCTTCGTCTCCATCGGCGAGGCCGATACTTCGGCGACTGGCAAGAATTTTAGCACGATCGATATCGGTACCAATGCAATCTTATCTGCGTTGCAAAACCTGACTGTGCACTCGTCAACCAATACCAAGGTCGACTCCGAAGCCCTGACCGGCAATGGCGGCTTCGTCGGCGTGGCGACTGCGAGCGCAGTCGGCAACATCGAATATAAGACACAGACCCTGGTCGACGGTCAGTTGACTGCCGGCAACGCCCTGCTCGTCGATGCCCACACCTCAGGCAACGACTTGGCGGATGCCGATACGCGCACAGGTGGTCTTGGCGCCGACGGTGAATCGTTTGCCGACGCGGTGGTCGGTGCCGGCGACCAGGATCGGGCCGCGACCCGCACCGAAATCCGCGGCGGTGCAAGGCTGCTGGGCAACACCGTCACGGTGGATGCTATCGTTGATGATCTGACTGTGCGGGCCCATGCCAAGACCCGCGTCACCGCCGCAGGCGCGAACTGCGACGCCGATGCGCAGTCGGCGCAGATCACGTCGCAGAACGAGGTTCGCTTTCTCGACGGGTCCCAGGTTACCGGAAATGTGTCGATCACCGTCGATTCGAAATACCTCAACGTGAATCTCACAGCAGTTTCGGATTCATCACTCTCCGCGCTGGGCGGCGATACCGATTCCAATTCCAATGCTTCGCTCGACACACGTGCCAAGGTGGAGGGTTACTTAGGCTCGCTGCTGCGCACGGCGACATTGATCGTCAATGCCCAGCAGGATGTGGTTCTGTCACAGGCCGATGCGCCGCGCGATGGAGCCGTATTCGACGGTGGCAGTTCGAACGGCGGACCCGAAAGCAAGAACGCGCGGCGCGAGATCTTCTGGGAGGGCCGCGTTATCTTGCTCGGCGAACCCAACCCCGAGCTGGAGATTGACGCCACCGGCAAGATCGTTAAGCTGACGAACGTCGAATTCCTTGGTGCCAATTCCGGCAAGGGTATCGGTGATACGTTGACGGGCACTCAGTTGATCCTGAACGACATCATTTACGACTCAGCCGGCAAGGCGACGTTTTTCGCGAATGATCTCTCCGGAGCTCCCGATAGCGTCATCTGGGGCAATCACGGGCTGATCGAAAGCCAGCGTACCTGGGACTACGTGCGGATCGTCAACAAGTCCGCGTTGGACCTAGTGGTCAACCATATCGACACTAGCGATGGCTCGGCGGTCGTCAATATCCAAATAGACAATATTCCGTTCAATGCAGCGTCGAGCAACAATGTCTCGCTCGATGCCAACACCCCGGGAGACACGTTTGAGTTCGATCTGAACTTGCGCTATCCGCAGACAGCGGTCGAAATCCGCAACCTCGCGTCGGGAGCGATCCCCAACAGCAACATTATCCTGCTCGGCGGGATCGAGAACACGATTGGCTTCACCACAATCGAGAATCAACGAGGCAATGTCCGCGTCGACGAGCGCAACCTCGTCGTTCAGCAGGGCGCGTTGCCGCCAGCAACTTTCGCTGAGGGCCTGATTCGCACCAACACGCTGGATGTGGATGCGAGCGGCGACATTGGCAACCAGAACGCTAGCGACGGACGAAGCGCGCTGATGGTCGAGCTGGTCAGGATCACGCACGCGACCGAAGTTAGCGAGACGCCCACCCTCAAGGATGTTCACCTCCAGGCCGACGCGGGTGGCGACGCCGTGCTCGACATCGCGCTGCATGACCGTTCACAAAATCCGGCGCTGTCTAGCCTCGCCGTCACGATCGACCGCATCACCGCTCGAGACGACGTGGATGTTGTAGTCAACGACTCCAAGGCCGGGGACAACCTGTCCAACATCGAAGGTGTCACGGTTCGTACCTACAACCCGCCCGACCTCGCCACCACGCAAGCATATTCCGGCGGCTATTTCGATCATTTCCACCCGGACGTCACGGGAATCGCTCTTTACGAGTTCATCCGACGTACCTATGGCACGAACGCCACCGAGGTCGCTTCGACCTACACCTTCCTCGCGGTCAGAGCTGGCGACGACATCGACGTCGGGCATGTTTCGTCGACCGCCCCGTTCGGCGAACCCAGGATCTATGCCACCAAAGAGATAGGCGGCGCGCCTTACGGGGCGAGCGTCCTTACGGATGCCGTACCGGACACCACGGTCAACTTCGTCATCAACCCCGATGTGGCCTGGAGTGGCGGCCTGCCTCCCGACACGGTTCCTGCGCAGATCTTCCTGACCACCAACGGCGACATTACCGCCACCGAATTGGTAGGCGACATGCTGGTTGGCCACATCCACTCGACGGCGGGCGACGTTACGCTGAACTCGCCACGGCGCATTCTCGATGCGGACGGCGCGCCGACGATCGACGTGACAGGTGACGACATCACCCTAAACGCCGGCACGGCAGGAGTTCAGGGCGGCGTTGGCCTACCGATCGACTTCCTCGAGATCAACGTCAACCGAAACAACGCATTGGGCGTGCTGACCGTGAACGACTTGGCCCCCACGTCGACGGATGGCGTCTTCCTCGACGACTTGATTGACAACATGCGCGTCGACCTGGTGCAGACCAAGGGCGATGTGTCGCTGCGAACCGTCGGCGGCTCGATTCTGCAAGGAACTAGGAACGGGCTCGGCGGAGATGTGGACTTTGCGGCCGATGTGGTTGGCAACTCGATCGACATCGATGCCAACGGCGCCATTTCCGACATCGGCGAGGTTGGCAAGGACCTGGACATCGATTCCCGCGCCCAGGGTTCTGGCGACGTGAGCCTGGAAGCCACTCGCAATATTTACCTCACCGAGACCAACGCCTCTCTGAACTTGGTGCTGGCGCATACCTATAGCGGTGACATCCGCCTGACGGTGCGTGAATCCGCGCTGCAGGGTGAGGATATGAATCTGCTCGAGCAGGGCACGGCACGCTTCGCCGAAAGCAACACGCGCTTACCCGGCAATGACACGGATGCAACGCGGCCCGTGCCGCATGGATTGATCTTTGCCGAAAGCGGCAACGTCCTATTGCAAGTGGGCGATAACGTAACGTTAGACGACAATTCCGCCATCTGGGCAGACAAGGCCATCACCCTGTTCGGCGACTACAACAATGCGGATACGGACTGGGGCACGACCATGATCCTACGCGGCCAGATCATCGCCGATGCTGTAGTTACCCCGGGTGACTTGACAGCGGCCTCCGGCGTACCGGTGGGGAGCGCGGTGGCTGACACTAGCGGCCCGGCATACCAAACCAACGTCTGGGGCCACATCGACGTCGACGCCTTCCAACTCGGCGACACCAGCGGCATCAGCGGGACCACCACCTGGGGCCTAGACGGCTACATCTACCTTGGCTCCAAGACACGTATCCACGGCAGTCAGGATGCAGCTTCCACGGGCGACGACGGCGAAGACCGTTTCACGGTGTTTTATTTGCAGGACATGGACGCCACTTCCGCGCCCTCGAACGCAGCCACCACGCCTAACGCCGACCATACCCTTACGCTTGACGGCCAGGCTGACAGCGACAGCTACACCGTTTACACGACGGGCAGCCGAGCCAACCTGTTGACGGGGGGCGCAGGCGGTCAGCGCAATTATGTCATCAACGTGCTTGACACCGGCGCACAGGATGACGGCGTGGATACCCTAGACATCTTCGGGTTCGACCAGACCAATCCGAACTTCATCGGCTACGCGCCAGCCACCACCAATCGCAATCCGAACGACGACTTGTTCCTTTTGCGCGCCAGTACTTCCATCCCCACCGAGTCGTCAGACCATCCCGCATTTGTGGCATTGTTGCACGGCAGCGTGGACAGCTACCGCGACACGACCCAGAACAACGAACCGAGCGGAGAAGTGCAGCGGATTAACTATGACGCGGGGCTCAACGGTCGCATGAGCGTTTTTGGATTGGGTGGCAACGACATGTTTTTTGTCGATGACAATAGTGCAGCCACCACACTGGACGGTGGTAAAGACTACGACAGCATCCAAGTCGGCCAGATCTTCGGCGCCAAGCGCGACGGCAGCGAGGGCGCGCTGCTGGCCAACGACGTGTTCCCTGACCTCGTGGCCACTACCCGCGGCTGGCTGAGCCCAGGCACTCACGCGCCGCTGGTGGCCACCGGCGGCACCGGCAACGACGAGTTCACCGTCTATTCCAACCAGGCAGAATTACGCTTGGAAGGTGACGACAACAACGACCTGTTCATCGTGCGCGCCTTCGCGCTGGCCGTCGTTGTCGACACCGATGCCAACGGCGATGGCCTCAAGGATGCCAACGACATTGACGACCCGTACGGCGTCGACGTCAATCTCAACGGCATCGCCGATGCGGGCGACACGCCTATCGACGCGACGAGGCCACTCAATCTTAGCCGTCCGCGCCGCGACAACAATGGTGATGGCATTTTCAACGCTGCCGACGCACACACCACGGCCGACTGGAGGGACGATATCATTATCTTCGACACGATCGAGGGCAGGCAGGTCGCGAGGCCCATTATCGGCAGTGGGTTCTCGGTTGGCAAGCCGTTGGACATCCGTTCCGGCGGTGGTGAGGATGAAGTGCAATATAACGTCAACGCACCCGTTTCAGTCGATGGCGGAACGGGCTTCGACAAGCTTGTCATTCTGGGCACCGAGTTTGCGGACGACATCGCCATCACCGACAAGGGCATCTTCGGTGCCGGCCTGAACGTGCGCTACACGACCGTGGAAGTGGTGGAAGTCGACGGTCTGGAAGGCGACGACGAGTTCTTTGTGCAGAGTACCACTTTCGGCGTTGCCTACCGCGTTATCGGCGGTCTAGGCTCCGACACCATCAACGTTACGGGTGATGTAGTGGAAGACATCGTGACGCGGGAGCTCGAGGGAGCTTCGGGCGCGATCGACCACCTGGTGAAGTCGACCGATGTCAACTACAACGGCCTGCCTGTAGACGGCATCGATTACAACGTGGCCACGGCCAATACCGGCCTGGTGGTCATAACGGAAAGCAATGGCTTCAGCACGGTCACCGAAGGCGGCACCATGTCGCTGTCGGGTACCCGTTTGGCGTTGGATTCCTATACCGTACGTCTCTCTAAAGCACCGACCACGGACGTCTATGTCACCGTGACGGCTGCACGCGCGCCTCAGGAAGAAGAGGGCAATACGTTCAACAACCCAGTCCCGCTACCCAATGGAAAAGCCGATACGCTCTGGCTATCCAGGTTCCTCGGCGGGCTGCCGGCGGAGGACGATTTCGACCGCGACATAATGGTTGATGGCAACCCAGTTCATGTGCCGCAGCGCGCCATCGTCCTGCACTTCACTCCAGGCAACTGGGCCACGCCGCAGAATGTCTATCTGTACGCCAAGGATGACCCACGCTCCGAGGGTGACCGTGTCGTGGTCGTGCAACACGGCGTGATCTCCGCCGACCCGCTGTTTGACGAGGTGACAGTGCGCAACGTGGAAGCCACCGTGCGCGATAACGATACTCCAGGGGTCTATGTCACCGAAGTGCAGCTCGGCACCACGGTCGAAGACCGCCGCACCCTGGTGATCGAAGGCACTGCACTGACGCAGCTTCAGGACGATATTCTTGTCGAACTGGCTCGCAAACCTGAGGTGGGCGATACAATTGTGCTGCGTCTGAACATGGACCTGGACAGCTCGAAGGCGATGACCTTGAGCAGCCTGGATTCACGCTTTAGCACCACCCTCGAATCCGGCGCGACGGTTTACCGCGTGAGCTTCACTTCCGCCAACTGGGACAGCCCGATCCGTGTCACCGTCACCGCGCGCGACGACATCACGCGTGAAGACCCCGAGCGCGCCGTTATTAGCTTCGTCAAGGATGCGACCTCGGTGGACGTCAACGGCGACTATGCGGTGCCCAACCTTCGGTCCGGAACCGGCTTGCTCGACGTGGAAGTAATCGACAACGACACCGCTGGCGTGGTCGCGTTGGAGAGCGGAGACAGCACGCTGCTGGTCCGCGACGACCCATCCACCATTGCAAACGAGACGCAGACCGATGACTACGTAATGCGACTGACAATGCAACCCACAGCGAACGTGCACGTGGCGGTGCTTACTGACGGCCTGGCCGACGTGGAAAGCATTCGCGGCGTTCCGGTTTCGCTCCAGGAAATTGGCGGCTACCAGGCATCCCAAGCGTTCAAGGGCAGCGTCAAGTTTGAAAACGTTGGCGGCTTTGGCACGCTCGTACGGGCTACCGGCGCAGAGCTGGGAAGCTTTATTGATGAAGGCTTCAGCGTGGGCGACTTCATCAGCGTCGGCGGCGCGGGCGGGCGCGACGGCAACTATTACGTTAAGGCGATTTCGCTGGAAGGCCAGACACTCACGTTAACCACGTCACTCCCAGGTACGCCGAGCGCCATCGAGGTCGCGAACGTAGTGCTGGCCCAACTCACCCGCCAGGGCGTATGGGAAGGATCTGTTAGCTTGAATGCCGGTTTGCGCCAGGTCACCCGGCCGTTTGTGAGTGCTAGCGACGCGGGCTTCCTTTCCGACGGTTTTCTAGAAGGCCAGCGAGTGCGTTTGTATGACGCCGCAATCCCGGCCAACTTTGTGGACCTGAAAATCGCGCTGATCCGCGGTGACAATCTAGCCAAGGACAACAAGCTGCAATTCACCATCGAGGGAGTCTTACCTGGATGGTGGGCCGGGACCAAGAACGTGCGGATCGTGCGTTTGGCGGCGGTTGCTACATTCACAGGCAATGCCGCCGATGCGAACGCATGGTTCAAGCAGCAGACCGTATTGCTCAGGCCCGATGGCAATTATGAGGTGCCGCCGACCCGGCAAGGCGTAAAGTTGTTCCCTGTTTCGACGCACCGACTGAGCAAGCTGGCCGGGCCTTTGGCTGTCGAGGGCGGCGTTACGGGCAGCGACCGTTCGCTCAAGAACGGCGTCAAGCTACCGGGTGAAAAGGATGCGGCTCTCTTCGAGATCGGCCCTCAGGCGCCCGAAAGCCGCGCTATCGACGTGCTTAATATCTTCAACGATTCTAGCCAGCAAGACCGAAGCGGCACCATGACGTCGACCACGCTCAAGGGATTCGGCATGGCGCGCGACCTGGACTTTACCGCGTCAATCGATCCGTTGAATCCACAGACGTTCGGCGAGCCCTCGATCTTCCCCGGAGGTGTCAGCTATGGCACCGTGGCGTTCGTCAACGGCCAGTTCCAGACCGATGCCGCCAACAGCACCATCGAGGTCGTCAACTTCCTCGGCGGCGAAGGCAATGACAAGCTCGACATTCAAAGCACGCTCAATCCGACTGCGGCGGTCACAGCGACGAACAACTTCACTATTGCGGGAACCCTTACCGGTGGCACCATCACTCGCGCCGAGTACGACTGGCGTGCGGTTGGCGTCTTGGTGGGCCAGCAAGTACAGATCAGCGGCGTGGCTGGCAGCTACACGGTGGTCAGCATCACGGGCGTGGCCAACTCGGTGTTGACGCTTACGGGGGCTTCGCTCACGCCTGCCAATGGTACGGCGCTGCGAACGGTCACTGCGACCGATTTAGAAGTCAAGCGCACTGGCAGCGTCACTATTGCTAAGCATGTTCCGATATCAACCACTGACTACACTGCCAGCATCACGCGCATAGGCGCTGGTACCTGGGCGACGGATGGCTTCCAAGTCGGCCAGCTCGTACGAGTGGATGGCGTCAACGGCGCCTGGCGTCTAATTGGGCTCGCTGACTCCGGAACTACCTTGAGACTGCGCGGCGCCGACATGCCAGCCTCCGCAGTGGTCACCAACCAGACGCGCACGGTCTTCGTGGCCGGTGCGCATGGCGGACTAACCGTCGTGCATGGCGGCGGCAACATGCCGTTGACGGTGAACGGCGACATGAAAACCACCTCTACCAGCGTGGAGCGCGTGGATGGCCGATCGTGGTTTGAAGATGGATATGCCATTGGCCAGTATGTGCAGGTCAGCGGTGAAACCGGCACGCGCCAGATCACCAGCTTCACTAATGGCACAGTGGCTTATGTCAACGCGTACCTTGGGCAAGGCACGAATGCCGTGATGCAGTTGTCCGGTGGGCCGATCACCGCAGGTGCACTGGTGAGTCGCACGGTCCACATCGCCGACCCGCTGAAGGAACAATTCGCTGGCTCAGCCAGCACGCAAACATCGAGCCTTACCCGCCTTACCGGCTCGTGGGTGACGGATGGCTTTTCGGTGGGCCAGCAGGTCTGGATTTCAGGCATCGCGGGCGCCTACACCATCAGCGCGCTCACGGCCACGAATATGAGTTTCTCCGGTGCGGCACTCACTCCCGCTGCGGCGCAACAGCTCACCGTGTTTGGCTACGACAAGAACTGGAACGGCGGCGTGAGAATGGGCGGCGACACGATCAACGTCTCGGGCGGCGCCGGGCCGACTTCGCCACTAGTGGTCTATGGCGACACTTCACAGGACGGTGTCTGGTACAGCGGCCATAGTTACGACGTGCTGGGAATGGAGTTCGGGGAGAAACCGTTCGACCCATTCAGCAATCTGGCCGACGCCGACAATGAAGACGATGAGTGGGTCTTCCCGCTTGCCAATCCGTATAAGTATGCTGGAAACGACGTCATTGATGCGCACCTATTGTTTGCCAGCGCCACGCCGGCCGAGTTGAACAGCACCATCACCGTGGGCTTCACAGCCTATGGCGGCGCCGGCAACGACACCATTATCGGCAGCCAGGCGGGTGACCACTTGGCCGGCGGCTCGGGAGACGACACCATCCTCGGCCAACGCGGCGTCGACCACATCTACGGCGACTCCGGCGTCAACGTGGACATCCTCACTCGAGCGCTGAGCATCAATGTATCCAATGCCAGCCCGGCACCCACGTTCGTCCAGGGCACCGCCACCTCCATCAACAACGGCACCACCATCGAGCCCTATGCATCGTCGGCGGTTGATTTGCTCATCGCCGGGCGTGACGTGATCTATGGCGAGGGTCCGGGCACGGTGCTTGGTGGCCCAGAATCGGTCTATCAGAATGTCATCTTTGGCGACCATGGCACTGTCTTGCAGAACGTGGCCGACCCGAACCAGCCCAACCCGTTGCTGCAGAAGATCCAGACCACGGCACTCGACTCGATCATTTCCATCGCATCGAGCAGCCTGCAAAACGGCGACGACGATGTGATCTTCGGCGGCATAGGGCAGGATGTCCTCGTCGGCGGCGCCGGCAACGACATGGTCGATGGCGGCGAGGCCGACGACTTGGTATTCGGTGACAGTATCACTAGCCTCACCCGCATGGGCGGCAATGACGGCGACCTCAGCGACGACACCTTGACGCTACGTTTCCAGACGCTTGTGGGTAACTTGATGTACGGCCGCAGCGACCAGACGCAGGTGCCCATCCCGTCGGCCGATGCCAGCGGTGCCTTGCTCACCGATGGTGTTGCTCGCAGGTACCGCGATCCGGATGGCGCTCCCTGGTGGGCCGAGTACACGATCGATTACGCGGCTCTGCACAGCTACTCTGTTGAGGCCGGAACGGTCGGTGTTGGCACTTTCGGCAACGACTATCTGGCCGGCGGAGCCAAGCACGACCTTCTGTTTGGCCAGCTCGGCAACGACGTCATCCAAGGCGACGGCAGCATCGTTTTGGCGGTGGCTGGAACCAGCCATGCAGGGGCTTCGCGCACATCGGAGCCTAACTCCCCGGTTGGCCCACTCACCATCGTGTCCTCATTCGAGGCCACGACCGACGGCGACGATTACATTGAAGGCGGTGGCGGCAACGATGTCGTCTTCGGCGGCCTGGGACAAGACGACATTGTGGGCGGCAGCTCCACCTTCTTTAGCCTCACCCAACCCAACAATCGGCCAGATGGGGACGACATCCTATTCGGTGGCGCCGGAACTCAGACCAGCCGCAACAACGCACAAAATGCCGACGGCACTGTCACCGACCAGTCGCGCCACGCGCTGGATTCAGACACGATCGTGGGTGACAATGCGAACATCGTGCGCATCGTGGGTGTGAACCATGTCGATGTGAACCCAAGCGCCAACCCAGCACTGCCGCAGTATGTCACCTTCAACTATGACAATTACGGAGGCACAAAGCTCATCGTACGCGGTGTGGACCTAAAAGACTACACGCCGGGCGGCCCGGACTTCAACCCGACGCTGTTTTCCGACACGTTTTCGGCGGGCAAGCGCTACGAGTTCGGCATCTACGCGACCAACGACATCGGCGGCAATGACGAGGTGCACGGCGAGATGGGTGACGACGTCGTCTATCTGCAAGGTGGTACCGACATAGCCTATGGCGACGCCGAAGATGACGACATCATCGGTGGATGGGGGGCGGACTGGATCAGTGGCGGAACCGGCCAAGACGGCGTCCTCGGTGACGATGGCCGTATCTTCACCAGCCGCAACAGCCAGAGCACCGACTCGGCCAACGCTGGCTACACCACGCGCCTGGGCGAATCGTTGTACGGCGTAGCGGCCATCGCCAAGGCCAGCGACAGCGATCTGAAGAACATAAACGGGGATGCGCTAAACGAGATCATCTACACGCCGGGTAATGTGCAAATCAGCGTTATCAACCCGTCGGGACAACTGAAGAAGGAAGTTGACCTCACGCCCTGGAATCTGGATTCCGCCGGCGGCATTGGGGCATATCTGAACCCGAGCACGGTGGTGCCGCGCTACGCCAATGATGTGATCTATGGCGGCCTGGGCAGTGACTGGCTGCACGGCGGTTCCGGCGACGACGCCATCTCCGGCGCCGAGGCTGTCGCAACGGCATATACCCAGACCTATGAGAACGGCGACACGAATAGCAACGGCATCTCCAACGAATTGACTGGGGTTGTGCGCAGCGACTTCACGCGTCCTTATAACACAGGCGACATGCTCCGCTACAACCTGGACGACCCGACCGGCTGGCACCGGGACCGTTCGCGCCGTTCGGGCGAGTTCGCCCTCTACGACGAGTACGACCCGCTGCGCAAGATCGAACTGATCGTCGGCGGCTCGAGCACGCTTCTCGGCCAGGCCTTCAAGGACCAAGCCAGCGTCTTGCGTGGCGAGTTCTTCATGAATTCCAATGCCTACTACGGGGACGTGCCAAGTGCTCTTGGCGAAGGCGTGAAGCGCGATAGCGGGATCACGCCCGATGGTGTGCCTTACAAGATCACCTACGACGACGGTGCAGATCGCATCTTCGGCGATCTGGGTAATGACTGGATCGTCGGCGGCACGGGCCGCGACACGTCTTACGGTGGCTTCGGCAACGATCTCATCAACGACGACGACTATCTCAACACAGAAACCGACGAAAGGAACAACAAGGACAATATCGATTCGCCATTCGACAACCAGGCGCCAGACACGCAGCCCTACTTCGAAGACCGCGCTTATGGCGGGGCTGGGCGGGATGTGCTGGTCGCCAACACCGGTGGTGACCGACTTATTGACTGGGTGGGAGAGTTCAACACCTTTCTGGTGCCGTTCGCGCCCTTTGGTACGGCCACCGTGAGCCGTACCTTGCAGCCGCAATTGGCTGAATTCTTGTATTCGCTCAGCCGCAGCGACGGTGCCGATATCACGCGCAAGTCCGATACCGGGTCCACGGACCCTCTACGCAACGGCGAGCCCTTTGGTGAACTGGGCTTGCTGCGCCAGCAGGATCAGTTCTTCCACGACCAGACCGGCGCCCCCGCGGACCCCCAAGCAGGCAACATTCCCGGTGGCAAGCGCGATGTGCTGCGCTCCGCCACTTTCGACAACAACAAGCCCGAAAACCTGTTGCCCGACAGTGGTACATGGGCTGTCGTGGGCGGTGTGCTTCAGGTGGCCTCTACCTCTGCGCACACCGACGCGGTGTCGGTCTATCAAGTTGGCGACCGGTTGCCGACCTATTTTGAAGTTACCGCCAGGATTCAGACCATCAAGCCTACTGCGGGCTGGAACGCCAATAGCTTCGTGGTCTACGATTACGTGAGCTACCAGGACTTCAAATTCGCCGGTATCGATGTGTCGACCAACAAGCTAGTAATAGGCCGCCGGGCCGCGACGGGCTGGGTCTACGACAAGCAGACGCCATTCCAGGGCAAAGCCGATACTTGGTATGACGTGCTGTTGTCGGTGAACGGCACGGCAGTAACGGTGGTGGTAGGCAATTCCTCTTTGTCCAATACCTACACGGCGCGCGTGCTCGATGGCGTGAGCTACGGCCTGAACTGGGGTCTGGTGGGCTTCGGTTCCAACAATTCTCGCGGCGCGATCGACAACATCGCCGTGCAGGTATTGCCGCCGCAGACCAACATCGTGCGCACGGACGACTTCTCGACCAATACTCTAGCCATGTTCGGCAATGCGTCCGCGGGCAACTGGGCTCTGGCCAATGGCCGCTATAGCGGAGCGCCTTTGGCGCCGAGTGACCTCGCGTACACGATGCTCGACATGTCGAACGTGCAGCGCCTGTCGAGCACGGCGGCCTTGGAGTTGTCGGCCACGTTGATGGCCACAACCGGCCGCGGCGGCTTCGTCTTCGATCGTTACGATAACGGCGACTTTAAGTGGGCCGGTATCGACGTAGGCACCAAGGAGGCCCTGATCGGCCACTACACATCCCGAACAGGCTGGGTGGTCGATCAATCAGCAAGCTTTGCGGCCCTGACTGCCAACGTCGATTTCAAGTTGACCGTGTTTATCAAAGGATCGTCGGTCACGTTGACTGTCACTAATTTGGCTGGGACGAGTTCGGCCTTGGTAAGTCATGTCTTCAATGCGGTTTCGGTCGACGGCGGTTTCGGTTTGCTCGTTCGAACCGGCTCGGCTTCGTTTGACTCGGTGACGGCGAAGACGGACGACGCGCAAGTCCCATCGTTGCTTTTGGCCTTTGCGGGTAGTGCCCCGTCGAACATCGAAACAGAGACGTCGACGTCTTCGGATCAAGATGATTCGATTTCTAAGGCAATTCCTTTGGGGAACATTTCAACGACTCCAGTCAGTGTTGATTTCGTCATTTCCCTTGACACCGACGTCGATATATATAGCTTTGAAGTGATTGCCGGCCAAGTTGTTGATTTTGATATCGATACGGTGTCCAATGGCACAGGTGGGCTAAACTCATTTCTACAGCTGTTTGATGCTCTGGGGCAACCATTGGCCGTCAACAACAATGCCAAGGCGCCAGGAGAGAGCGTCATTGGCTTCGACGCTTATTTGCGATATGAGTTTTCGGAAGCAGGTACGTTTTATATTGGAGTGTCCAATGACAGCAACATTCAGTACAGTCCTATAACAGGAAATGGCGTTTTAGGCGGTGGTCAAAACGCAACTGGCAGTTACCGTTTGATTCTGCATGCCTTGTCACCAACTTTGGCCGTGGACGTAGACGTTTCCACTATTCCAGAGAAGAAGGGACAAGCCGTTGGAACCGTTTCACGCATGGATGCGGAGCTCAGCAATGCCTTGACCGTGAATCTCACCAGCAGCGATGTCACGGCCGCGACGGTGCCTGTGTCCGTGGTTATTCCCGCCAATCAGACCTCGGTCAGCTTTGCCATTACGGCCGTTGACGATCACTTGCCGGATGGAACCTCAACGGTCACGATTACAGCGACTGCATCAGGCTTCACGCAGGGAACAAACACACTGAAAATAACGGACAGCAATGGCTTATGGCACAATTCAGCCAATCCTTTAGACGTTGACGCCGACAACACGGTCTCTCCGCTCGACGTTCTTACGATCATTAATTATTTGAATGAATTTCAATCGGGGCCGATTACGTCTGACAGCCCTCCTTATTATTTTGACGTAGATAGTGACAATTATGTTTCACCGCTGGATGTCCTGGTAGTTATCAATTACCTCAACGCACATAGAAACGGACAAGGCGAGGGAGAAAGCGCGAACACAGCGGTACCGATTGAGTTCATCGATGACTACTTTATCAACCTCGCTAGGAATAAGTCGAACGTCGTTCCACCGCGTGCTCGTTAGAAAGCGGAGCCACTACACAGACTGTCCGAACAGAATTGGATGATTTAGCAATTCACGTCGGTATCATGTTGACGGCGTACCGTTTTTCATCGTCAACAAAAGATTCACATTGTCTGGCGCACAGTCTTCCGATGTGTTTGTGGCTGCGTTCGAGCAATCCAGCGATTCACAATCGAAGGGATCAGCTTCGTAGCTATGCCTCGTGTTAGTGCAGGGTTACTGATCTATCGAATTCAGGATGGCAAGCTGCAAGTGCTTCTTGCGCATCCCGGCGGTCCGTTGTTCATGACGCACAATTCCATCGCAACATCGCTCGTCGTTTTAGTTGCGACTATGATCACAATACAGAGTTCAAACCACTGATGCGTGAACTCACCAAGACGCAGGATCGTCGTAGTGTCAACGGAGCGTTGTTCGTCAACCCATTTCTCAGGATACGCTTGGTAATCGCCGTCGTGTTCGGAAGAATAGGGTTCCCGACTCAGGAAGCGGTTGTAAATCGTCATCGCGTCGAAGTGGCACCCGGCGACATAGGTAATCAGGAGGCGGGAATTTGATGCAAGCGTTTCGCGGCATGCGGCTCCAAGTGATCCCGCCATGCAGCATATATGTAGCACCATTCCGTTCTCAGTCGTTTCCCATATCTCGTGAATCAGTGCGGCCATCAGACTCAGTGCTCTTTCCGCCGAATTAGTAATTCTCCGGCGCGGCGCCTGTCGCCGTGTCCCGCCAGACCTCGACTACACAGTACGTACCGGGCTCGGGTTGGTCTATCGAGAAACGGTGAGCTAGCTCCAACGCGGCGCGCTCGTTTGACACCAGACAGTAGCGATTCATGTCCGGGGAATGGACAACGCGACATCCCTGGTTGCACGACATTGGGGAGCAATTGAAGCTGTACTGGTTACCGCCTATGACCGCATCCCACCCGAGGCGGACGAACGTTTCCGCCAGCGGCTCGACCGCCAGCTCCCACCACAGGTCGATCGGCTCCTCCGCTCCTTCCTCAAACTGAACCGGCCACAACCGGTAGGCATACATGGCGCAATCGGCTCGGCTCTCGACGGGAACGGCCGCCCACGCCAGATCGGTGTTGGCATATAAGCCAAAGGGGTCGCTAGCGTTCCGGAACCCGCGGGCGATGCAGTTGCTCACGCTACAAATCTCGTCCACCGGCTCAGAGTTGGAGTCTCCGTTGCCCTCAGGATCCGGCCAAGACGACACCCAGCCGCTCTGCGGTACGCGACGCTTGGCGATGTATCCGACCCAGACCCATTCCATTAAAGAACCTTTCTCTCAAGTGCAAGCCACGCCTTCATAGTCGACTGAATTTAGTGAGCGGCAGAAAAATCTAAATGTACCGCATCTGGCTGGTTGAATGGGCAGGCGAGCCGCTTGGAGGCGGATCTTTGGCTGAGCGACAAGCAAACGCCGACGCACCGGCGTGTCAAACCGGAGCGAGTTGGCAGCTACGGAAAAGCAACAGCTTTTGGCAGCGATTCCGATTAGCAAGCCAAGTATCAAACTCGAAGCAATCCCGGGTTTGGAGTGGGAGTCATTTACCTGATTGGCTGTACGTGTTTACCGGGGGTAAACTGATATTTTAATTGACCGACGGTCTGGGTTATGTTGTAGCGATGGAAACAGACTCGCCACAACCGGATTGTACCCGCTGCAAGGAACTTGAGAAACAAGTCGCTGAACTTGCTGC
>JANMHA010000197.1:0-1791 GCA_031374925.1 Pirellula sp. | reverse complement strand
CATTAGGCGCGTTTTTGCCTGAGAGCCAATTTGATACGCCGCTGGACTATGAAGAGTTTAGCAAAATTTGGGCGGTGCTTGGTCACGGTGGCATTGTGGCGTTTGACGACACGGTGGACATGGCAAAAATGGCGCGTTACGCCTTTGAATTTTGTGCGATTGAAAGTTGCGGAAAATGCACGCCGTGCCGCATTGGCAGCACACGCGGTGCAGAAGTGATTGATCGAATTATTGCCAACAAGAACAACCCTAAAGAACATGCGAAAAATGTGGCATTGGTGCGCGATCTAAGTGACACCATGATTAACGGCTCGTTGTGCGCGCTAGGCGGTATGACGCCGTATCCTGTGTTGAGCGCGATGAATCATTTTGGCGAGGACTTTGGCTTAGAAAACATGGGCATTGTAGAAACCAAGAAAGTTGCCGCTTAAGCGGTTAAGAGGCCAAGGAATAAGGATATAGCCATGGACGACATCAAATATACAACGCATTCGCATTCGGTTAACGAGTATGACCCGAATAAAGATTACGGTACGCCAAAGAAAATCAGTGAAAAGCACATTAGTTTAGACATTGACGGCGTAACAGTGAGCGTGCCAGAAGGCACGTCTATCATGCATGCGGCGCAATTGTCTGGCGTGACTGTACCAAAATTGTGCGCGACGGATTCGCTTGAGGCGTTTGGCTCTTGCCGCCTGTGTTTGGTGGAGATTGAAGGTCGTAAAGGTTACCCTGCCAGCTGTACCACGCCCGTGGCAGAAGGCATTAAAGTACACACACAAACATCGAAATTAGCTGACGTGCGCCGTGGTGTGATGGAGCTGTATATTTCAGATCATCCACTCGATTGCTTAACCTGCGCCGCCAACGGCGATTGTGAGCTGCAAGACATGGCAGGCGCGGTGGGCTTGCGCGAGGTGCGATATGGCTATGAAGGTGAAAATCATTTAAAAGCCGAAAAAGATGAATCCAACCCGTATTTTACCTTTGACCCAAGCAAATGCATTGTTTGCAGCCGCTGCGTGCGCGCTTGCGAGGAAACGCAAGGCACATTCGCGCTAACTATTGAAGGGCGCGGATTTGGCAGTAAAGTATCTGCGGGCAATCAATTGTTTATGGACTCAGAATGTGTATCGTGTGGGGCCTGTGTTTCTGCCTGCCCAACTGCCACATTAATGGAAAAAACAGTGATTGAGGCTGGTACGCCAGAACACAGCGTAATTACAACGTGCGCCTATTGTGGCGTAGGTTGCAGCTTTAATGCCGAAATGAAGGGCGAAGAAGTCGTTCGCATGTCGCCGAATAAAGATGGTGGCGCAAACCATGGCCACAGTTGTGTCAAGGGAAGATTCGCTTGGGGTTACGCCACGCATAAAGACCGCATTACCACGCCAATGATACGCAAAAGTATACAAGACGAATGGCAAGTAGTGAGTTGGGATGAGGCGATTAACTATGCGGCAAACGAGATTAAACGCATTGAAGCTAAATATGGCAAAGATGCCATGGGCGGCATTACCTCTAGCCGTTGCACCAACGAAGAAGTGTATGTCACGCAAAAATTAGTGCGCGCAGTGTTTGGCACCAATAATGTAGATACTTGCGCACGGGTTTGTCACAGCCCAACCGGTTATGGCTTGAAACAAACCATTGGTGAATCGGCTGGTACACAAACGTTTGATTCCGTCATGCAATCTGACGTAATTTTGATTATTGGCGCAAACCCGACCGATGGTCACCCTGTATTTGCATCGCAAATGAAACGCCGTCTGCGCGAAGGTGCAAAATTAA
>JANMHA010000043.1:0-19924 GCA_031374925.1 Pirellula sp. | reverse complement strand
AGGTCGACCTGCTCTACCGGTGGTCTTTTTTGTTTCGCCTTGCGGGGATGAAACCTAGCGGCCGTGAATGGGGTTGGATTCTTTTTCTTGTCGCGATTGACCTCGGCAATGATCGCCATGATGGAAGCGGTATGATCCCACCAGTTATCTTGCTGCTCCTCGACCATCCAAACCAATTCACGCAGTGTGAATGAGCCCGGATCTACGTGGAGGATTCCAGCGAGACCGTAGCCAAATCGCCAGGCGTCCCACTCGTCTCGCGCTCGATGTCTGCCAGAGCCTGGTTGGTTGCGGTCAGTTCCATCTGCTTTAGCTTGCTGATCATCTCGGTCAGAAGCTTTCCCTTCTGACCTCTCCGGAAAAAATTTGCTAACCCCTCCAGCAAAGCACTACTGGCACAGTCGAGTGCCTCTCCATCGAGCGAGTCCTGGAAGTTATCGAGACTAATCCCCCGTGCGGTACACTCGGCGCTGCACAGGCACAAGACAATGTCTCCCACAAGAAGGTTGTCGAGTCGCATGCGACCAATCGTCTGATCGATTTGCGCGACGTCAAGGATATTGATATCGCATTGAGCTAGAATCCTTTTGCATGTTGCGTAGGATATGTTCAATGGCCACGTACGACCCAATGTATCTGTGAAATTTGGCATGATTGTTTTTAGACTCCTACCGTTCCGGTGATCCAGGATGGGGCGTTGATGGCATACGTGGGTTTGATGGAAACGTCGGTCATGATCGCGTTTTCCAGTTCTTCATGGCGACTAAAATTGAAGATGCTGCAGGTGGCGCGGAGTCCTTGGCTGGCTTCCCCGCCCGAATCGGCGACCATCTTGCCATCCATGATTGCAAACTCGACGGCAGTATCGGCAAAAAACGCGGTGTGAAAGGCAATGTGGTCATCATCGGCCGTGTCCCAGACCATTTGAAATTCGATCGATGCGGACTTGAGAGTGCCGATAAGTGCTCGCCAGCCATCGTTGCCTCGCGTGCTAACATCGGCCTCTCCCTTCTCAATTGTAAGGGTTACGTCCTTGACATTCTTAACCTCGTTCCATACTGGCGATCCGTATGATCCCGTGTTGCGATACAGCTTGGCTTTGAGTCCGAGTCTTACCATGATTTAAAATCCGTTTCGTTATCAGAGTCATTATTCAGAGGTCAGGTTTGAACGGCAGAAGCCCACAGTTCAGGTAGTTTAGGCTTGGCGACATCGAGCGCCGGTCCCATGAAGGCTCGCTTGGGATAGTTGGCGACGCCGCCGGTAGCAGCGAATCGGAACAGCACGTACTCATCGTGGATCCGTTGAGCTCGCTCGACTTGCTTGGCGGAAACCAAAATCGGCCGTGCGAATCGTTTTGACCGAGGTGAAGGTTGGCTTATCTCTCGAATCGGCCCACGTTCTCCGATTGAAAACACGTGACCTTGCGCTCGCTTTGCTCGACGTCTGACGCGGCCACCGAATTCATTTACTTCGGCCGCCGTTGTTCCGTCGTCGTTCACAGTGTTAGGGAATAAGACTGGACCGATGACAACCGATTTGGTTCGCGGGTCGAAAATATACAGGATGTACGTCAGACCTTGGCCACGGGGTTTGTGCCTCGATGGAGGCGTGCCAGGTGCCGAGGCCTTCTTTCGAGATCGCATGCTGTTTTGTGCAATGCGTCGAATTAGCCCACCGCCACGCGCCAAAGCCGAGGCAGTCTTTCGATCCATGTACTGGGTCACAAGCGTACGATCAAAGAAGAAGTTCTTGGCACTGGCTGGTTTCATCGTGATCATAGGTACGACCTCACTGTGAGCGAGATGATCGATGTGAATTGCTGGTTGTCTCGCAACAACTGCTGGTCGAAGATCGGAGCTATGCGGGCTTCAAGGACGCATGAGACATTGTCTAATTGCGCTCCGTCGAGGTTCAATGCCATCGAATCGACCAATGCCACATACGGATCAATGCCAGCAAGGGTTGTATCCACCCTGGCAAGGATTCCAACTTGGATGGTCGAATTCTGTTGGTTGACGGATCGGGTTAGGTTGCTGCGCTCGACTTCGGCAGGTACGACGCAGACTTTTAGACCCTCCTCAAGTTCAGGCAGCGTGAATCTTGGTTGGAAGTGTCGAACCGCCTCGAAACGCATTTCGTAGGTGCCGTCTCGCGAACCGGTATTGAGCAATTCGACTACCTTATCGCAGAGACGAAGGATCAAAGGAGTAGTCATACGAGGTCCTCATAGTTGGCGTTTGCCACGTCTGGGACCGTACAAGTTCGATCGTGTAGCGTTTTGCCTGAAACCAGATCAATGAGTTTGAACCGGTACAGCCCGACACCCGTGCTACTGGACCACGGTAAATCCACTGAGAGTAAGCCATCCTCGTCTGTGGTACCGTCGAAGCTGGTATTGAAGAACGCGATATCTTGATCCCGGCCAACCGAACTTGTAGAAATTACGACTCGGACCTGTTCTGGAGTGGAACCCCGCATTGCTAGCAGTCGTACGCGACATGTATTAGCAGTCGATGGCGGATCCAGCGGCGCAAGGGTTAAGCTCCGTGTGAGCGTCGAATCCTCGCTGACCGTAAAGGCAGAATCCACAATGGATGTGAATCCGGTCGCGACAATCGTCAATGTATAGTCGCCTGCGTCCAACGCGACGGCAGCCACTCCCACAGTGTTGGTGATGACGTGAGCAACGACTACGCCGCTAAGCTTAACTGTGATAATCGCGCCGCGAACTGGTACACTGTCAGACGTTACTTCAATAGTGACCATGAATGCGCCGGAACCAGAATTTACTACCCCAGTATTGATTTGGAAATACTCAATCGATTGGGACCACGAACTTGGTTGACTTGCTCCGACAAACAATCGCCACAGGGATGCGACGGATTCGTCCAGGTTTGCAATGTAATAGCCCGTGTTGGGGGAAGATTGCTCGACAAGCTGCACCCGTTTAGTCGCCCAATCAGCCAACGAACTTCCCTCTGGGAACGCGTAGAGCGTTTGGCCGGTGGTTCGAGTTGTGCTGACTGATTTCATTTTGGGTTTCTAAGTGCTAACTTACGAAATATCTGGGAGAGCGAATTCGGACATGATCTTGGCTACATTGATTTCTTTGTAATCAGGATGCGTTTCCTTAAGCGTGATAAGGATCGCTGTACACAGAGCACCGACGGACTCCATCACCGATTGATGCAACGCCGTTTTCGAACCAAGCAAAAGAGACAGCTCTCCGTTCAGCACTTGGTTCAATTCAGCGATCTGCTTGACTCGGAGCCCGAGTTCTGTTTCTTGCTGTTTAGCAGTTGCGGTCAGTTCCTCGACCGTTTGCTTGAGTGCGTACTCGTTGTATGTAAAGCCATCGATCTTGGGAACCGCAGTACCGGCAGTGCGAGCGGCCAATAATGCTTGTGTCGCATTCAAGTTAACTGTGATCTCAGACTTAGCCTTAGCCAATTGAGCGAGGTTCGCTTCCCGCTCCCGTTTGGTCTCGCCATCCTCGAACACCAAGTTGATGTAAGTTTGGAGCTTCGTATAGGTGCCGTCAGAGTAGACACCTACTTTGATCGTGATGCTCTTTTTCTGCGTTGGATGCAGGTTGGCTTCGAAGGCGTCTGGTCGCAGGTAAACGGCCGGGCCATTAGACTCCGACCCTTCCTCTTGATCCTTGGTCGCTGGAAACAACTCCGCGACCTTATCGAAAGCAGAGTTCCACGACTCCGTTACGTCCACTCCCAATCCAAGAGCCTTAGTTAGCACGTCAGACATGCTTGGGGAATCGGTCGGTTCTTCGTCAAATACAAACACATCTTGGCGGACAACTTGATTGTTTATCCAGCCCGTAACGGTAGTTTTGATCTGCGGAGCCTCATCCACAAGCTTGATTCCTTGCCGCCCTTCGCTGTCTTGGACTGCGACTTGGGTTACGCCAGGAAACAAGACAAGCTTCATTGACGAGAAATAGGGTTTAACGAATCGATTGTTTGTGATCATATTCACGGTTTCCTAAGCAAACGTAAGGGACTTGAATGCCCCACCGTCATTCAACCAGACCTTGGTTGTTCCGGTGGACGTGTTTTTAATAGTTCTGGTCTGGCCCGAGGTTAAGTCCGAGCCAGTTGGATCGGTTGATAGAGATTGAATCACGGAGGTAATAAAGCCTCGAGTGGTCCAGTTACCCATAGAGCTCAAACGCGCATTCTCGACTGTGCCAATGCCGTTGCGGTAGATTAAGTCCGTCGAAGCATCGTGGTAAATAGCCCCTCCTGGAGCGACATACATATTCAGGCCATCAGCTCCGTAATACAAAGCAATAGCACCCCAGCCACCGTCCGCTGATAACGTAGCTCTGCCTAATCCGGCAGCTTGCATTGTCGTTATAGGGCCGATAAACGAGGCGCCTGCTGCAGTGATGTCCACATTGTTGGTCGCACCGTTGATCCCCAGCCGGATTTCATCCCAACCGACTATCTCTGTGATCCTTCGGCCAGTGCCCGTGAATCGCATGTACGAGTTTCCGTGATCGATTGGTCGTACAAGATAGTCACCGACGATCATGATGTTTCCGACCGTGGCAACTCCGTCGGTCGAAAAGATCTGTCGCGTTGTCCCGTTGTGCCAGATTTGTCCAGAGTCAGCGTAGTTGCCAGACCAACCAACTCGGATCTGAATGGTTGTCGCTCCGTCAGTTGCAATCAAACCCCCCTTCGTTGAACTGGCGGCAGCTTGAACTGATGCGTCAAACATATAAGAACTTGAGTTAACGAATCGTGATTGTCGCCCCTCTGCTAAACCGTATTGGGTGTAGGGAGTTAGATTGTCCCAAGTGATCGCTAAGCCAGTCGCGCCACCAGCAATGATATTCAAAGCGGTTCCCGTATTTGGACCTTGATTCGTAACCGTCAGTGGTCCAGATACCGACGCTCCCACCCAAGAATTGGCTGTTCCCAGGTAAATCGTTCCGGCACCAGGCCCCCCAGCACCGGCACCAGGAACTATATACACACTCCCGCCCTGCCCAGACGTATTGGCGGAAGAAGCCTGAATCACGAGATGATTACCGTAGCCCGATGATGTCGGTGCCGCTGCTTTCACATATTTGGTGACATTGCCTGAGCTTCCAGAACCAAGGATCAAATCGCCCTTTGCGGTAATGTCACCCGCTGTGGTTATCCTCACGGCTCCATCGCCTGCCGTACCTGAAGCTAAATGAACAGTTAGAGAATTATCGAAATAGACTCCCCATCCAGAGAGTACTTTTAACGCCATTGCTCCCCCGGTTGTTTGGCTTACAACAGCACCGTTGCCGTCAGCCCACAACTTTACATTAGCACCCGATCCCACTGTAATATCGCTCGCGGTAATTCCCTGCGGAGCGGCACCAGTCAAAGTCGTGAAGTTAAATGGGACAGTGCTTTCGATTCTCGCGTATGCACCCGATCCACCGAAAATGATTCTTTGCTGACTTCCTTGAATTTGAAACGTGTCCGTTACAACTATCTCTGGGTAATTCCCGAGTCGCATCGAGTTGCTCGCCGATCGCAATCGCTGACCATCCGGTAGAGTTAAGTCCCCGGAAAGCGTAGCGTTACCAGCTTGCGTTATGTCCAGTAAAGTAGCACCTGCCCCGCTTAGCCAACTAAAGTTGCCTCTGGCCTTCATATAGATGGCACCAGACGAATTCATGTTTTCCATTATGAAATTCGTGGCCATTCCGAGATAAGCCCCACCGCCGGTTGCCTCTCGAAAAACTATGTAGGGGGCTGAATCATAGATTGATACTTTGTTCGCACCAGTCCCGAACGAAGTCAATGCAATGTTGTAATAAGTCGGATCAACAACTCCTCGAAGTACGCTTGTTGTGATTGAGCCGCTTGTGGTGATGCTGCCAGCGGTCATCGTTACCGTGTTGGTCGTGCCGAATGTGTGGGTGCCAGTTCCGGGGACAGTAAGAGCGCCAGAGGCATTGATTGACAGCCGGGTGATTCCCGCAGTCCCATCAAAAATCATAAAAGTCCCTGGCGCCAATCCGTAGAAACCTAACGAACCCATCGATGCTAGGGTCCATATCCTACCTCCAGCAGCCGTATTAATGATCTGCAATTCCGTGTCGGCTGGAGACGTACTCGAGACAATGAACGGTAAGTTACCGCCAGAGGATATTACAGCACCCGGTGCGGTGATAGTGCCAGCGACACTGAAAGTTTTACCACCCGTGTCCAAATAAGCTTCGTAAGCCGTACCGCTCCAACGATTCAGATAGAATGATTGGTCCGATGTTCCTAATGGAGAGCCTTGGCTATACAAATGAAATTCACCAGAATGCCATATTCTCGCTGACTCGTAATAAGTACCTGCGATTAAGATGCTTCCGCTTGTGGTGATAGTGCCCGTGACTATGACAGGCGCCTTTAGTTCAATCTGACGTGTCGCATTCCAAGATGTAAACCGAGCCAGTTCATCGTTGTACGGTGCGATGGATATCGCGACCGCTGGATCCGCACCGATTTCCAGCAAGCGGCCTTTCGCATTATTCACATCGTAGTGAGTTATGCTGCCAAACTTTCCTTCCGCTGTCTGCAAGGCCAACTGCATGGACTGAGCATTTTGCCCTTGGGTAAAGATAAAACGCCCAGCATATGGAGTTGACCATCGACTGGTCCCACCAGACACGCTATCAAAATAATCAACCGGCCCAAGCCAATATTGTGCCGAGTGAATCAGGCTAAGTCGGTAATCACTTCGACCAATCCTCAATGTATTATCGGATAACACCCCGTCCTGCATTGGGAATAGGCAGTAGGGGCTTGCGTTTGCCAGACCTATAGTGCCGCCGCTGATTCCGAACTGAATCCATGCACCGTTAGCAACATCACTACCGAGTGAAACTGGATACGTTGAGCCAATTGTTATTGTGCCGCTTGCGGTGATGGTGCCAACAGCTAAATTCCCCGCTGTGCTGCCGGTCCCGTCATATATCCCTAGAGTCCCCGTGACTGATTGCCTTATTCGCAACCCAGGGGTGTTGTCTGGTCCGGTTGCGTTGAAGTCTAAGTATTTGTTTTGGTTTACTGCGACTCCACTGCCTGCTTGATAGGCCAGTGCTAAACCGTAATTTCCAAAAAAACCGTATCCTGCCGAGAACACAGAAGCAGCGGTTAAGTGGCCCGCGTTGATACCAGTGAAAGCCCCGGCAGAATTTCGTACATTGAGATTAGCCGAATAGTCACCACTGAGAGAAACATCGACTCCAGCGTTTGAGAAAACCAGTCCGTGTCCAACTTCATTAGTACCGTATTGTCGAAATCCCCAACGAGGCTTAGCTTCCGTGCTATACCAATAACCCGTTGGGTAGTCTGCCGAAAACGTAAACTTATGCGACGACCCTAACTGAATCTTGACTCCAAAGTTCGCGTCGTAGTCATTAACAGCTATTCGTTCAATGGAGGCTGGCCCGTACACTGTGGCTGTCGCGAGTTGGTACTTTAAGGCACTAGCGAAACCGCTTGCAGTGATCGTACCTGTTACGGTTTGGTTTGCCGTGAATGTGTTGGCTTGATCCCTGAACGCAATGTTCTCAGGTAGGTCGCCCGAAACATGTGAATGCAGGCTCGGCGGAAAAAGCAAAGGTTTATTCAGGATGCTTGCCCACAGCAAATCCGCTGCTTTCAGACCATCTGTGGCTACACCTGGAATCACGGGAGTGCTCATAAGCTGACAATCACTCCGATGTACCGTGTGTGAATTCGAAGCTTGTAGCGGTACGGATCACAGAATCGATACGGCTGCTCAGCACCAAAATTGTTGACTTCGTAGGCATGGAGCTTGTTGCCAATCGTTTCAATGATGCGATCGCCTACTTCCGGTAAGATCGGGATGTCATCCAACAGCAAATTTCCAGCGGAGATGAGGAAATCGCGAGACTCGATTTCGACCAGGATTCCACTTCGGTCCGTTATCTCAAACGTGGATCTTCCTTTGCCCGCCTGCACTGGTACCGTCAGCGAACCACGACGGTACAGCACGCTGGAGGCTGCGTAATGGTCGATCTGATCGCTTAGCCATTGGCTTCCTTGCTCGAGTATGTTGGTCATTCAAAATCGGTCCTTTGAATCCAGCGGCGAACAAAACTACGACTTGGCCACGTCCGCCAACTTGGCTTTGACAGCAGCTTCCTTGTCCGCCGTCTGCTTCTTTAGCAAGGCATTGCGAATGATTTGAATCTCCGATTCGTCGAGGCCATCGGATAAATCGATTGCAGATAGCGCTTTTCTAGCTGCAATCAATCGGTAGGCGCCGACTCCGAAGAACAACAGGACCACCAGTAGGATCATGAACACGATCAAAATAGTGATTCCCACGAATAGTACGCTAATGAAACTTGTTCCCATGGCATTTACCTAAACAGTTTTAGAAGGATTGTGAGGAGACCGACGCAAAACACTCCAATGCAGAGCAGCCCGCAAACTGCTAGAAATAGCCCAACCAATAAGCTGATCATTGACTATCTCCAAAGCATGCGAATAACTAACATTGCACCGATCAGAAGCACGAAAAAGAACAAAACAAAGCCGAGTGCAATGATCGAGAACACCAGCCAAATGCCGGACGAAATCGAGTCGCTGAACCATCCAGTTACGATCTTGTCGAGCGGATTTCGGCTGGGTTGCTGAAACGGACGCAACCGAGGGAAGCGCACGTCGCTATTTTGGTCGGGATAGCATGTTCCATCGGGACAATCCGCTTGGAGCATATTAAAAACGTCGAGCTCCTCCGGGGCGCGAGTGGCGGGTTTAGCATTCTTGGCAAGGTATGCGGCCGCCTTCATTTCCTGAAACAGAGCTGCGCCGCTTGTCGGAAGCGTGTTGCGGTCCGCATAATAAACCACGCCACCATCCGGCCTGAGGTAGGCAACGATCGGAAAATCCGTACCAAGCGTTGACTGATACCGCTCTTTGAATAGCGTCGACGTTGGAGTAAACAACGTGAACGCGACTGCTTCTCTTGTCTGAATCAACTCGGGAACTTCATTAAACCACTTTGCGGGAATGTCCCCTGGTTGGCCAACAATGATAAGCTGATTCTTGCCAGCGTCATTGGCGGGAAGATCTGCGGCATTCGCAATCGAAGCACATCCACAAGAAGCAATTATTAGCAGCAATAGCGTTCGCATTATTCCCCGATCTCCTGATGTAAGAGCGCAGTCTTTCCATTCTTCTTCGTTTGCCGTGAAACGTAGTCTTGGTAGACTGCGATTCGCTGTTGTGCGGTCATGCGTGAATAGCAACTCTCACAGAGGAAGGTGATTGGCGTACCGTCCGCAGACCAATCCGTATGCCACTCCTCACCCACATGTGGTTGTTTACAGTTCGAACAGATGAAAGACCCTGTCTTGTTCTCAGCTCGCGGCGACTCTTTCTTGCGTAGGAGCTTTTCGACTTCCACATGGGGACGACATGTTGGACAATCGCCGTTCACTGACTCGAGGGGATTGATTGCGGGATATTCTCCAGTCGATGGTTTGATTCCGGTCGCTTGGATCACAATAGGCTGCGGCTGGACGATCGAATAGGAAAAGGTGCAGTCTGAGGAATCAATCACTCGGGCGGTTTGAATAGGGACGCATGCTTGTTGCGGAGCAGGAGCACAAATTCGTGCTTGACGATTGTCTCTAATCCTTGAAAACAGACCGTTCTTGACTTCTTTAGCCGCATCCAAATTGACGGGACCGTATTTCAAATTGTTGATCGATCGCTCAACGTCTCCGATCGCTCCCGATTTGGGTCTGAAGATGTCTGGTGTTAGAGACGGCTCATTGCTGTGGACACAAACCGCAGCTCCGATTGCTAACGAAAGCAACAGAACCATACAAACCAATAGCAAGCCCGTCCCAACGGACACCGATACAACGATTACTCTCGACATTAGTTCACCTCGTAGCCTTGGAAAGGGATGGATGGCGCGGGAATGATTAGTGGGATAGCACAAAAACCACCAAAGCCGCGCCACTCGGTCAGAAACTGTTGCTTTGGGATTGGGATAAACCGCTCCTTGCGATTGTTATCGAGCAGCCATGCAACCTCGCGGCCCTGCCAATTGGAGAACCCACAGAACGTCACGCAGTGATTCGGGAAGTACCAAATAATGGCTGCGCGGCGCGTGCGACTCGCCCACTCCAGAAACTCGGGGTCGCCGTATTCGTGGTCCCGCTCGGGAGCAACGAACTTGATTCCGTTGGCTGCCCATTTTTGTTTAATGCTGTTTTCCGTCTGGCCGCCAGCGTACGACTTGCGAAACCGCTCAGCCAATTCCGGCTTATTGTGCCACTGGAGTGCTGAACAGGTCGAAGCGATAACACACGATCCCGAACCGCGGGCATCAGGCCAGTTCTTTTGCCGGAGGGCAAGAGGCACGTTCGCAGCCGGAATTTCCACAGACGGACGGGCGAGTTCTCTCCATTGCTTCTCTGCGCAGCCAGTAAAGAGCATGCACATCAATAGGAGCACAATTGTTGTCCAAACAGTTACGTTCAACAATCGAACCATTTTCATTCCATTACTCCAGTTTCTGGTTTGACTAGTTGCCGGATTGTTCCACAATCGTTTTGATTTGGATGATCGTCGATTCCGCTTTGGTCACCTCGTTTTGAAGCTGACGATTGCTTTTCAGCCCCGGCTTAGTGAAAACGAACGCCGTAAGGACTGCCGTGAGGTCAGACTTCAAATCAGCCAGACTTTCGCTAAGCCGTTGGTTTTCAGCTTTTAACTTGGAATTCCAAACGAACATGGTCCACCCTGATTGAGAGAGAAGCCTAGTTGAAGTTGATGGCGACCTTGACCTTGGTAGGTCCGTTGCCTGCAGCCTCGACGCATCGGCCCAAAGCGATAATGCCCGCAGCAACGGCAGCGCTCGTTGCAAGCTTGGTTGCCGTAACGAAATTGACATCGTCCCCGACCGCAAAGATTGTCGCGGTAGCCTTGTCACAGTTAAAGATAGCGCCCTGCTTTCGGCAGATCCCAGCCGTTTCATTGGCCGCAACTGGTCGAACTGCGATGCCTAGTGGCTTGCTGTTTGCAACTACAACTTCGCCAGCAGCAAGAGCAGTACCTCCGTTTGTGTAGTCGATCGCATCGCCATTCTTAAAATAGTCGTGTGACATCGTTTTTGAGTCCCCTTAATAAATGGTTCAGTTAGTGATTCGAACGCAGTTCAACAGTGGCTACGCTTCGCCCTTGGATTTCATCCCGCCACGTGGGTCTTGAAGTGCCACACCAAAATCGTGATATCCACGCATCTTCACGCCCAAGATGTTGAAGTCCGCTTCGGCCGTTTCGATCGTGGGAGATTCTTGACCGTTGAGGAATGCGACTTCAATTACAGGCAGGTCGTTGGGGTCGGCAAGCAAATACCAAGCCTTGCCGGATGCGCCCGGATAGGTCGCATTGCCCAGGTAGCGGCTTACTTCCACGCGGTACTTGCCTTGGTGCGGGTTGCTCGTGGTCGACTTGGTGTTGGCAGTTGTGTCCCGCATTTCCAGCGCCTTGTAGAGCTGAGCGGCGGTGGTCGAAATGGCTGTTGGAACCAGCATGATTTGAGGCATGATGCCGACTGGCTTGCCGTCGGTGTCTACCTGGTCCATGAATGTCGTTTCACCAAGCGTCAATCCATCAATCCCAAGGTTTGTATTGGCTCCGAGGATATAGTTCTTGTTACCGGCCACGAAGAATGCAGCGTTGTTAAGGAAGATGGTCCAGAAGATGTCATTGATCTTGAGGCCAGACCCGCGCCCTAGTTTCCGAGGCACAGTGGTAATGGCACCGAGGTCGTCATTAATGAAATCCCGGCGATCGATTGCCAGCATGAGACCATACGTATCCGCCTTGTTGCTGTACTTTTCCTCGCCGAGCGTACCGCTAGCGATTTCTCCACCAGGTGCAACCAATTCGTATTGATCTTTCCCGACAAGCCGGTAACTGGAGATCGTCTTGAAATCATTGACTGTTCGGACGGCGCAGATGTTTCGCCACACGCGTTCGACGGAGAAAAACCCCTCCAACAGAAACTTGTTGGCAACATTGGAAAGGATCCCAGAGACTTCAATCGTCGAGAGGCCAGCTTGAATCGACGGAGCGAATGCAAAGCGGAGTACTTCACGCGAGTCACGGAAGTTGCGACCAGTATAGCCATTCGCCCACGCGGCTTCGAGGACAAGCTCCTGAAGAGTGATTCCGCCACGGAAACGACGTGTCGCCGCCTCGAGTGTCTTGGGTTCATACATGGATTCCACTTCCGAGTGGCGTGCGGCCAACATACAGGCAGCTTCGAGCACTTGGCCTGTTAGGGATCGATCGACCGATTGGATGGCGGGTGCTTGCGGGCGTTGCGATCGTAACATCTCTAACTCCGTTCGAGGGGAATCCCAGCCTTCGGCGATAGCCCTGGCTTCAATGCCTGCATCCCGACCATCGCAAATCTTCCGAATGGCAGCGATTCGCTTGAGTTCGTTTGCCATCGAGGCGCGTAAATTTGTGACGGCATCTGCACCGGAGGGGATATTTCGTTGAACAGGACTTTCGTCCAACGATGGGGAATCGCTTAACGAACCCGTATCGATCTTGCTATGTGCGACTGCAAACATCTGTCGCAGTGAATCGGTTTGCGATGTTGACAAGGTGTCAGCATCGAAGCCATGGATTCCAAGCCAAGCGTCAAACGCGGTTGGCTTTTCCACAGTGGAATCGACGCTGGATTGGATGCTTGTTGCGTCTTGGGAGGCAGCGATCTGGGCGCTGGTATTGTCATCTGCACCAAGTACAACGAAACTAACCTCGCCCAGCATGGATCGCCTTGCCACATTGATGGGGCCAGTGACTTCCTGGCCATTGACGATTGTCGACTTGCCTTCGGCCACGAATTCGACTTGGTCGGCTCTTGCGCCAATGGACGCTTGCCAAGCGAATCCCTTGTCGTTGAGTGAAATGACTTGCCGGGCCTTGGGGGAATCGCCCATGACCTGGCCCGCCACAATGAGGGAATTGTTCATCACCGCGATGGAATCGGTCTGTCCAACAACGAAATCCACATCTCGAGTGTGATCCAGCAAAATTGGCCGCCGCTGCTTGCCCATCTCCATTCCCTGCAAATCGACAACGACCGGATAACGCCAGCCAGATAGCTGCATCGGGCCACCTGTGTACGCGGTCATTGTGAACCGCCGAAGAGTGGTTTCATTACCGTCCGCAGATGCAGCTTCGAATTCAACCGAGCAGGCTTGCAGATTAAGAAGCTTGTCGTCGGATTGTGCGAGGATGTTGAGCTCGGTTGGCAATGGACTATTCATCGTTAGCAGTTGGGTCACTGAGAGACTCCTCGTTGACATCGGGGGGAAGTACAGGCACCGGAGCGCCAGGTAAAGCAAGACCAAGATCAGACATCAGGGCCAATTCCTTGGCTCGTTGATAGAGAGCATCTTCCCAATCACGACCTTGGCGTGCATACTCATATGCAAGGGTCGTTGTATGATTCGAAAGACGAGTCGCTTGTGCGTTGGCTTCTTTCAATGGATCGACGTGGTCTTGTCCATCCCAGAACCATTGATGTGCGGCGTCGAACTTAGTTGTTCGAACTGATTGAGGCAGAAAACCTTCGATTAGAATGGCTTCGCTCAGCCACGCAGCTAGAATGCGATCGAGCACCACCCGTGCCATATTCGACTGATCAACCCGGATGGATTTGAAGTACGTTTGGTGATCCAAACGACCACTCGCGTAATTATAACCTGAGGAATTCCCAGCTGCGACATTGAACGGCATGTTGAGGCAGCGAGCAATTTCATTGAGGATCTCGTGTTTAAATTCAGCATAGGTACTGCATGGTTGCTGTGCTTCCAGTTGGGCCATACGCCATCCACCGGGCATTGTTAATAGAGCTCGCTTTTCTAGTTCAATCGGTTCGAATGGTTCTGCTGCATCCGCTTCGCCATTGGCTGGTGAGTCAGTGTAAAGAATCCCAGCGAAGTCAGCTGCTGTTTCTGCCGCTGCAATCACCGCAAGTGTGAAACGTCGAAGTTGCGCGAACAAGGGAAGTGCCGGAGTGATCTCTGGAATGCCACGCACTTGACCAGGTCGATCGACTCGAAACAGATGCAACATAGACTCAGACTGAACGGTTCGAAACTCTCCCCAGGCCGAGGTTCCAAATTCTCCCCATGCTGTTCCCATATCTCCTGGATGGGACTTGAGTACGTGATAAGAAACTGGGTTACCGAATGCGTCGAATTGAATGCCATCGATGTAGTTGTATATTCCAATCAAACCGAATGGTGTGGTCACCTGGTCTGCTTCAACCAACATCAAATCCAACTGAACCGGCGTTTGGATTTTTGAGTTGCTGGTAAGGATGCCGAATGCTTCCCCATCGCCACAGCAAGCCAACTTCATCGTTCGAAGTTTTTCGGCAAGTCCGACTGCATTCGACCAGCGCCCAAACTCAGTTTCGACAATGCGATTTGCTGCGGGATCGTCGGTAAGCATTTGGAGCCGAGGACCAGTACCCACAATGTCATTAGCCAACGTCAATGAAATGCCACGTGCGTAGCTGTTGTTGGCAATCTCGTATCGAGCTCGATTGCGTAAAGTTCGCCGAATAACGGCGCCGTTTGCAGTCTTGGCTGACAAGCCATCGGCTGCCGACCAATGCCTGCGATTGTCATCGTTGGTCACCGCCGCATCATAACGAGCGTTGATACGAGATTTGAATGAGAAAGGCTGTCGGAACAAGCTTCCACCATTCGACGGACGGACGGCCCGACGAGGTCTATTGCTAAAGATCCCTGACAAGTATTGGAACATCCGTGTCTTTCCTTGAGTGTCGCTGTTCCGACAGCCTATTGCGGAAGATTTAACTGTTGGTTAGATCGCGCCGGGTGGCACGATCTTGTTGAATCGCAATCCACGATTCTTGGTCTTGGTCGCTCGCTTGGAGGCGAGGTATTTGTCAACTTCGATTTGATCCTTGAGGTTGTGTTGTTCGACACTGCCAGCATCGCCCGAAGCTTTCGCAGGCGCTTTGGCGTTGTCTCGAATGTTGTCTTCTAGATCGTCTGGCATGGTTCCAACGTGAATCGAGTGAAATTCTGGTCCTCTATCTGTAGGCATACACCAGTCAGTCTCAAACTGACGGATTCCGCGCGGAATTATTTTTCAGCGATGCATCCTCTACATGTACTACTTCCCGGTCGGACGTGAAAATGACGGAAATATTTCGGGAAAAATTCTCACATACACGTTTGTGGACGATTAAGCATGACCAAACGTGTCAAAACAGACGGTCAGAATCCTGATAGGAGGATGGATTCGTCATGGCTAAAAAACCAAAAGAAATTGACTTCGACGTAGAGTACGAAGTGCGTGCGGCAAAGCTTCGTTCAAGCATCGGTCAGGAAGTACCGTTGAGTCACCAATACGTGCGAGGTGCGAAGCCAATCCTAGTTGCGATCGATGGCGAATTGGCAACGCTACGGTTTCCAAACGGAACCGTCATGACAAAAGTTCCGATTCGGTATCTTTGTGATGACTCTGGGTACTGGCGAAGCTAACAGTACAAACCCGCGACTCAGTCGAAAGGTGGTCATTAGAGCCACGAACCTGTGGCCGTTTGCGCAAACTCAGGCAGCTTAGCCCCGAATCCAAGTCGCTCCGGTTTGGGTGACCGGAGCAGATTCCAATGGGATTAAAACCAATCTATAACTGGGAAGTTTGGCCTGCGAATAACGTGTCTAATATAGGGTTGACTGCGAGTCGACATAGTCAGGAACTGACATAATATTTCAGTGACTCCGGTGGACTCCTCACGCTCGATCCAATGTCGCGTGCTCTCCCACCAAATCAATCGAACCATATCGCACTGGGCCAAGCTAGCCTCGGCCAATCCCGGTTCTTCCGCCGGGGCCGTTATACGGTTGACGGCAGCGCCGTCTTCACCATCGCATGTCTCATACGACGGTGACGTGAGTGCGTTCCCTCAGCACGATTATTTCCCCGTGTTAAACAGTCGGGTGTAGGCGACGGCACTTAGCTCATAGTTACCATCATTCGACATGGCCTTGAGGCTTAGGCCGACCAACGGAGCTTTGGAACCATTGGTGGCCGTGGTGTTCCGCGCCAGGAGCGCCTTGAGCTCGACGCCCATTTGGAAACTGACATGGATGTTTCCACCGTTGACGACCGCGCGCGACTGGATGCTGAACGTCTTCCCGCCGACGGTGAGTTGGAACGATGCGCCGTTGAACAGCTGTGCGATGCTCTGACCATCGACAATGCCACTCTTATTCAAGTCGATCCGGATCAACAGCGTGCCATCTTTGGCAATGTTTAGAGCGCTCTGTGTATCCGCGGTGCCTCCGAGCGGTTTGGGAGTGATCGTGGCCGTCGTCGTGGCGACCGAAATGAGAGCGTAATTGCCTGCCTTCGCGCCGATCAGGGTAGCGCCGGACAAGGTCACCGTCCAGGTGCCGACATTTTTGCTGGCAAAGGTCGCTGTACCTCCACTCAGGGTCACAGCGTCAGTGCCGAGAACGCCGTTAAGCGACCTCGTCAGTACTACCGCGGTATTGTTGCCGTCGTAGACTTTGTTCGCGGCGGTGAAATTGCCGGTGATATTCTTGGGGAGGATCTTGATGGCAACATCGCCGCTCTGATCTTTGTAGTTGCGGTTGCCGGTGAATACCCAGCGTGCCGTGCCGCCTGGGACATCCTTGAAGGTGGCACCCAAGTTCAGTGTACCGGCGCTCTCACCTCCCAAGCCCGACGCGGAACCGGTCGCGCCGTGGTTCGCTGCGTCGTAAATGCCTGTGTAGCCAACCACGGTCACGGTGGCATTGGCCTTGTTGATGACGATCGCGACCGCAGCACCTTTGCTCGGGGAGTAGTTAGCATCGCCTGCATAATGGGCGGTCACGTAATAGGTGCCAGCGTTGGTTTGGTCGGCCACGCCCGTCCCGTTGCTGTTCGCCGAATAGGTTAACGAAGTCGCGCTGACGCTCAGGCCGCCCACCCCTGTTACCGTACCCGAGCCGCCGACTTGGGCGACGCGGTTATAGGTGAACGGGCCAGCGCCGATGGTAGTCGTCACGGAAGCGGCCTTAGCGATGGTGAAGCTCCGAGCGACGGACGGCGCGGATTCGTATTCGGCATTGCCACCCTGCTTTGCCGTGATGGTAGCACTGCCTGCCCCGTTGATGTGGGCATACCACACACCGTTGACTTGCTGTACGCTAGCGTCGCCGGTGGCGGTGAAGGTCACTGGCAAGTTGGACGACGCAGTCGCGGTAATCACAAAGTCGGCATCGCCATAGGTCCTGTTCGGCAAAGCAGCGAAGGTGATGGATTGCAGCGTGCGGAGCTCAAAGGCACCAATGTCTGGTAAGGCGATGTTCCTCGCAGAACCGCGTTGGTCGACGTATACCCGGTAAGAGTTGTCTCCCTGATTGATGGCAGGACTGAAAACCCCGAGCGCCATGGTCTGCGTCAGACCGCCATTATCTTGCAGCAGGCCGAGCTTAGGATCACCGGTGCTGTAACTGCCTTCGAAACCGCTCTGGCTGCCAATCAAGTTGCCAACGCCGGTCGTTATCCCGTCACCGGTGTCGGTGAAATCCTCGACGGTAGTATCGGCCTGAGCGATGATGGTGTTATTGATTCTTACTGTGGCGGCGACGGAGGCGGAATCGTCCCGATTGTAGACACCACGCCCGCCGTTCACTGCTGTGTTGAGGGAGATGGTGTTGTAGAGGATCTGAATGTTGCCGTTGTGGTTGAATATTGCGCCACCCAGACCACTACCGTTGCCGCCGCCTATCGCCGAATTGCCGGTCAACGTGCTATTGCTGATGCTGACGTAGCCCCCCTCATTGAAGATCGCTCCGCCCATACCCGCCCCGCCACCACTATTGGCACCACTAGCGTTGCCACCGCCGAACCCACCAGTTCCTGCGGTGCCGAAGTAGTCTCCGCCTCCGGCTGCACCGCCACCGCCGCCAAACCCACCGTTACCGCCTCTTTCTCCAGTCCCGTAGTTTCCACCACCGCCAACGCCGCCACCGCCGCCAAACCCACCGTGACCGCCAGCCCCCTTGCTCAGTGTAATGCCAAAGGAGGATACCAGCTGTCCGCCCCCACCCCCGCCGCCGAAGCCGCCGTTGCCGCCGTCGCCACCGAACGAGCCACCAACACCGCCGTTGGGCCCGCCGCCTTTGCCGCCATTTTCCGGCAATCGTACACCTGAATATCCGCCATCCTCACCGAGCCCAGCACCGCCGTCGCCTTGGGCACTACTGCTAATTCCGCCAACGCCACCTTGGGCCTTGTTGACGGTGAGTGTGCTGTCCAGGATTGTCACACTGCCGTTATTGTAGATCGCCCCACCGAAGCCCGCCGCGCCGCCGCCGCGGCCATCGCCGCCCTTGGCCCAACCACCTTGGAGCGTCACGCTTTTGAAGGTGACGTCAGCACCCGCACTGATGAAGAAGAGGCGAAACGCCGCAGCAGTAGAGTCTCGGGAAATGATAACGCCCTTTGTCAAGCCAGTCTCGCCGTCGATGGTCAGATTGGTGTTTTTGATGAGCAAGCCCGATGGGCCTGGCATCACCGAACCAGCCGACAGATCATTTAAGAAAGTCGTCAGTTTGATGGTCTGTCCGTCGATCGCGCTGGAGAATTGGATGGTGTCGTTGCCGTCGCCTGCGCCAGTGCGGTTGACGCTATCCGAGATGGCAGCACGCAGCGTTCCCACACCACTGTCTGCAAGGCTAGTGACTGTGAGCGTGGCGAGCGCTAATCGATGTTCCAGGCACTCCATCTGCGGCACACGACGTTGAATCGATGACTGATGTAACCTGCGGCGGGCAGTGCGCGCAACGGATGCTCGGGATTTGAATTGTTGACTCAGCCATTGAGTGAATGTCATTGGGGCATTTCTTTGGAAAGGAAACGACGTATGTCGATTATCTAGGTGATCAAATGAGTAAAGCGGTGTTTCGCAGGGGGGGCGCGACACAGCGGCGAAGCATCACGAGCTTGCCAACCTGATTGTTCGCAACTAACACGGAATCGTAAAGTCACTGCGTAAATGCGGAAAAGCTACTGACGTGACAATGGCGACAACTGCATCGCACTTATGGGATGACGCCGAAACTTTGGGGTGCCTTGTGTTTTGAAACGCTTTATGTTTTTAAGCGCGTCTTAGGAACGCGGTAGCGATTCCTCGACGGGCTAATAACCCGTTACTGTAGTCCAACTCAGCTACCGAAACAGGGTCAAACTAACTGAACGCGAAAAATTTCTCTTCGAGGGAGGCCAAAAGTATGGGAGTGTCCTTGCGTAAAACATGCTCATGATTCGGCGTCGCGGTACTCGGGTGAAGCAGTTTCATGGGCAAGCAAATGCCTGGCCTTAAGGCCACTGAATCAGAATCCTTTTGATGGACTTCGTAGTGTCATTTCCGGCGTAGTTGTAAAGGTCTCGCATCGCTCCAAATAGGGCCATTCCGCAAACCACCCCGGCATAAAGGTCTTTAATCGGCGGTTTCAACTTGGAAGCAAGCTTGTGTCAGGGACGCAATAAATCGAAGTGAGTTCGCCTAACCTCAACTCGCACCGGTTTGACACGCCGGAGCGTCGAAGGGGAATCAGACGATTTAGTCAAAAACACAAAATGCAGTTCGAGGGTTCGGCATCAAAGCCCGGCTTAGACTCCAAATCGGCACTTTTGTGGCAATCACGATTTTCGTTTCTTTTGAAGCTCCTTGAAGCTAACCCGATCATTTCGTTTAACACGGCCACCATCGGATCCAAACAGCACGCATCCCTGCATGGATCCCGCCATCGCAGCTCCCACAAGGCAGTCCAGCCAGTGGTTGTCGGGCTGGTCGG
>JANMHA010000485.1:0-28551 GCA_031374925.1 Pirellula sp. | reverse complement strand
CCGGTCCCCAAAATACTTGCCCACAAGAACACACCGGTAAACAAAGAGCCACACATTGCGGAAATAAAGAATCGCATCTCAATCGACCATCGTTTATCTAGAATGGACGAATTCCGTTTAGGCGACTTTGGACTAGAGTATGGGTTTCGGTCGTTCATTGCTAAAACCGACAGGTCAAAAAACACGAAATATTAAAATGTCTGTTACTCGTGATTTAGTGTATCAGCACAGACGTTTGCATGTGAAGTAGTCCGAATCCAGCGTCTCCTATAATGTCTTGAGACGCGATTCATCGCAGGCTCTTCGTCCTCCTCGATTGGGTAACCAAACTGAAATTTGACTTCCCATTTAAAAATGACAAACCGCAACCTCTCGTGTTGGTTGGCCCGAATGGTAGCGGTAAACACCGACGACATTAAGTTCTTTGCAATTGGGCAGTGACCCCCAATATCACACCCAAACTGACGTAATGATGAATCCAAGTTCGTTGATCGAAATGCAGGGAAGCCAACTGGTAATGCCTGAGCAAGCAGATTCGATCGGTAATAACGCGATGTCTGGATGCTACTTCGGCTACGGCGCTGGCGGCTTGCTGTAGGACTGGGAAAGAAGTTCACATCATCCCGATGTCCGAACTGCTCTGGTCTGCGCTGGAACAGGTTCATGCAAAAGTCGATGACGAAGGCTTGGAGGCCGTCATCGCTTTAGAAAAAGACCGGAGTTACGTCGAAGCACAGCAGCAGTTGACCACCTATCTGTCGAGCAAAGAGTGGGTGCCGCTGTGGGAGTTGCTCGCAAAGCGGCTTGCATCGTTCAACCCGGAAACCGGAGCGAGTTGGCGTCCAGTCGTCGGTTGCTTGTCGAAATCTGGATTCCAACGCCAAGAAATTGCACGCCACTTCAGTAAAGCAATTTGTCTGAACGACATTTCGCTTTTCTCCAGGAAATTATTGTTCCCAAGAGCAATAATCGCTTAGTGCGATAAGAAACATGCGGAGCGATTGAGTATCATCTAATCGATGGGTTAGATGCTTTGCCCAGCCAAAGTCATCTGCAAGGTCGCGTTCTAGCTAGGGTGGGGGGGATGGAGATGGCTAAGCGTCGTCGCAAGAATAGAAATGGGATTCGCAAACTGACATTCGAGCAACTTGAATTTCGGCGAGTACTGGTGAGTGGTCCGTGGATACTGTCAATCACTCCCACCGAATTACGCAATGCCGAATACGATCACGTCGATGTTTCGTTTAATAGCGACATAAACGCCGCGACGTTTTCACCCATCGACGTCACGCTCATCAGTCCAGCAGGATCTGTGAACATCATTAGTGTCACACAGCTTGCTCCTGCTAGCTTTCGGCTCAATTTTACTCCATTGACAGTTCGTGGCGATTACCGTGTAGTGATTGGTTCTGACATTCTTGATCTGGCGGGCAATGCCATGAATCAGGACAAAGACGGAGTCAACGGTGAAGCTACCGAGGATCAATTCAATGCCTCTCTTAGATTGATCGTCGCCGACGTGATTCTCAGCAGCACTACAACCATAAATGAGAGCAACACTCTATATAACGGTAAAAACATTCTCATCGACGGCGCGACCGTCGCGATCGACGGACCGCATAACTTCAATTCGGTCCACATGATCAATGGCGGCGTCCTGACTCACACAGCCAATTCCACGAGTTCGACGTACAAGCTGGATCTCACAGTTGTGGAGCAGGTGATCATTGACGCAACGAGCAGTATCGACGTGAGTGGCAAGGGTTATTTGGCGGGTCGTACGACTGGAAACACAATGGTTGGGGGCGCGACAGGGGACAGCGGCGCGAGCCATGGCGGGTATGGTAGTCCACAGAGCGGCTCGACGAACAGGATCTATGGCGACTACGCTGATCCGGACGACTGGGGCTCCGGAGGTGGGCGCTACTATCCTGGCGGCGGACTCGTGCGAGTGGCAGCCAACTCGCTGGTTCTGGATGGCCAGATCGTAGCCGACGGCGTGGGCTACGTAGCGTCGGGTGCCGGAGCGGGTGGCAGCATTTATGTTTCTGTGGCAACGGTGCAGGGAACCGGAGCGATTCGAGCGGCCGGAGGCCCATCAACCTACACGGGCGAGGGTGCTGGCGGTGGTGGCCGAGTTGCGGTGTACTCTCGCGACTTTGGCAACTTCGATACCCATCGCATCACTGCGCCGGGGGGCAACGCGGGCACCGGACCCGGAGGCGCCGGAACTGTCTACGTCGTGAACGGTCCATCCCTTACACATGTTCGACAACACACGCCATCAGGAATTCCAACCGGTTTTGTCGGCAGCGGCAATGGATACATTAATCATGCAATCGATTTTCCCTTGCTCTCGTTCAACCGGCCGATCAATCTCTCTACATTCTCTTCATCGACTATTGAAATTACCGGGCAAATGGGTCGCGTCACACCGACTGGAATGACTCTCGTTGGCGACCGCACCTATCGCGTTGATCTTCCGTTTGCTCTGAGTGAAAATGGCACGTACCACTTCAAGTTGCTGCCATCATTGAAGGATGAAGAGGGATTCTTTCTTGATCAGGACGCCGACGGAATCCCTGGTGAGCCATTGGATGACATCTATGCTTTTGATTTGACCGTCGATACGTCCCCGCCAAGGATCACACTTCATAATCCAGCGGGCGATATCGCCGGTACAATCAATAGTACTGACCTGTACTTCAGCGAGGCAATCGAGAAGGCGACATTCACTGCGTCGGACATTACCATTATTCGGCCCGACGCCACAAACGTTCCGGTCGGCAGCATCACTGAAGTTGGCTTCAATCGCTTCCGGATTGCCTTCGCCGCGCAAACACTGGTCGGCTTGTATCACGTCAAAATCGGACCGGATGTTCGCGACAAAGCAGGCAACAAGCTTGACCAGGATCGCGATGGAACGTTTGGCGAAACCACGGACGATATCTACGACGCCACCTTCAATCTGGTGCCTGTCGATCTGGGTTTAAGCAACCTCGTCGTGGGTGCCAGTCCGCTTTGGGCTGGTGAGCCGGTTTCGGTGTCGTGGAACGGAACCAATCGGACCGGGGCGGTCCTGGTCGGCAATTGGATCGACGCTGTCTATCTCTCAGCCGACGACAAATGGGATATCAACGATCTGCGGCTCACGACCGTTGAGCACACCGGGGGCCTTGCTGAGGGGGGGACGTATACGGCGTCAACAACGATCAATGTGCCAGGTAAATCGCCGGGCAACTACCGCATTCTGGTTCGCGCCGATGTGGCCAATCAGGAACGAGAAACGAATGAGGCCGACAACCTCATCGCCAGTTCAGTGATTCCTCTGGATGTTCATCCGCTTGTGACAGACGGCACAACAGTAAACGGGACCCTGACCACTGCGGATCGCGGCGACTATTACAAGATCGTGTTGGCAAGTGGCGACAGCCTCAAGTTGAAGCTTCATTCATCCACGGCCGGCTCACAAACGGAGCTCTATGCGAGCTACGCCGGGTTGCCGAGTCGCATGGCATTCGATCAGCGGTCAGCGACGACCGGTACTGATCAGGGAATCTCGCTCAAGGCAATTCACGGCGGCGGAGTCTACTACGTATTCGTCTACGGCAATCAGATTCCGGGCACGTTGCCATACACCATCACCGCTGAACGGGCCCCGTTCTTCGTGACGAGCATGACTCCCGCTCGGCACGGAATCGGGACTCCAGCAACCGTGACAATCACCGGCGTCGGATTCGACGAAAACTCCACCCTCGCATTTTACAACGGCCAGGGTTTCAACCAATTCGTGCCGGTGAATTTCATTTCGACAACAACGCTGACCGCTGTCGTCAATCTGGACACTGTCACGCTCGGAACATTCTCCGTACGAGTCACAAAGGATGGCACTTCTGTCGAACTTGCAAACGCCTATCAACTCATCGCGGCCGCACCGGCAAAACTCGAGACGAATCTGGTCGTGCCCGGCAGCGTGAGCCCTGGCTTCCCCATCAAACAGACTCTGTGGGTCGAATATCGCAACAGTGGAAACGTTGCAATGGCAGCTCCGCTGTTGCAGGTCAGCGCAGACGGCAACAGTCTGCTGACCACGGACGAGAATCTCGCCAACACCGTGCAAACACTGCGAACCATTCCAAATGGCCTGGGCGGGTCGGTGCAACTGCTCGGAATTGGCAGCAGCGCGACACCCGGGCTGCTGCAGCCAGGCGAATCGGGCCGTCTGCCGGTTTACTACGTTGGGTTGTCTCAGGATTTGGGCCGAGACCAAGTCAATTTCTCGCTCGGTAGCCTGTCCGCGCTGGACACCACCGAGAAAGTCGCTTACGTGGAAGGCCCGCATGAGCGAATACCCTTCGAACGCCCAGCTACAGGCGTGCGAGTGATCAATCCATCTCTTCCTGTTGAACCCTTGCGTGTGGTGCGCAGTAATGCGACGAGCAACCGTGTGATTTTTGATACAGGTGGCAGCGGAGGAGGTGGCGGTGGTGGCGGCGGGAGTACCATAAATCCGGCAAACGTTTTCGAAGAATACCTGATGATCGACTGGAGCGAGCTGATGGCGGCTCGTCCCGCATCGATCCTGGCCGATGCCTGGAAGACAATTCTCTACAACGTCAGAGACCACTACCTGGACGGCCCGTTGGGCAGCGACCTCTGGGCAGACTACGTCACGCGGATGTCTAAGAATGCGAACTATCTGGCTGCCGTCGGGCAAACGACGAGTTCGGTGGCTGCTCTCTGGGGCTTCGAGGTCGCAGGTGCTTCGGCGGCTCTCAACCCCGTCCGCTATCTGGCCGGAGCCGTCGATGCCTCGGTGGCTGCACCAGGCTTGCCGCTCACGTTCAGTCGCGTGTATGGTCAGGACATCGTCTCGCGTTTCCGTACCGGCACAATGGGGCGAGGCTGGACGCACAACTGGGATATCCGCTGGTCGGCTTCTGACAACGGTGACATCACGCTGCACGGTCCCGGCGGAGTTGATCGATTCTTTACAAAGAACAAGAACGGAACCTACCTCGCCACACCGGGGGACTACGGCCAGCTGACGCTTGCGGGGGGCGTTTTCAAGCTTGTCGAAACAGACAAGACACTCTGGCAGTTCCGCACCGACGGCGTGCTCGACTTTGTCGCAGATACGAACGGTAACCGGATTACACTGAGTTACACAGACGGACTGCCGACGACTCTGACACATTCCAATGGTCGACAATTGCTGCTTGCCTACTCCGGTAATGTGGGGACGGCTAAGTTGCTCAGTCAGATTAATGACACGATGGGGTCCGGTACTGCCGATGACCGGATCACAACCTACGAGTACGATGCGGCTCGGCAGCACTTGCTGCGAGTCGTCGCACCTGGCAACCGCGTCACGCAATATGAGTACGCAGCAGTAACGCAGCTTCCGTTTGACGTGCTCAACTCGAAGGCTCAACTCGTAAACCTTGGCAGCTTTGCCGATCCACGCAGTCACGCATTGTTGTCTGTAACGCATGTCGATGGCACTCACGACTACTTCGCTTACGACAATCAGGGCCGACTGACCGAGACAAAGCAGGATGCCAACACCGAACGGGTCACGTTCAACTATGTGTCGGCGGGTGGAGTCAAAGTCGTCGATGGAACGGGCCGTGACACACTGCTGAACTTCGGACTCGGCGGACAGCTCGCCCAAGTCCGCGATGCCGATGGTCGGATTGTCGAGTTCGGGTACGACGCGAAGTTTCAGTTCAGCCAACTCGGCGGTCCGGGCGGCGAACAGTATGACTATGCCTACGACGCCACGGGCAACCTGACCGGCATTCGCGACGCATTGAACCTGCAGACTTCGTTCAGCTACGAGACCAGTTTCAATCGACTCTCGGGGTTCACTGATGCTCGCGGAAACGGAATCGATTATCAGTATGACTCCAGGGGAAACCTCACCCGAATCACCTATGAAGATCTGACCCACGAAGATTTTACCTACGACTCCATCGGCAACGTGATCTCCGCCACGAATCGTCGCGGGCAGGTGGTCGCGTACGTTTACAATCCGGCGGGACAGGTCACCAGCAAAGATTACGTCGCCACGCCAGGCATTGATTTCACCTATCAGTACGATGTTGCCGGCAATCTGATCCAGGCGAGCGACGCCGGTGGCACGACCGGGATGAGCTATGAAGCACAGACCGATCGGCTGACGCGAATCGACTACCCTGGCGGCAAGTCCTTTACGTTTGTTTACGACACCGCAGGCCGTCGCACTCGTCGCACCGATCAGGATGGCAATATCGAGAATTACGCGTACGACTCCATCGGTCGGCTCGACCGCATGACCGATGGAGCGAGCAACCTGATCGTGGACTACGACTACGACGCAGCTGGTCGATTGAGCAAGAAGACACTCGGAAATGGCGTCTACACGACTTACCTTTACGACAAGGCTGGCAACGTCAAGAACCTGGCCAACTTCAAGCCGGACAATACGGTTCTGTCTCGGTACGACTACGAGTATGACGTTTCGGGGCGCCGCACGTCGATGACGACGCTCACCGGTCGATTCGATTATGGCTACGACGCCCTCGGACAGCTCGTCAGCGTGCGACATCCGGACGGCCATGTTGTGGTCTATGACTACGACGAGGCAGGCAACCGACGGCAAGTGATCGATGATGGCACGTCGACAGAGTACACGACCAACAACTTGAACCAGTACACGCAGGTCGGCGGCGTGACCTATGCCTTCGACGCCGACGGTAACCTGATCAGCCAGACCGAAAACGGCGTGACGACGACCTACGCTTACAATATCGAGAACCGGCTCATCGGAGTAACAAACCCAACCGACACTTGGATCTACACCTACGACGCTCTCGGCAATCGAGTGGCCTCAACTCAAAACGGCCAGACCACTCGTTACGTTATCGACCCGACTGGCCTTGGCAACGTGGCCGCCGAGTACGATGGCTCAGGCAACCTCATTGCCCGCTATGACCACGGCTACGGACTGCTGTCTCGGAACGATGGGACCGACACGGCGTTCTACACGTTCCAGGCAATCGGCCACACGAGCGAGCTAACGGGCATCGGCGGAACGGTACTGAACAGTTACGCCTATGACCCGTTCGGCGTGTCGCTCGGCAAGACTGAGACGGTCGCCAACCCGTTCGAGTACGTTGGCGAGTTTGGAGTGATGAATGAGGGCAACGGTTTGGAGTTCATGCGGGGACGTAATTACGTCAATGTCGATGGACGGTTTTGTTCCATGGATCCAGCGGGAATAGCGGGTGGCCTGCACGTTTACACGTATGCGTCAAATAGCCCCGCCTCGTTCATGGATCCCATTGGCCTACGGAGTTTTAGCGTAGGTTTTGGGGGACACATACTGGCATATGGCGCATCTCTCCGATACGCCGGAACGCCAAGTGGAAACGAGCTATCACTGGACTTCGATCTGACCGTCGGTACGCTGTGGGATTTCGGAGTGGATTTCGAATATAATTGGGGAGAACCCAAAACGGCTATCTCACTTGGCCTAGGAGCGGAAGCTGGAGTTGGAGTCGGGTTCGATGATTCATTGCGACCCGTCTCACTTGAGGTCGGTATCGGCGCTGGGGTTTCAATCCCAGTTATGATCACAAAGCCGGGGCTCAGTATCCCTGTGCCGGAGTTGAAACTACCGCCATGGTTGCTGCCGTTAGGGTTGCCTAACTACCTTACTCTTCAATTCTTGTCGTGGCTCGCTCGTTCCCGCGACCCGAACGACAAACTCGCCCCGGCTGGCGTCGGCGACACGGCTTTTGTCGTGGCAGACAGATCACTCGCGTACACTGTTCGCTTCGAGAACCAGCCGGACGCCACAGCCCCGGCTCGTGAGATCATCGTCACAGATATACTCGATGCTGACCTTGACCTCGATTCGTTCGAGTTGACCGAGATAGCCTTTGCTAATCAGCGGATCTCTGTCTCGGCTGGCCTGAGCCATTTCGAGACAACCGTGGCGATGATCGCTGTCGCCACGCCCGTTCGGGTTGAAGTGACGGCCGACCTCGACCGCGATACGCGGCAACTCACGCTCGTACTGCGGGCGGTCGATCCGGTCACTGGCTGGTCGCCAGAGGACCCGCTTGTCGGTTTCCTTTACCCGAACGACGTGACTGGACGCGGCCAAGGGTCGGTGAGCTACCGCATTAAACCAAAGACCGGACTGCCATCGGGAACCGAGATCACCAACCGCGCTAAGATCTACTTTGATACCAATGATCCGATCGACACGCCGCTGGTCCACAACACGCTCGATGCCGCTGGACCGACCAGCCAAGTCGCAGCGTTGCCTGCTACGACGACGTCACCGACCTTCGACGTCACCTGGTCCGGTCAGGATGACGCAAGTGGTTCTGGTGTCGCCAGCTATGATCTCTACGTCTCGCGAGACGGAGGCATTTACGCCATTTATGTTGCCGGCACCTCTCTCACATCATTCGACTTCACCTTTGAACCCAACCACACGTACTCCTTTTACACGGTCGCCACCGACAACGTCGGACACCGCCAAAGCACGCCAGCAGTCGCCCAAGCATCGATCCTCATTCTGCCACTTACCTGGACGAACCCGTCAGTTTCAACCGATGTAGATGCAGATGGCTCCGTCTCCCCTCTGGACGTTTTAGTTCTCATCAACCGCATCAACCTTGGTCTTTCGTCCGATGTATTGCCCGCTCCTTCGGCGGACTTCCGACCAGCTCCCTACTTTGATGTCGACGGCGACGGTCGACTCACACCTTTAGACGTTCTCATCGTAATCAATTTCATTAACGCCGATCGTTCGAATGGAGAAGGTGAATCCGAAATTACGCTTAACACCAACAGGTCAATCCCGATTGCAGCCACTGATTTTAGCGGCTGGGTCGCAGGGAGGCCGCCATCCGTAAGTGAACTCTCCAAAAACCGCGTCCAAGATCAGGTCGCACTCGCTATTGGCCGGGAACGCTCAAATTCACTTACGCAATCTGCTCCATTTGCATTGCCAGTCCCATTCATTCGCGGAAATCGACTTGTTGGCAACGCGTACGCCAAGAGAACTAGGCTCGAGCAAACCAGTGAAATCGACGAGGGCTTGCTAGATATACTAGCCAGCGACATTCAGCCTCATTTCCATCGGACAGTTGGGCAGGCATTGGTTTGAGTTGGCTGGACTGGTATTTCAAATCCCATTTTCAGTAAATGAGTTGCTTCCGGTCGCCTAAATCGAAAGAGTCTCGAACAGTCCAAATTAACGTCTGCTCATTCCCCAGTGTTTCCACACTTTCCAAAACAGAGAACCTTACGTAAATGGGTTGCTTTCGGGGACCGAACGCAACCCAATCTCGGAAGGCGACAGACTGGTTAACAGCGGAAGCATGGGGACGTGGGAAAGCGTTGGTAATTGGAGAATTGAGAGAGATAGGTCGTCCCCAACTGTGGAATGCGAATCGGTCTGAGGCTGCAGGATTGGCTGGGTACATATCCACAGAGGGGTGCTATCGGTTTTTGCCAGCGACTGGCGGGAATCCGACAGACTGGTTAACAAATATAGGATTGCAGATATTCTCGTAGTCCTGGCAGTTGTGCTTAGCCATTGATTCCGCCGACTCGGTCCGCCCTATTCATGAAACCAGATAAAAACCAAATCGAATCGAATCTGCGACTCCACGTCGATCGCTTGGCAGGGCTGATCGGTCCCCGGTACCTGCAGAAGCCCAAAACGATAGTGGCAACAATTGGTTACATCGAGGGCCAGTGGGCGGGAATGGGCTTCAAGAGTTCGCGAGAGACCTACGATGCATTAGGCGATCAAGCCACGAATCTAATCGTCGAGCAAACTGGTAACAAGCGAGCAAACGAAATCATTTTATTGGGTGCTCACTACGATACGGTCTTTTCAACCCCAGGCGCCGACGATAACGCATCCGCTGTGGCTGTTATGCTCGAAGTGAGCCGATTACTACGTGAACACCAGAGCAAAAGGACGATTCGTTACGTTGCATTTGCCTGCGAAGAGACGCCCTACTTCAATGTCGGCTCGATGGGTAGCCAATACCACGCTCGCCAAGCCCGTATGCAAGTTGAGCAGATCCTAGGAATGCTTTGCTTGGAAATGGTTGGCTATTACAGCACTGCGGACAATTCACAGGCGGTGCCACCCCTTATTCCAAAATGGATGCATCGCTTCTTTCCGCATCGGGGTGACTTCTTGGCAGCTATCGGCAATATGGCCTCCTGGAAACTTTGCTGGAAGTTCCGCCGCGGCTTCAAACGGGGGGCTCGATCGATGCCGCTATTCTCCATTTGCTTGCCTGAGAAGATTAACGACATTCGGCTGAGCGACAACAGTTCGTTTTGGGATCAAGGCTATCCGGCTCTAATGCTCACTGACACCAGTTTTTTCAGAAACCCTAATTACCATCGAGCCACCGATACGCCAGATACGCTTGACTACCAGCGCATGACAGAGGTCACCCTTGGAGTCGCATCAGCTTTGCGACTTTTGTCTGCCTGAGTTGATTTTTACCTTACTCAAACAACGCCTTAAACTCACGAGAGGAAGCCGAAGAATATTGCCAACTGTGGACTGCGATTTAGTAGAAGCCGACGGAATCGGTCGGGATTATCTCCACAGAGGTGCTTTCGGTGCGAGGAAGGATTCTGGCGGGAATCCGACAGGCTGGTTAACAGAAAGGGAGAAGACCTATACCTGTGAACACTGGATTGCTTCAGCAAGCGACGACGGGTTGAAGAGGAGCTACCGAAGCGTCGAATTCTACTGGCCTCACCCCTCAACACGGATCGACTGGATGGCGTAAGCTTCCCGGCCAACTGTGAAATGGGAATCGGTCAGAGCCCGCAGGATCGGTCGGATTCATGTCCACAGGGGTGCTTACGGTTTTCGGTTGCGAATGGCGGGAAAATTGACAGGCTGGTTAACTGAAGTAGGAGACAACACATCTTCTGTGGACATCCCGTACGCCTAAAGCAAGTTGGAAACGAGGTTGTTACAATTGCGATAGTCCGGAATCGCAGTGTGAGCACCCACTATGCCTGAAGTCGCCCTCATTCTTTCTCAAATCGAAGCCGGAGATCCGTCGGCAGCTGAGCAACTCTTGCCTTTGGTTTATGACGAGCTCAGGAAGCTGGCGGCCGCTATATTAGCACAGGAGAAACCCGGACAGACGCTCCAGGCAACTGCTCTTGTTCACGATGCTTATATCCGGCTGGTCGATACGGACGAATCTCTTCACTGGAAAAGCCGTGGGCATTTCTTTGGAGCTGCTGCGGAGGCAATGCGTCGGATTTTGGTCGAACAGTCTCGCCGCAAACAACGCGACAAAAATGGCGGCGGGTTGATTCGAGTGGAATTGCAGGATCCTATAGCGAGTGATCCTGATTCGCAACTCCTTGCGTTGGATGCCGCTTTGCCACGCTTGGCCGTAGAAGATTCTTTGGCTGCAGAAATTGTGAAACTCAAGTACTTTGCTGGATTGGGGCGTGAGGAAATTGCGATCGCGCTGGGGATTACGGTCCACGAAGTTCGACAAAAATTGGCCTACGCCCGAGCTTGGCTGCGATTGGTTTTGAACAACTGATAATAATTCTGGGAATTTTGCGCCAGAATGGGTCGCCACGACGCACTGTACAGTACAGGGAGAACGTGAAGCACTATGAACATCAATCCGCAACGTGCCCAGGCTTTGTTTTTGGCTGCCATGGAGATTTTAGACCCGGCCGCCCGCCAGGAATTACTCCATCGCGAATGCGCCGATGACGCCGCATTGTTACAGCGAGTGGAAGCCCTGCTCAGCGCCCACTTCGCAACTGGAGGCTTTGAGTTGGATCCATCGAGGCCAGTCATTGCCGAAACGATCGACGAACCGGCGGCCGCAAAACCCAATGCCATATTGGCCGGACGATACAAGCTGATCGAATCCATTGGCGAGGGTGGCATGGGATCCGTCTGGGTCGCCGAACAACGCGAACCCGTTCGACGCAAAGTCGCTGTAAAATTCATCAAGGCGGGCATGGATTCTAAATCCGTGTTGGCCCGGTTCGAAGCCGAGCGGCAAGCTCTGGCCATGATGGACCATCCCAACATAGCCAAAGTCTTTGACGGCGGCATGACCGAACAGGGACGCCCATTCTTCGTGATGGAATACGTCAAAGGCATGCCTCTGACAGATTACTGCGACCAAGCTCGACTGACGCTCAAGGAACGTCTCAATCTTTTTACTCCGATCTGCCAAGCGGTACAGCACGCGCATCAGAAAGGGATCATACACCGCGATCTGAAGCCATCGAACATCCTCATTTGTCTATACGATGGCAAGCCGGTCCCCAAGGTGATCGACTTTGGATTGGCCAAAGCAGTACACCAGGCTCTGACCGACAAGTCGCTGCACACGGCGCACGGCGTTATGGTCGGCACGCCGTTGTACATGAGCCCCGAACAAGCCGAGCACAATAACCTCGACGTGGATACACGGACAGATATCTATTCGCTGGGTGTGATCCTCTATGAACTCTTGACCGGTAGTACACCGCTGGAGCGTGAACAACTTAAGGAAGCAGCGTTCAACGAAGTCCTGCGTCTGATCAAAGAAGTGGAACCGCAAAAACCGAGCACGCGATTGAGTAGCAGTGTCCGACTGCCAAGCATTGCAGCCCAGCGGAACATCGATCCGAATCAGTTAAAGAAATCGGTCGTCGGCGATCTGGATTGGATTGTGATGAAGGCGATCGACAAGGAACGCAGTCGGCGTTATGAAACAGCGAACGGTCTGGCACGGGACGTCGAGCGGTTCCTCAATGATGAAGCGGTCGAGGCCTGTCCGCCCAATACGGCTTATCGATTGAAGAAGATGTTGCGGCGGAACAAGGGTCCGTTCCTTGCGGCAAGTCTGGTATTGCTCTCACTGTTAGTTGGTATAGCGGGGACGACGTATGGTCTTTTCCGAGCAAATCACTTTGCAGAATCCGAAGGGTTGGCGAAGCTCGAAGCCCAGCGCAAGACGCTGCTAGCATTGGACGCCGGTGCCGCCGAGAAGATTGCCAAGGAGCAAGCTCAAACTCGGCTGACACAGATCGAGAAAGGCAACACGATCCTCACGTCGATCTTCGACGATCTGGACCTATTCGAGGTAAAGGAAGGGACCAAGAAGCTAGAAGAGATACTTGCGAAGCGATTGGTGAAAGCGGCTGAACAACTGGAAGGGGAATCGGTCGGCGATCCGTTAGTCGTAGCGGGCCTGCAAATAAAACTCGGCACTACACTGATTAGCTTGGGTTATTCGGAAGATGCAATCACGCTGTTTCAGAAGGTTCTTGAAACCAGGTCAAGGCTACTTGGCGCTGACCACCTCGACACGCTCGAAAGCAAGTACAGATTGGGGCTTGGTTTCATGTTCGCAGGGAAGCCCGACAAGGCCCTACCGCTCCTGGAAGAAACACTCAACCAATTGAAGATCAAGCTGGGGGACGACCATCCCAAAACGATTAGCGCTCTTGGCAGCCTGGCGTCGGCCTACCGAGCCCTCGGTAAGCTCGACCAGGCCATCCCATTACTTGAAGAAACCCTAAGTCGCCGGAAGAGAATATTGGGGACCGAAGACCCTGACACGATCTCCAGCATGAGCGACCTTGCCAATGGCTACCTGTCCGTCGGGAAGATCGACCTTGCCCTACCACTCTACCAAGAAAGCTTGAATCTCATGAAGGTAAGGCTTGGGGCCGACGACCCACGCACGCTCGTCATTATGAACCAACTGTCCATTTGCTATCAATATGCGGGGAAGCTGGATTTAGCGCTGCCGCTCATTGAAGAAAGCCTGAAGCTCAAAAAGATTCGACTGGGAACGGACCACCCAAGCACGCTCGTCAGCATGAACAACCTAGCGACGGTCTACATAAGAGCCGGGAAGTCCGACCAGGCACTTCCACTACTGAAAGAATCCCACGAGCTTCAGAAAATCAAACATGGGATATACCACCCTGACACGATTGCCAGCATGAGCAATCTTGCTTCTGCCTACCACGATGTTGGAAAGCTAGATTTGGCCCTGCCTCTCTACGAGGAAAGCCTGAAACTCATGAGAATCAAACTGGGAGACGACCACCCCCAAACACTCACTTGCATGAACAATCTGAGCGCAGGCTACTTTGCCCTTGGGAAGTTAGACCTGGCCATACCACTCTGCAAAGAAACCTTGAGACTCTCTAGGAAAAAAAATGGGGACGACCACCCGGAGACACTCAATAGCATGAGCAACTTGGCAACGGGCTACCAAGCAGCCAAAAAGCTCGACCTGGCGCTGCCGCTTTTTGAAGAATCCCTAAGTCGTAAAAGGGGCACACTAGGTGACGACAATCCCAAAACGCTCAAATCCATGCTTGAATTGACGCTATTATACGATCAGCTCAAGCAATGGGACAAATCCGAGTTACTGTACCGAGAACAATTGGCATTGGCGAAAACGAAATCGGGTGTCGATTCACCGGTCTATTCCAGCGCGTTGGCGGTACTCGGTCTGAATCTGCTGAACCAGAAGAAATGTACCGAGGCGGAACCGTTTGTTCGCGAAGCGCTAACTATACGCGAGAAAAACGAGCCCGACGATTGGCGGACGTTCAACACGCAGTCGTTGCTCGGCGGGACGCTACTGGGGCAACAGAAATTCGCCGACGCAGAACCGTTACTGCTTAAGGGCTATGAGGGGATGAAGCAACGTGAGTCGACCATTCCGCCGCAAGGCCGTACGCGTATTCCCGAAGCCCTCGACCGACTTATTGATTTGTACACACAGATGGAGAATCCCGACGAGGCGAAGAAGTGGCAAGCAGAGCGGGACATGTATCCGAATACATCGCCACAATAAAGGCCAAAGCTTCGCGACTTACGACTTCGTATCCCAAGGCGAACATGGCAACTGCGGAATCAACCTGTTGGACGCTTATGCCTAGATTCCTTCCAACTCTCTCCCGCGATTTCCAAGAGGTTGTGCCTAGCTGCTAGCTTCCCAGATTTGGCAGGATGCATGGCAAGTTCACCCACTTTGAAAGCGTCGTACTCCTGCAGGATCGGACTAGCAGCAACCTAGCAGCTACAATTTCCACAGGTTGGACTGACGGGTTGAGGATCCATTGTGCAAGCGTCCGCTTCCCTCCGACAGGCTTCTGCGATTTCCACAGGATTGTGACTAGCTGTACTTCGCATTGTGCAGGCTCCAAGCAGCAGCTGTTTGAATCTGATAGAATTCCTATCATCGATTTAGATTCATCTAGGGAAAACGACATGCGATCGCTTGTTTTGTTTATCGTTCTTTTGATTGGCTCCCCGACGTTTGGTCAGCAACCGAAGGCGATTACTAACAGCATCGGAATGAAGCTGGTTTTGATACATCCTGGCTCCTTTACTATGGGCTCGCCTATGGAAGAACAAGACAGGCTTGCCGATATGACGTCGCACGAAGTGACAATTAGCAAGTCCTATTACCTTGGCATGTACGAGGTGACGCAGGAGCAGTATGAAAAAGTAATGGAAAACAATCCGAGCGGATTTGCGGGAGCGACAAACCCTGTTGAAGGAGTGAGTTGGGACGACGCTATTTCTTTTTGCAAGAAGCTATCTGAATTGCCGGAGGAGAAAGCCGTACGCCGGGATTATCGGTTACCTAAAGAAGCAGAGTGGGAGTATGCCTGCCGAGCTACTTGCTCCGCCGCATACTGTTTTGGTGATTCGGCGGAATCACTTGGGGAGTACGCCTGGTTCGGTGAAGTTTTTGGAAGTACACATCCGGTAGGCCAGAAGAAGCCGAACCGATGGGGATTGTATGATATGCATGGGAATGTTTGGGAGTGGTGCCAGGATTGGTACGCCGATCAAAGCCCATCGGCTGACGCGATCAACCCACCTGGGCCAAGCGGGGGCTCGTACCGTGTGATCCGTGGCGGCTCCTGGAGCTACGCCGCATATCATTGCAGATCAGCGAACCGAAAACCTCGGGACCCGCCAAACCGCGAGAAAGGATACATCGGCTTCCGCGTGGCTCTGAGTCCGTCTGTCAAGTAACGGATTAGAATCTGCGTCATTGTTCTAGCGACGCGTGAGGGCTAGCCTTGGTTGACTACCGAATTGCGAATCCCGCAGGAACCTTGACTGCGCCGATTTCCACAGTTTGGTGCGTAGCCGGTAGTACCGATTTCCGTAGGCCAAACACTGTGGACGTTGGAACTGGCTCGATTGCACGGCGACTGATAGATCGGATAGACTGGAGCGTGTTGGGATGAGAATGGGATTCGTTTTGATCCGATTGCTAATGTTGTGATAGATTGCTATTCGTTATTTGCTGGCTATGAACTTATGCGACTCAGAAATTACGCTCTAGTTATTGCCGTTGCGCTATCACTGGTCGCCAGCAATTTGCTTGCGTTTCAGTTTGAGCAGGGTGACGTAGATACGTCGATTGCTCAGCTCAATGATCCAATTTCTCGAAAACGCGAATATGCTGCAAGATCTTTATCGCAGACCGTCTCTCCCAAGAAAATATCTCCGGCGATCATGGAACGGCTAACGAAGGAATTAGACTTCCACGTCAAACTGGCACTGCATTACGCGTTGGCATCTCAGGGCGAAAAGGAATCATTATTGTTTTTGATTGACTCGCTCCAGCAATCGGGGCATATGGGCTACAACTATCTACGCTATACGATTGACCAAGATTTTGGCTGGAACGCGGGAGAGTATCGCGAATGGTACAACAAAACGAGTGCCGAGAAATTTTCGGAATTCATAAACGAACGTTGGCATCGTAAACCAATGATGGATGAATACGCTGAATTTTCTTCTTTCTATTCGAAACAATTCTTTGGTTCAATAAAGTCCGAAAACAATCATTTGGCATTTCCCGATATGCGTTTCACGGACGCCGATAAACAGAAACTAGACAGTCTTCCGACCGCAAAAGCGTGGGCAATTTTCCAGACCGCAATCAATGAACTGCAAAAAAAGGGGAATCGACAGGAAGCGGCGCGCCAATTCCGAATTGTTGCGACTGATTTTTCTGAAACTCATTATGCCGATCAGTCTCGCGAGTTGGCCGACATCCTAGAAAAAATGGTTTTGGAAGATCGGAAATTCAATCAACCGAATGATGTTGGTTCGCTCGACATAACGGATCAAATCAAATCTCACATCCATAACCTTAGGAATGTGGTCGCCTACCAAGTTTCTCAACCCGGGTATTGCTATGTTCTCAGCCAATTCTCAATTCCAGGCAAGATGTCTTACAATGCCGACTCCCATTTCTGAGTGATGGATCGAATGTTGCCACTTGCGGTGATGCCGCCTGCGTTGATACCAGTGAAAGCCCCGGCAGAATTTCGGACGTTGAGATTGGCCGAATAATCGCCACTGAGAGAAACATCGACACCAGCATTTGAGAAAACAAGTCCGTGTCCAATTTCATTCGTGCCGTATTGTCGAAATCCCCAACGAGGCTTAGCTTCCGTGCTATACCAATAGCCCGTTGGGTAGTCTGCCGAAAACGTAAACTTATGCGATGCACCTAACTGAATCTTGATTCCAAAGTTTGCGTCGTAATCATTAACAGCTATTCGCTCAATGGAGGCTGGCCCGTATACGGTGGCTGTTGAGAGTTGGTACTTTAAGGCACTAGCGAAACCGCTTGCGGTGATGGTACCGGTCACGGTTTGGTTTGCCGTGAACGTGTTGGCTTGATCTTTGAACGCAATATTCACAGGCAAATCGCCCGAACCATGCGAGTGCGCGCTGGGTGGAAACAATGAAGGCTTGTCGAGAAGGGATGCCCACAGAAGGTCCGATGGTTTTAGACCATCCGTTGGTACGCCAGGAATCATGGTTGCGCTCATAAGCTTACGATCACCCCGACATAGCGCGTGTGAATTCGAAGCTTGTAGCGGTATGGATCACAGAATCGATACGATTGCTCGGTTCCGAAGTTGCTGACCTCGTAGGCGTGTAACTTGCCGCCAACCGTTTCAATGATACGATCGCCGACCTCGGGTAGGATTGGCATTTCGTCTAGAAGTAGATTTGCGGCCGAGATAAGAAAATCGCGAGATTCGATTTCGACCAAGATGCCGCTAGTATCCGTTAGCTCGAACGTCGATCGTCCCTTGCCCGCTTGCACAGGGACCGTTAGCGAGCCACGACGATATAGCACGCTGGAGGCTGCGTAATGGTCGATCTGATCGCTTAGTGAATCCGTTGTGAAAGGTTGCGAACAGATGCCGACACCGTTTCGCCATCGAGAAACCGCAATTTTAATTCTGACCATTGCGCATCAGAAGGAGTTGGAAAGAAGCTAGTTGCTCCACCAATCTCCTGTGTTGGCAAGTGCTCCTCCAGAAATGCATCGAGTAAGTCCTGGCCTATGATTGAAAGCGCTAGGGTACTCGTTGACACTTGCTGTAGACCAATATCCATCGGAATCAACAACGAGCTCGTTTGTCGTAGCAGCTCCATATGTTTAGTATTCACCGATCGATGGCTTGGGATGAAAAGGACGAAGGGATTCCGTTCCCTTTGTCCCAGTTCCCGAGTTGTTGGTGCTCGCCAAATCGGAGCGGCGATCAGACATAAATAGACAGAAAATGCGAAGCCCGCCAATGGTTCAAACGTTCCAATTCTTGAGCAAAACGGAATGTCAGTCTCTTCGACCCTGGTATTCTTGATGTCGAGTAATCTGGTGACCATGGGCGCAAGGCGAGTAGAGTCGATTCGATAGACACCGCGATCATTACGATTCACGGCAAGAACTTCGCCTGTTTCATCGTCGACGCCGACCACGTCTTCCATCGAATGTTCCACGACCCGTAACCAATGTTTTTCACGCGTTGGGTGAGGCAAGTAGTCTGAGAGCTTAGGTTGCAGCGCCATGAATGGCATTGCAATACTCCAACAATCGCCCAGCCGCTTCATCCATTGTGCGCGAGAGTCGCTGATTGACTGGATCCCATCAATCGTTTCCCAGAGTTTTTGCCAATTTGCCATTTTTTTCACTTCTCCTTTCGACGATAAATCCTCGTTGCTGCATCCACTTTTCCAAGATGATTGAATCTGCATCTCGGGTAAAAATTGCGACGTTGGGAGGGCAAAGGGTTACCGATCGCGGACGTTTGCTATCGACAAACCGAACCTCCAATTTCGCACGCAATGGCTCTACCTCTTCTGGAAATGCAGCTTGTCTTTCTTCGAACGCTTCGAATACATCCCTCGCTTTGTGGATTAATATCTCGCGTTGCGAACCACCAATGAGGATTTGAATTTCAACAAGCTTTACTGAAATTAGTTCCTCAATATCACCACAAGAAAGTGCGGTCGGACCATAGTTCGCCAGTGGCGCCAATGTGTACCGCGTGCTGGGAGGAAATAGATTTTCATTTCCAAAAAAGTATTTCCCGACCATGCGGCAGTAGATCGCCTTCTGCGCACTAGAATCGGCATGAATACTGAGTTCTCCCGTAACGCGATGGAACATCAGCACATCGTATTTGAGCGGTCTATAGAAGACTGATCCAATATCATTGTCTTCCAGTGACTCTTCGCGCCGCATCGGCTCGCCACGTCGAATTATCAATTGCGTACCATCGGCGTGTGGAACGACGAAAACTTTGCAGGCGTGACCACAGCGTCGATCTTTGAACCATTCAGCGAACTCACTTTCCATCGCATAATGCTCCTCGCTCGATAGATCTCGAATCTCGGGAACGTCATAACTCATGCACTGAAATGATTCGAATGAGCGAGTTCGGACGAGAGACTCCTCAGCGTGAATCGCTTCGACGATGTGACGTTGACTGATCCAAGCTTGCATGGCCACATCAGCAGGAGTCGGATTCGACATCGCAGACAGGCCCAACTCGGACACATCGACGCGGGTAAGGATTATGTCCATGCATCGTGCATTGGCCATTTCAGTGACCAGATGCATTGAATCCAAAAGCTCTCGAGGCGTATCACGCGTCGGGGTACCGAGAATAACTACCAACTGGTCGAACTGTGCAGACGACAGGGGGTGCTTTCCACGTAACATTAGTCCACGTGATAGAAGAAAGTCCTTGAAAAGGTTCAAGAAACTTACAAGTCGATCTGGATCAATCGAGCGAAGAACAGCGGGTCTTAAAAAGCGATCAACACGAAACGTAGCCATATAACAAAACTTTCTACAACAACATTGCCAAACCAATCCTTGGGAAAGTGGCGACCGATAACTCCAGCGGCGCAAACTCAAAACGATGAATGCTATCTATCTCAAAACGATGGACACGTTTGGTCACTGAGAATTGGCGTCATGTGGAGAAGTCGTTGACAACTTTTGGTGAATTAGCGATCGACAAGCGAAAAGACTGATTGGAAAACGATGCCAGAAATTTTCGATTTCTTGGACCACTTTTTCCATGAGCTCTGCGAGTCGAAAAATAATTCCGCTCGGAATCCGTCAAACCTGCGTCCGACGGTGTAACCCTATCAATAGCGATTCGATGTAACTCTCGCTGTCGCATTACTCTCACGTTGGTAGCAAGCTACATGGAACTTGAACTGGAATCCCCAGCGGAAAAATTGACTCCAGACGACCGTCTCAGCCAAGTCGCTTCCCTACTCGCGGCCGCCATTCTGCTCATGCGGCCGACACCTCCTTCAATCTGTGGAAATCCTGCCGCTCCTTCCAACTCAGGCCTTGAGCTTGTCTCTGAATCTCTGCTCACTGTCACACGTGGGGAACTTGAATCGCAACGTTCCCACAAGAGACAAAAGCAAACCAGAAGGATTTAGAAATGAAGAGTACGAAAAGTGCAGCGGCACTACAGCGTGAATTGTGTAATTTGGAATTGATGAAGGCGGTCCAGTTGAAGAAGCGATATGAGCAGCTATTCGGCGAGCCATGTCACTCCTGCAACAAAACATACCTTGTGCGCCGGATCGCATGGCGACTGCAGGCGAATGCAGAAGGCGGACTCTCCGAACGAGCCAAGCGCCGAATCGAAGAACTGGCGGATGATGCTGAGATACGACTCACGCCGCCCAAGAATACTAAACCGAAGGTGTCCACAGTTGGGTCTAAATCTCCACTTCTAGCTGCGGGACGAGACAAGCGACTGCCAGCGCCCGGCAACTGTATCCAACGAGTCTACAAAGACCGAATCATCCAAGTGATCGTTCTAGCCGATGGCTTCGAATTCGATGGCAAGAAGTATAAGTCCCTATCAGCGATTGCCAAGAGTATTACCGGCTCCCATGTCAACGGATTCCACTTCTTCCAACTCGGAGATGCCAAATGATCAAGTCAACAAACAAAACTCCCATGGCTACTAGCAAGCCTGCAATCCGTTGCGCCATCTACACTCGCAAATCCTGTGAAGAGGGACTTGAGCTAGAATTCAATTCCCTACACGCACAACGGGAATCAGCAGAAGCATTCATTAAGAGCCAACAAAATGAAGGCTGGACCTGCAATCCAGAACAATACGATGACGGTGGATTCTCCGGTGGGAGTCTAGATCGACCCGCGCTCAATCGATTACTCGCCGACATCGAAGCTGGCAAAGTTGACTGCGTTGTGGTCTACAAAGTGGATCGACTCAGCCGCTCTCTAATGGATTTTTCGAGAATCATGGAGACATTCGATAAGTTCAACGCTTCCTTTGTATCGGTGACGCAACAATTCAATACCACTCATTCCATGGGACGCTTGACGCTCAACATCCTCCTCTCCTTTGCGCAGTTTGAACGCGAGATCATCGGAGAGCGGATCCGGGATAAAATTGCAGCCCAACGGCGTAAGGGAAAATGGGCTGGTGGTCATCCGGTTCTTGGCTACGATGTGGATCGCTCTACGCCCAATTCAAAGCTAGTCATCAACGCGAAAGAGGCAATGCAGGTTCGAGCGATATACGAGTTGTATCTGACGCTCCGGTCAATGACGCCGGTCGTAAAGGAATTGGCGACGCGCGGTTGGATGAACAAATCGTGGATTACCAAGAGCGGAATCAAGCGCGGTGGTTGTTCCTTTGATAAAGCGTCCCTGCATATGCTCCTGACCAATCCGATCTACGCTGGTAAGATCAAACACAAGGAGCTTGTATTCGACGGTGAACACGAAGCCATTGTGGACAGTACGACATTCTCCGCCGTCCAGAAGCTGCTCAAATCGCACAGTCGCGGCAAGGGGAATGGCGTCAATAATAAATACGGCGCCCTGCTCAAGGGTTTGCTGTACTGCGGCGCCTGCAAGAAAGCAATGGTCCACACGATGTCTAGTCGTGGAAGCAAGCGATACCGATATTACACCTGCCTCAAAGCGATCAAATGTGGCTGGGATGCTTGTCCATCGAAGGCGCTCCCTGCAGCGGAATTGGAATCGGCAGTCGTCGACCAGATTCGATGCATTTCCACAGACGATAGTCTAATGCAGGAAGTACTACGCCAATCCCGCAAGTCGGTTGGCACCGGTCTCAAAGAATTACAGCAACAGCAAAAGCAATACGAAAAGCAACTGGCGCGTGATCATGCCGAGATCAAACGTATTGCAGCTATGCCGAAACCCAATGATCCAACGCTAGCTCGCCTTGCAGAGCTAAACGAACGAACAGCGCTTTCGGAATTGGAGCTTCACCAGCTAAACATTCGAATGAGCCAGTTGGAGTCATCGGAACTAGCGGACGCAGAGATTCGAGCGGCATTCAGCGACTTCGACACCCTGTGGAAATCCGTGTCGCAACGTGAGCAAGGCAAGCTAATGGAAGTGCTTGTTGAACGGGTGGAGTACGATCCACACGATGTTGAGATTTCGGTATCCTTCCATCGATCTGGAATTAAGACTCTGGCCGCTAAAGCTGATGAGGTGTGCGTATGATCAAGGTAAAACGCAAAATTGCATTCCAAAGCGAAGCACACAAGCGTCGCGATGCCGCCAGAGCTGTGAGGGTCAAGCTTGCTCAATCTGGTCGGATTCCAAGGATCGCTAAGCTAGTGGCACTGGCCAGTCGGATGCAATCGATGCTAGAATCGGGAGAAGTAGAATGCTTCCAGCAGCTTGCAGAATTAGGCAGAATCAGTCAGCCCAGAATGACGCAGATAATGAGCTTGCTGAATCTAGCGCCAGATATCCAGGAGGAGCTGCTTTACTTGCCGGAAGTACTCCAGGGGAAAGCGGCGATACATGAGCGGTTGCTCAGGCCGCTGACGAAGGAATTGGATTGGCGCGTGCAGAGGAGGATGTGGGCGAGGATTAGGAAGTGACAATAATTTGCCAGGTCACTGGCAGCTTGACGAGTTCTCGTATGCAAAAGTCCCGAATGTCATGAAACGCTACAGGGCAAGGATGCTCAAGAGACTATGTGGGAATTAAAGAAAAGTGAGGATTGTAAGATGGCTGCGAGATGAGGGAATTCTTCGTGGTTGCCGAATCGACAGCGGAACTCGCTTTCTGTTAGAATCCTGTAAAATTCACCGTCGTTGTGACGGTGTCTGGCTTGAATGAAATGGAAGTAAGCAACTTGTGAAAAGCTTCGACCCGTACGACAAGACTCAGGACGGACAAGAGAATCCCGTCCCGCCCTTTGACGCTGGAGTTGCCGATCATCCTCAGCGGATCGGTCGCTATCGGATCGAGAAGGTGCTTGGCAAAGGGGGGTTTGGCATCGTCTATCTGGCCCACGACGAGCAATTGAATCGCCGAGTGGCTGTGAAAGTGCCTCATGCTAAACTGATTTCTAGACCGGAAGACGCCGAGGCATATCTGGCCGAAGCACGCACAGTGGCCAATCTCGATCATCCAAGTATCGTCCCGGTGCATGATGTAGGCAGCATGGAGAATTGCCCGTGCTTTATCGTTTCTAAATACATCCCTGGCACCGATCTCGCCACGAAGATCAAGCAGCACCGGCTCAAGTACCGAGAGGCCGCCGAGATCGTCGCTACCGTTGCTGAAGCTCTGCATTACGCCCACAAGCAGGGACTCGTGCATCGGGACGTGAAGCCGGGCAACATACTAATCGGAAAAGACGACAAGCCATACGTAGTCGATTTCGGACTCGCGCTGCGGGAAGAGAACATCGGCAAGGGGCCAAAGTACGCTGGGACGCCCGCCTACATGAGTCCCGAACAGGCTCGGGGTGAAGGACACAGGGTCGATGGCCGCAGCGATGTGTTTAGTCTCGGTATCGTGTTCTATGAGCTGCTGGCCGGTCGCCAGCCGTTCCGAGGAGACACGCAGGCCGAGCTGTTCGAGCAAGTGACCAGCTACGAAGCACGACCACTACGGCAATTTGACGAAAAGTTGCCGAAGGAATTGGAACGTATTTGCCACAAGGCGATGGCGAAGCGAGCCAATGATCGGTATTCGTCAGCACACGACATGGCCGAAGACCTGCGACACTTCCTAGCCGAGCAGACGGTGATCCAGAGTGGCGCATCGCCGGGCGGAATCGCCTCGGTCGCCTCGGAAACACATGCCTCTCACAATGCTTCAACGTCGGTCGGTTCGACTGCCGCTTCGTCGGCTTCGTTGGGAACAGGCTCCTCCGACAGCCAGCCTATCAAGATTGTGCCGAAAGGACTGCGTTCGTTTGACGCTCACGATGCCGATTTCTTTCTGGAACTGTTGCCCGGCCCAAGAGATCGAGAAGGCTTGCCGGACAGCCTGCGATTTTGGAAGACTCGCATCGAAGAAACTGATCCCGACAACACCTTCAAGGTGGGCTTGATCTACGGACCATCCGGCTGTGGCAAGTCGTCACTGGTCAAAGCAGGACTGTTGCCACGACTTTCGGAGGAGGTGATCGCCGTCTATATCGAAGCCACCCCCGAGGAAACCGAAACTCGTCTGCTACATGGCCTAAGGAAACGCTGCCCAAGGTTGGAAGACAACTTGACGCTGAAGGAGACGCTGGCAGAGTTGAGGCGAGGACAGGGAATTCCGGTTGGCAAGAAAGTGCTAATCGTGCTGGACCAGTTCGAGCAATGGCTGCACGCCAAGAAGGAAGAAGAAAACACCGAGCTGGTGCAGGCACTACGGCAATGCGATGGAGGTCGGGTGCAATGCATTGTCATGGTACGGGATGATTTCTGGCTGGCGGTCAGTCGCTTCCTCCGTGAATTGGAAGTTCGGCTTCTTGAGGGTGAAAACAGTGCGCTAGCTGATTTGTTTGACCTCGAACATGCAAGGAAGGTACTGGCAGCATTTGGTCGAGCGTTTGGTAAACTCCCGGAGAACATTAGCGAAACTACGAAGGAGCAGAAGGACTTCGTGAAACAATCAGTCGCCGGACTGGCCGAGGAAGGCAAAGTAATCTGCGTTCGTCTGGCGTTGTTTGCCGAAATGATTAAGGGGAAGACATGGACCCCCGCCACGTTGCAGGATGTCGGCGGCACAACCGGAGTTGGTGTGACGTTTCTGGAAGAAACATTCGGTGCATCCACCGCACCTCCCGAACGCCGCTACCATCAAAACGCCGCCCGCGCGGTTCTCAAAGCCTTACTGCCCAATTCCGGCACCGACATCAAGGGCGAAATGAAATCCCGAGACGAACTGTTGGCAGCATCCGGTTACGCCAATCGCCCTAGAGATTTCGATGACCTACTCCGCATTCTGGACAGTGAAATCCGGCTGATCACGCCGACCGACCCTGAAGGCAAGAACACTGACAGAGATTCCGCGGTGCAAAACCAAGCGGGGCAGAAGTATTTCCAGCTCACGCACGATTACCTAGTCCCGTCGCTCCGTGATTGGCTAACGCGGAAACAGCGAGAGACACGCAAAGGTAGAGCGGAGTTGAAACTGGTTGAGCGCGCCGCCACTTGGAGCGACAAACGAGAGAACAAGCAACTCCCCACCGTGAGCGAATGGCTAAGCATTCGTACACTTACCGATCCGAAAAAGTGGTCAGTACTTGAACGAACCATTATGCAGCGAGCTGGCCGCGTGCATGGAAGCTGGTGGGGAGGGCTCATGTTGGCAACGTTGCTCATTGGTTTCGGAATCCAGCAATGGATCTCATCGGAACGCTTGAAGAGTCTTCAGAGTGAGACTCAAACATCGGTCGATGCGCTTCAAAACAATCTCGGCCCGAGCGTTCCCTTTAACCTGGAGAAACTCAAGACTCTGCCCAAAGACCTAGTCTTACCAGAATTAAAAACTCGTTTTGTGTCAGCAACGAATCCTCGTCACAAACTAACGCTCTCTTTTGCGTTGGCGGACTATGGGCAATTGGATGCTGACTATTTAGTTTCCAGGATCGATGACATTGCCGAGTCTGATTCAAGAAATTACATAACAGCCTTGAAATCGAGGGTGCCAGTCGCTCTTGCATCCATTCAAGCAGAATCAACAAAATGCGTAGACAAATCTTTATGGCGTCGCAAGGCGAAACTGGCGATCGTGGCTTTGAACTTAGGCGATACCGTGCTTGCCAGCGATGTATGTGCGATTGAAGATCGTCCAGATCCCGAACAGCGAACGTTTTTTATCGATGAGTTCCCACGCTGGGAGAATCGTCTAAAGGAACTCCATGAATTGGTGATCGACAGTGATAGCCCCGCTCTTCGTTCAGGAATGTGCTTAGCAGTCGGTCAGATCGCTGTCGATAAGCTCAACGATGCTGACAAAGAGCATTGGCGAAGCCTGGCCTCTAGTTGGTTTGTCGAGCAAGGAGACACCACAACACACAGCGCTGCCGGTTGGCTGCTGCGCCGTTGGGGAGTTGCGGAACCGAAGGCAACCGAACGCGACAAGATCGTTTCGCTGCGCGATTGGTTTGTAAATTCGGTGGGTGCGACCATGCTGAAGATCCGCTCGAATTTCACAGCAACAGTTAACCTAGTCCTAGTGGACCCTTTGGAAACATTCCGCAAGCAATTGTTAGCGATGTCGCAACTAGCTGCTTTGGAATTGGATAAACCGGAATTCCGCATGAAGAGAGCGATCGCTCTTTATCAAGTCGGAAACATCGAATCGGCGTTGGGGGATCTCGATTGGTTGCTGTTGCATGGTAAAAGCCTGCCCCTGCCGGAGATACTTCAATATCGAACGCTGGCGCTGGCCCGTTTGGGTAAAGCGGATGAAGCCAGAGAATCGCTTGCAAATTATCTTCAACAGAAGACACCAAAATCCTTTGGGACTTATATGGAGATTCAGTTACCAGCCTGGCTTGGAGACAATGCCGAGGCAACGCGGCGATTGGAATTAGCTATAGGAGTTGCGTCCAACACGGAGAATGAGCGCTATAACATCGCATGTGGTGCATCGCTTTGCGCGAAGGCGTCAATGGACAAGAGTCCAGAGCAGTCAAAGCAATTTGCGGATCGAGCCTTTGAACTTCTCGGAGAACTTATCAGTGGAGGCTACAAAAAGAAGCAGCAGCTTCTCGAAGATCCAGATTTTGCGAATCTACATAAAGATGTCCGATTTGCATCTCTGATAAAGAAATTGGAGAGAGTCGAAGAGTTCTGGGTAGCAGATCGCGAGGTGAGTCGCGGCCAGTTTGAAATGTTTATGAGCGACGCATCGTATGCAGCGAAGGAAAAGCCGGAAAAGTGGGAGGGTGTAGACAAGGGAATAAGTCCGACGGCGGATCATCCGGCACAGAAGGTCTCATGGTACGATTCGGTGATGTATTGCAACTGGCTGAGTCTGCATGAAGGCCGTAAGCCGTGTTATGAGCGAACGGTCACCAAGGAGAAGATTGGAAATGCGGAATACGATGCATGGCGATTGATTCCAGGCTCAAATGGTTATCGTTTGCTGAGAGCGGCAGAATGGGAGTATGCATGTCGAGCCGGGACTGCGACGGAGTATTCGATGGGTAACGATGAGTCGCTGCTAGTTAGCTATTGCCAGATGTCTCCATCGAAGTTAACGTCATTTTGTGGCGCTAAACTTCCGAACGGTTGGGGCCTCCACGATGTTCACGGTAACGTCTTTGAGTGGTGCGAAGACTTAGACGACGCTAACGGCACGTCCCGGGTGTTCCGGGGCGGCTGTTGGTTCGTCGTCGCTGGCCTCTGCCGGTCGGCGTATCGGAATAGGAACCCTCCCCCGATTCGCGACTTCTACTACGGCTTCCGCCTAGCCCTGAGTCCGTCTGTCAAGTCGCCGGAGGCGGATAACGAGAACAAGTAGCGCAGCCATTAGGCGTAGGCACGGAGCGAGCGTTGCGGAGCAGCGAGGGTAGTAGCCGTAGCCTGATGGCGTAGCGGTTGATAACGATTCGACGAGCGTACCGACTCGTCGTAAAATGACGCATCCACTCAATTGTGTAAGCATCCGCTTCCCCCCAACAGGCTTCTGCGATTTCCACAAGATTGTGCCTAGCTGCTAGATTCCTAGATTCGGCAGGATTCATGGCTATCCCATCAACTGTGAAGGCGTCGTACTCCTGCAGGATCGGTCTAGCCAGCAACCTAGCGTCTGCCGCTTCCAGAGGTTGGACTGAGGCGGGATTCATGCCTAGCCCATCAACTGTGAAAGCGTCGTACTCCTGCAGGATCGGCCTAGCCAGCAA
>JANMHA010000173.1:0-71365 GCA_031374925.1 Pirellula sp. | reverse complement strand
TCTTCTCCATTAGCCCGCATGGCGATGTACTGACACAGCAGCCGCATCCACCACGAAAGATCGCTCAAACGGAGGCGAATCGTAGCCAATCGGACCGGATCGTTTCGGATGGCATTCAGTTCGAATTCGGTCGGGGCGGCTGGCACTTTGACCCACTCTCCATTGATTTCCAGTTCAACTTTTCTGGTCGGGCACAACTGCCACCAACGCTGTGCAACTTGGGTATCGTCCCAAGTCGCAACGACGTCTGGCCGTGACCTGAGCAGTAGATGAAAGTGATTCGACATACACGAAAAGGCCAGAAGGTCTATTCCAAAATTGGCGGCAAGGTGCTTGAGTTTTTCTTCGAGCCAGCGTTTTCGGTGATCGAAATTCTTGCCGGAACGCTCATCGACCCCCATGAGGTAGCACGAGCGGACCGTTCTTCCGATGAGGTGTACGGCAACGATCTCCGCCGGGTCGAAAATTTCAGCACGAGCTAATCTCGCCATGATTCACTCCTTCGCATGACCGATACAAGAATGTACAGAATCACCCCAGCATAAAAATTTCCAATCCTGCTCGCAACCACCTCCCAAAAAATGAGTGGTGTCCCTAAGTGTCCTTTTCGACGTAGGCCAGTTGTCAATGACTTGCGACGCGGGCCATCTGAAAGTTCACGATAGTTCTAGAGAGACGTAAGTGACTGAACCAGGACGAGCCAACAAGCGGCTTAATGAAACCACGGCATGCACACCAAGGCGCACCCTGGGTTCGCCGCGAACGCAATGCCCTCAACCCCAAAGGGCAACGCTGTGAATCATTTTCATCAACAATTCGCGTAGGTTGTGCGGGAGCTTGCCTCCCCTCAACCTTGTTTTGGAGTCCTACGTAACAGCCCGCGAACCGACGCCCTCCGCACTCGCCTCGACCGCCTACGGCGGTCTAGGCGCGTGCGGAGGGCGGTACTTTAAGGTCTGAGCTGCACTCTTAGTACGCCAAAACGGCGTCCGTCGGAGGCAAGCTCCGATCGGACGAAAATGCTTCACAGCGTTTACGCACATCTTCGCAGGCTTCCTTCCCACGGGTCGTTCGGCTGAAAGAAGGACGGATTCCAATGCGAATAATCGCCACTATGTCTTTCACGATCTCGCTTGTGATGACATTGATGACCGGCCAGGCCAACGCCCAGATCAAAGGCCAGATCGTCGCCACAAAGATGATTTGGGATTCGACACGGCTTAATCACGGCACTGACCTCGTCCGATTCAACGATCGCTGGTTCGTCGTCTGCCGCGATGCGCTTGACCTCCGCGTGATCTCCTCGGCGGATGGGGACCAATGGGAATCGGTGGCTCGGGCTCTTTGCCTCATGAGCCGATACAAGGCCTACAATGTCAACGATGCTACGCCGCGAACCGGGCCGACCTGGCAAACCGGTTACGACATAGCGGCTGCAACAACGATCGAGATCCCGATAATCACGGATGCGATCACGATGGCCACTGCGATGTTCTTGTTCTCCCCTAACTCTTTCTCTAAGTCGAGCTTCGGCGTCATCCAATCAAACATCTTGAACCCCAACAGCATCAGCCCAATGCCGACCAATCCAAAGATTGCGGTTGCAATTAGGGCGGCTCCAAAACCATTCCAGTCGCTGATCAGTGCTAACATCATTTACGTAAGTTCCTTTTGGATCACAGTTCTAATCAACCAAAAAAGTGGGGCACAAAACGACTGTCGTTTCCCGTTATCAACCCGTCGTCTTCTCGTATTCCGATTCCAGCTGCATAGCCATTGATCATCCAACTACCAATGACCGGCGTCTGGCCATCCAATTTGCGGATCGCATTGTACCTTTGATACACCGTGCCAGTATCGGACTCGTGTTGCCCTGCCAGGACGTTTCCGGCAACCGAAATCTCGACACCTTGCCCCTCTCGACTCTGGCAAGGTTTTCGGACGCAGTCTCCGACTATGGGCTTTGTGGACGTTTCCAATAAATAGGGGCTTTCTGGATAAAGCTCCCACAAAACGGTCATGATGGCCTTGTTGCTTAGCAGGATTTTCCAAGGTGGCTCGAGCCATTTTATTTTCGTATAGACTAAGTGCTTTCCATAAGCTTCGTCTAGCATCCACTCCCATGGATATAGTTTGAACGCACTCATGATGGCCTGATTCTGAGCATCCACGAACTGCTCTAAACGTTCGTCGTATCCCAACTCCTCGATCGGCAAATACTCGGTGCGAGCGCCCGCTTGGATGGCCGTGTCCCGAAGATAGTTGACGTTCATGTAGTCTTCGACATGTCCTGCGGTCGACAGAAAGTACAATACGCCACTGCTCTCCGCCAAAAACCGCTGCCATGCTTCCACCAGGCGATCGTGGATTGAGTTGAACTGATCCATATCAGAACAGCAATCTTGAAGCCAATACCATTGGATAGCAGCCGCTTCCAGCAACCCAGTCGGCGTGTCTGCGTTGTATTCCAACATCTTGGGCGGCCCTTCGCCATCGTAAGCGAAATCAAAACGGCCGACGATCGTGTGCCTATCCGAGTCCCAGCTTGTACGGATCCAATCGCGGTACGCTGGAGCTATTCGAAACAGGTCCCACCTGCCCTCGCGAACGACGGTTTCAACGGCATTCAGGCACATGCCATCCAGCGCGTAGGTTGCCTGTTCTAAGGCATCGATCTCATGCTCGTCGAATTGGTAGCAAGCACTCTCATCCCAATAGAGCTGGTCATCAAACGTATGGTAGTGAAGCCCTTGAGACTCAACAGTCTGTTTCCAATTGGGACGCGGTTTTGTTTTTAGTCGGCGCATTGTTAGATTATCAGATCACGAACTCGCACTCGCACCGTGGCCACCGAAGCCGCCTCGCGATACGCTTGGAGAACTGGTTGAATGAGGAGTGCTCGTATGCGTTGCCGGCGCGTGGACAGTCGGCGTATGGACCGTTGACGCGGTGGAGCTTGTCGAATGGCTTGCGGGTGAGTGAGGTGAGTTTTGGGCACCGAAATGGGAGGCGGGCCCAGAACCAGAGTAAAAGCCCGAGTTGCCTGTGTTTGAACGATTGGAGTTGCTCGAACTCCAGGAAGACCATGATCGGCCATATCCGGAACCATAGCCTGACCCATAACCCCAAAAGAAAGGATTGTAGCCCCATCTCGAATAGGTTCCCGAATTGGTCGGAGTCTGGGGCTGAAGTTGATTGGGTTGTCCGACGATTTGTTGTTCTCTTTGCTCTTCGGACTGAGCCAACGTTGGGTCGAGCGGAAGGGCTTGAACGGGTAACGCTTCGTGACGTGGACGACACCCCTGGAGAATGAATGCGGAACTAACCAGGAGAAGTTTTATGGCTTTGGTCGATCGTTTTTTGGGTGCTGATTTCATGATTTTGAATGGAACTTGGGATTCGATTTCTAAGTAGGCCTAGCTTTTCGACGAATTGGGCGCGCACGACCCAAATTGTGTTCAAGTATTGTACGGTCTGCGAAAAACCAATGGCAACATCCTAACCCGACGCGTAAGCGAGGGACAGTTTCGCAGGTCTCTCACTTACGTATCGGGTTATGATTGTTAGCAACCATCAGTCTAGCCAAGCGGCGACATGGTATGCTGATTGCCCAATCTTTCACTATGAGTAGTCATCAAAACTGAGGTTTGGTGTATGTGGGGTGTGACTGGGATCGTTTTGTCGCTGCTGCTGTTGATCTATCTCGCGTATCGCGATGTCAGCGTTCTCGTATTGGCCCCGTTATGCGCCATGGTTGCGGTCGTCTTCGATGGCCATTTACCCTTGCTAGCCACTTACACACAGATCTTCATGGGGAGTGTTGGCCAATTCGTCAAAGACTTTTTTCCAATATTCCTGCTCGGGGCTATTTTTGGAAAACTGATGGAAGAATCGGGGGCAGCTGCAAAGATTGCGGACTGGGTTGTGCAGACCGTTGGCGTGCAACACACCATTTTAGCAATCGTACTGAGTTGCAGCATTTTGACTTACGGCGGCGTGTCGCTCTTCGTCGTTGTCTTTGCCGTCTTTCCTATGACGCGATCTCTGTTCCGGCAAGCGAATATTCCTAGACGATTGATACCGGGAACCATTGCGCTGGGCTCGTTTACCTACACCATGACTTCTTTGCCGGGGACGGTCCAAATCCACAATCAGATTCCCATGCAGTTCTTTCGGACCAACTCCTTTGCGGCGCCTGGACTTGGTTGCATTGGAGGTGCCATCATGTTCGTATTGGGCATGTGGTGGCTAAATTCGCGCGTTGCGCAAGCGCTCAAAAACGGCGAAGGATTCGGTCCGACCATGCCCGGGGACGACTCGTTGCCAGGGGGCGCAACTTCTACCGCAACAAGCGTATTGCCATCGGCATGGAGCGCATTCCTACCTATTGTCTGCGCGGTGGGACTTAACATGCTTTTTTCCTTCGTTGTGATCCCGAAATGGGAAACCGCTTACCTCGCTGAAGAGCAGTTTGGCAAAACAGAGTTGAGCAGAGTACTCGGCAGTTGGTCGACAATTTTGTCATTGGTTGGGACGCTAGTGGTCACCATCCTGCTTCATTATCGATCGCTGGAGAAGCTTAAGTTAGCGATCTCCGTTGGGGCAAGGTCATCGCTGATGCCGCTTTTCAACACTGCCTCGGAGTATGGATATGGGAACACGATCAAATCGTTAGCGGGCTTTGTCATTGTGCAAAAATTTGTCACCGGAATTGCCCCTGGCAATCCACTGATATCGGAGGCCATCGCTGTCAACGTTTTATCGGCCATCACCGGTTCCGCATCCGGTGGATTGAGTATCGCGCTTAAGACGTTTGGCGAAACCTATTACGAACGGGCTATTGCGGTTGGGATCGATCCGCAATTGTTGCATCGCGTTGCTTCGATGTCCTGTGGTGGACTGGACAGTCTTCCGCACAATGGTGCCGTCATAACGCTGCTGCTCATCTGCGGCGTCACTCATCGTCAAGGATACAAAGACATTGCCGCCATCACGATCCTATTCCCTTTGGTGGCCACGGTGGCGGTATTGATACTCGGTACGAATTTCGGATCTTTTTGAATCGATGTGCCCTTTGGATTTCGCGCGCATCAATACGCAGATTCTATTGTCTTCGTTCGTGCTCGTGATCTTGGTACTGGCGCTGCGTGTAGCCAAACTTCAGGCTAAAATTGGTCAAGAATCTGTTTCAGTTGCCATCGGCTGTTATACTGCCAAGACGAGAAACGCGATGAATATGATCACCTACGAGCAACGTCTGAGCCAAGATCGCCTTTGGGCGTTGCGGGAGGGGAGTATGCATTTCGAGAACGAAAGCGCTGTTCACAAGGCCTTGAACCAGCTTGTTTGCCGATTGGAAGAATTAGATATCCCTTATGCAGTCGTTGGTGGGATGGCATTGTACTTTCATGGTTTGCGTCGCTTTACCGAAGATGTCGACATCTTGGTGACTCCCAACGGTTTGCGCCGTCTGCACGAAGCATTGGATGGATTGGAATATGTTCCACTGTTTCCCGGAAGCAAGAATCTTCGCGATGTCGCTTCGGGGGTGAAAATCGAATTCTTGGTCACCGGCGATTTTCCTGGTGACGACAAACCCAAGCCTGTTTCCTTTCCCGATCCACAAAACGTGGCGACCTTGATCGACGGCATGCGCTTCTTGGAGTTACCAAAGTTGATCGAACTGAAGCTGGTCTAGAATGACCAATCCACTTCGAGGTCAAGACATCGTCGATGTCCAACGATTGATTCAAATTCTATCCTTGCCAAAGTCGCTTGAGGAATCACTCAACACGTTCGTTCGAGGCAAATACTCGGAGTTATGGCAATTGATTCAGGCGGCAACTGCTGACCCAGAGTAGCAATCGAGAACGGAACGAGTGAGGCAGGTGCGCCGGGATCAGACGCGTGAATTTCCTGACCGTGACTCGCAAAGTATCTATGAGCCCAGGATATGTCCAAGGCAATCCTCCAAGTTTGTCGCCCGAAATGGGAATCCCTCATCGATCAGCCGGCGGCAATTGGCTCGCGTGCTAGCGAGCAACATTGCATCTGCCATTTCGCCGAGCACGATTCGGAGGGCAAAGGCTGGGGCTGGCAGCAGCGATGGTCGATGAAGTACCTTCCCCAATATTTTGGAAAAGGTACGATTGTCCGTTTGCTCGGGTGCAACCAAGTTGTAGGCACCAGCGCAGGTTGGGTTAGCCGCCAAATACAAGAAAGCGGCAGCCGCGTCGTCGACGTGGATCCAGCTCCAATATTGGCGGCCGTTGCCAACAGGGCCGCCTACTCCAAGCTGAAATGGAATGAGCAATTTCGCAAGTGCACCTTGCCGAGGATGCAAGGCAATTCCCAGCCGACCGATGGCGACCCGATTTCCCGCTGCTGCGAACTCCATGGCAGCCGATTCCCAATCGCGCGCGAGTTCCGACAAAAAATCGTTTCCAGGTGGTGTTGTTTCGTCGAGCACTTCCGAGGATCGATCGCCGTAGATACCGACTCCCGAAGCACAAACAAATGCTTTCGGCGTCGAATCCAGCTTGCATAGATCCCGGACCAAGGCTTGCGTTCCTTCGACACGGCTTTTGCGAATGGCTCGCTTTGCGGAATCTGTCCAGCGTGTTGAAGCGATCCCTTTCCCTGCAAGGTGGATCACCGCATCCAGGTTTTGCATGACCGGTTCATCGGAAAAGCCGGTGCCGGGTCGCCACAAAACGGCCTTCGAAGAAAGAGGGAACTCCTGCATTCGATCGATGGAAGCGGGTCGAAGGATTCGGACGGCTTGGTGCCCCAAGACTGAGATCAGATCGATCAGTCGCCGACCAATCAAACCAGTGCTGCCAGTTACCCCGATTCGGAGGATTCGATTGGCCGTGTGTTGTCGCAAAAAGCTCTGCAGACTTAAATCGGCTTGCGTCGTTCGATGGCGGAATGCGAACATGGCTTGCAACTTACTTCGAACAAGCGGCAGTCCTAGCTTCCCGAGGCTACCGAATTTCGTTTCGAACTGGACTCGATCATGCAAAATCGATTGTCCGTTTCCTCTACTTTCAAATACATGATCGTGAACCCAGGACTTAAATGGGCCGGAAAGCTGGATGTCTTGAAAGCTATCTGGGGCTTGAAGGCCCGTGTGTCGAGCATGCCACCGAACGGGCACTCCGAAAAGCGAATTCCTAATAACCACTTCGGAACCGACAACTAACGAGTCGCTTCGACGTTCAATAGCGATGTTTTCCCAAGGTGGGATGAGACGATTGAGAGCTCCTGGGTTAGCATGGTATTGGAAGAGATCTTGACGATCGCCGTCAATGGATGAGGAATGTTCGAATGATGGCATGTCCTACATTTCGGGCTCGGGAAGGGTTATCGCTTCGGTCATGCCTCGCAGCTTATCGAGAGCGCGTTTTTCGAGTTGTCTGATTCGTTCTTTCGAGACCCCTAGCTTATCCGCAAGCCGCTGAAGAGTTTGGATGCGTCGGTGCCCTCCTAGTGAAAACCTTGCTCGGATGATGAATTTTTCTCGACGATCTAAATGGTCGAGCATCAGAGAGAGTCTGGCCCTGAGTTCGTGCCATCGTTGCTCGCTCATCGATGATTCTTTTTGATCATCGCTGATATCGATCCCATTTTCATGAATGCTTCCAAAGTTGCGTTGCCTATCCTTTTGCTTTTCCATCACGCATCGATAGGTATTTCGACGGACGACTTGGGTCGCGTACGTGCTGAATCGAAACCCCAGTCCAACATCGAATTTGTCAACAGCTCGGATGAGAGCCACGATTCCATCGCTGAGTAAGTCATCGAATCGGTTTTGCGGATTTACAAACTTCTTCACAATGGAGATCACCAGACGCATATTGGATTTCACGATCCAATCTCGATACCAATCTGCTGCTTTCAGCAAACACTCAATTCGTCTAATGTTCCAGCCGTCGCTCAGGTCCAACTTTTCTTTCATGGTTTCGGCCCGAAACCGCAAATAATTCATGCGATTGAAGACGCTTTTTTCTTCTTCCGGGGTAAGGAGTTTGGCCTCGCACAAGCGAGCCAAATGGGCAGGTAGAACCGGAGCTTTGGTTAACTTAGGAATCGCTGCTTCGCAACCGGTTCCAAAGAAATAGTCCCCTAGGATTTCGGCTTCCGCTGAGGACTCAGCGAACGATTGGCTAGTAATGAACTCAATCTTCCCAGCCTTGATTTTTTTGGCGGCGGCCTCGATTTCTTCGAAAGACCATGGTTCCGGGCTAGACATTTGCATGAAATGCACAAACGTGTCTTCGAGAACCTTGCGCCGGAATGTCCTAGGCAACTTGGTCGGCTTAGCTCTTGGTGGGACTCCAGCCTCATTCTGGGGGCTTATCTTTTTTCCTACTCGAGACGTTTTGGTTTTCGTTGCTTGGATCATTGAGAACTCCAACAGGTTTTCAAAAAGAGTACTTGGCGGGCGAGTAGCACACTCGGGAGTGCCGACCTCATTGAACAGTTCGTTCCGAACGACCCTTTGGATTCGTTCAATTCGTTCATTTCATTGAATATTCCCAAAAAGCCTGTTGAGTCAACAAAGGAAGGATGCATTAGAACCGCGAATACAAACGCAAAACCCATAGATCAAAGATGTTAGACAGTATTAGTTCGCTTGCTTTTCGGTATTAGCAGCGGTAGACACTTCAATATACTGATTCGTAAACTACAATTGCAAAACGGTCAAATCATTCAATTTGGCTTTCCGCAAGTGACTTATTGGAGTTCCTGAGGAGTGATGTTGAACGACAATCTGACCCCAAAACAAATTGCGTCCGCTTTGCGGGTTAGCGAGTCTTCGGTGAAGCGGTGGTGCGATCGGGGAGACATTCGAACCGACCGAACCCTAGGCGGTCATCGCAGAATTCCGCTGGGGTTTTTGCTAGAGTTTCTTGAGACGACGAATCGCAGAATTGTGGACCCAGTTTCTATCGGATTGGAGCCATTGGATCGTCAGTTGGTTCGCAATTCAACCAACGTTCGAGAACCGGCGGCGACGATAGCTCGATTTAAAGAGTCTTTGCTATCGGGATCGGAAGCCGAATGTCGCAAGATAATCAGTTCCTGGTTTACAACGAGAGGTGGAATGAGTTCGTTGGCTGATGATTTGCTTTCCCCAACATTCCGTTCCGTAGGAGCCTTATGGAAGGATGGAACGATCGACATCTATCAAGAAAGACTCGCATGCGAGATTTGCAAGAGGATAGTCCTTGAGCTTCGACGACTAATTCCGGAGGCGAGTACAACGGCACCGTTGGCGATGGGTGGTACACCGTCTGGCGACCAATACCAGCTATCGACGTTACTTACGGAAATGGTGTTTCGCGAACAGGGATGGAAGACGGCGAGCTTGGGTTCCAATCTTCCATTCCCGAGCCTTCTCTCGGCAGCCAGGATGCACATGCCGAGAATATTTTGGCTAAGTGTTTCGCATGTGGAAGATGAAAAAACTTTTCTTGAAGCGTTTGAGGATTTCACAAAAAGACTACCCAAAGGCATTGTTTTGGTGGTCGGAGGTCGAGCGTTAACGGACGAGCTTCGGCCCAAAATGACGTATTCGGCGCATTGTGATGGAATGCGTCAACTCACGACATTGGCAAAAGGCCTGAAGACTGGATCGCTTCCGCTGGCCCCGCAGATTTAGAATTTGGGGAGAAAGGCCTCCATTCCAGAGTTTGGCGAGTACAAAAAACTTTCAATACGCATTAGGATAGAGGGACGCCATTGGTGTTATCTCCTCCACAACTTATTCAGTGCGACATGTCTGGAATTAGCAACGAAATTGGTAGCTTCGAACTTGGGCTTCCGGACTTCTCGCAGCCTGAGTCGATATCGGCGGTCGCGTCCTCCATTGACGATTCGGAGTTCGTTCATGCTGTCGCAGTTCCAAGCGCGGCGATTTCGCCAGAGGATGTTCTCCAGGTTCCAGCGGCAAATGCAGGAGCGCCAGTTCTTCGGCGGTGGTTGTGGACGACAGTCCCGAGTTGGTTGATCAGCACATTGGTTCACGTTGGGGTCATTCTGACCTTGGCCGCCTGGAATATCGAGCCTATCAAGAATGAGCTTCGGATGATGTTGGTCGCGACGGAGTCTACCAGCGATGCAGAATCGCTGGAGGAGTTTTCGATGGACCAGGCGGCCGAACTCGTTTCTACGGAAAGCGAAGAAACTCCCTCCGAGTCGCCCGTGGTCGATCCCACGATTGCCGAAGCCATAGTGGACGTGAGCTATTCCGATGTCACAGCGGCTAATATGCCAGCGGTCGCGATGCCAAGCATGACGCAGAGCCTGATTCCAAAGAACGGAATCGCCGCGCAATCCAACGTCGCTATGCGGGCCGCGTTAAGTAGCCGATCCAAGGAAACGAAACGAGACTTGCTCAACAAGTTTGGCGGTTCAAGCGATACGGAAAAAGCGGTTTCTATGGCGTTGAAGTGGCTTGCGTTGCATCAAGACCCTCAATCCGGAGCATGGACTTTGGCGCACAGCTTGGTCTGTAGAGGGCAATGCGATCATCCCGGTGAACGCCGAGCAAGCCTCAACGCTGCGACTGGTTTAGCACTGATGTGCTACTTGGGAGCTGGCCAAACGCATATGGAAGGAGAGTACAAAGAAAATGTTTTCAAGGGTCTTAGCTTTCTGATCAGCAACATGAAGTTCCAGAAGGGGCAAGGTTCATGGTATGTGGGTGGAAAAGGCATGGACGATATGTATTCACATGGCATCGCTTCGATTGCCATGTGTGAGGCATACGGAATGACGAAAGATCCCGCATTGCGAGACGCCGCTCAGGCCGGCATCAACTTCCTGGGCTACGCGCAGAATCCGACTACGGGTGGGTGGCATTACGCACCACAAGGCCAAGGTGATACGTCGGTAGTCGGTTGGCAGATGATGGCACTCAAGAGCGCTGCCATGAGTGGATTTGCTGTGGATTTGGATGTTGTACGCAAGGCCAACTTCTTTCTTGATCAGATGGCCTTTGACGAAGGAGCCAGTTACCACTATAGCTTCGACTCCAAAAGCCGTCAGGCTGGTTACAACCCAAGTACGACGGCTTGTGCAGTCCTCTGTCGAATGTACTCTGGAATGCCAAAAGACCATCCATCGATTAAGGCTGCGGTTGCGAAGTTCAGTGCGGCCGGGCCAAGCAAGTCAAATACGTACTACAACTACTATGCAACGCAGGTCCTCAAACAGGTCGGGGGGAGCGAATGGGAAAGCTGGAACGTTCGAATGCGAGATCAGCTGCTGTCAACGCAGACAACGACAGGACATGCCGCCGGAAGTTGGTACTGGGATGATGGTCACAGCACGGCCTCTGGGGGGCGATTCTACACGACTTGCATGGCGACCATGATGCTTGAAGTCTACTATCGGTACATGCCGCTATACAATGAACAAACGCAGGAAGAAGCGTTTAAGCTCTAAGAGACTGTAGTTCTTGTCGCAACTTGATTTTACAACTACGATTAGTTTCGAGACACGCTGTCAGCTTGTTGCTTCCGCCATAACCACGAAATGGCGCTTCCCATCTTTTTACCGACTGTCGAAGTTGTTTCATGATTCAAAAAATCCTTTTTTTTGCATTGGCCATTTCGGCTTTGCAGGCGTGCGGCTTCACGCAAACTTCTGACTCGCCCTACAAAAAGATAGCGGAGGTCGAGGGGGTTGCGGAATACTTGCTACCCAACAATTGCAGGGTCGTACTCGTTCCCGACGAATCGTCCAATAGCATCACCGTAAACATGACGGTCTTGGTCGGGTCTCGCCATGAAGGTTATGGAGAAGCCGGTATGGCTCACTTGCTAGAGCACATGCTGTTCAAAGGAACACCGAGCCACGGAAACATCGATAAAGAACTTAAGGAACGGGGCGTTCTGGATATGAATGGAACGACCGATTTCGATCGAACCAACTATTACGAAACCTTGCCCGCCTCCGACGAGAATCTGGATTGGACCATCGCCATGGAAGCCGATCGATTGACCAATTGCTTCATTCGCGGAGAAGACCTGTTTTCGGAAATGACCGTCGTTCGTAATGAATTTGAATCGGGCGAGGATTCGCCGAACGCCATTCTCATGCAACGCATTATGGCCAATGCTTACGAATGGCATAATTATGGAAAGAGCGTCATCGGCAACCGCGCCGACATCGAACGGGTTCCCGTCAATCGGCTTCGCGCGTTCTACAAAAAGTACTATCGCGTTGACAATGTTGTCTTGATCGTGGCCGGAAAATTTGAGCCAGAGAAAGCGATGGCCGCTGCCATGAAGCACTTCGGCTCGCTGGAAAAAGGGAGCGTGCCACTCGAAGCAACGTACACCGTCGAGCCAACTCAGGATGGCGAGCGGATCGTTTATCTCAATCGGGTTGGTGATGTCGCATTGCTTGGTGTTGCCTATCACGTTCCTGCCATGGCTCATGCCGACTCGGCTGCCTTAACGGTGCTGGAATACATCTTGGGAACGGAGCCGAGTGGACGGCTTTACCAGAGCCTCGTCAAGACGCGACAAGCGTCCGCCGTTACCTCGATGCATCAAGCGGGATATGACCCAGGCATGTTTGGTTGTTTGATTCAAATCAATCGCGACGTTCAAGTCGACGCGGTGCGTGAGTCCCTCAGTAAAATACTCCAAAGTATTGTCAAAGATGGCGTTACCGATGAGGAAGTCACTCGCGCGATTCGCGATTTGACCAACGCCAAGGAAAATGCTCAGACGGACACGGCGAAGCTCGCCTACGAACTTAGCAATTGGGCAGCCTTCGGCGATTGGCGGTTGTTCTTCCTAGACCGCGATCGCATTGAAACGGTGAAACCCGATGATGTAAAGCGAGTCGCCGAACTCTATTTCAAAGATAGCAATCGGACAACCGGGTTCTTTGTTCCAACGCCAGAACCCGATCGATCTTCGATTGCGCCAAGGCCGAAAATCGATACCCTCGTTTCCGGCTACACAGGCCGTGATTCGGTCTCTAAAGGCGAGTTGTTCGAGCCCACTCCGGAAAATATCAAAGCCCGCACTTTTCGTGGCAAATTGGATTCGGGCCTCAAGTACGTTTTGCTGCCCAAGCAAGTTCGAGGAGATCGGTTCTTCCTCAAGCTGACCCTGCGATTCGGCAACGAAGTATCCCTCGGCGCAGTAAAGAACATTCAAGCCAGCAAGTTGCTCGGCGATGCCTGGCTACTGGGGACGGAAAAGTACACCGAAGCGGCACTTCAAGACAAACTGGATGAACTCAAGGCCGAATGCACGGCGTCGAGTGAGGTAGGTGCGGTCACCTTTCAATTGACGGGTCGCAAGAAAAATTTCCCCCAGACTATCGAACTGCTAACGGAAATACTCCGTCACCCAACATTTCCAAGCGATGAATTTGGACTGCTTACGACGCACAAACGATCGGAAATTGAATCGGCCCGAACCGATCCAAACTACGTTGCTCAAGTTGCGCTCTCGCGCAAACTGGCACCGGTCCCTGCCACAAGCATTCACTACGTTCCTACGACCGACGAAGCTCTTGAGCGATTAGATGCGGTTCAAGTTAGCGATGTACGAGAGCTTTACAAGCGATTTCTATCGGGTGCGCATGGAGAAATCACTGTCGTGGGCGCATTCGACAAAGAACCCGCTTTGAAACAACTCAACGCGATAGCCAGCGATTGGAAATCAACCGAACCGTTCAAGCGAGTCGCTAAACAATATCTGACCGTCGAGCCCGACACGATTTCGATCGAGACGCCTGACAAGGAGAATGCGGTATTGCTGGCCGCCACGAATCTTGAGATTCGATCCGACGACCCCGATTGGGAAGCGCTGTACATTGCGAACGACATCTTGGGCGGCGGTTCTCTATCGAGCCGGCTTGGCGAACGGGTCCGGGAGCAAGAGGGATTGTCGTATGGAGTCGGAAGCCAGTTCAACGCAAAATCGATCGATCGATCCGCGGTTTTCATGACGTATGCCATCACCAACCCGACGAATCGAGACAAATTGATTAAGACCATCGACGAAGTGTTCGATGACTTCCTGAAGAATGGGGTCAAGGACGAAGAAATTGAATCGGCTAGAACGAGTTATTTGAAACAACTTGAGGAGACGCTGAGCAACGATTCGCAACTCATGTCGACGTTGCACCAGTATCAGGAAGCCGACCGCGACGAATCGTTCTTAGCTCGTCGCCAGCGCAACGTAAGAGCCCTCACCAAGTCTTCGGTCGATGCCGTTCTAAAGAAGTTGCTGAATCAGAAGAAGTTAATCGTCGTCACCGCCGGCGACTTTCAGGGGAAGAAGGAGGCCAGCAAATAGCCAAATTGCTGGCGCACTGGGAATCCCACGAAGTGCTTAAACATCTGAGTCCAGGGTCGCGCAGCGCACTCTGGGCTCAAGGTTGAGCGGGAGCTTGCCTCCCCTCAACCTTGTTTTGGCTTCCTAAATAGTCCGAACCCAACTCACTTCGTTCCCGCCTCGCCCGCCTTAGGCGGGCGAGGCGGGAGCGAAGTGCGATAATTTACGTACTTAGCCGAACTCTTAGGACGCCAAAACGTCATCTGTCGGAGGCAAGCTCCGCATCTGTCGGAGGCAAGCTCCGAGCGGACGAAAATGCTGCACAGCGTTGCCCGTTTGGGTCGCCTATCCACAATTCAGAAGAGTCACCTTCAAATCATAATGCCAATCGAATTGAACAGCCAACCGAGTCTCAAGTCAACGAGCTTGGAGTCTGAAGTGAGCGATCTCAAAGTCGGAGCGAAGTGGCTTACGGGCGCGTCGCTTTCCAGCCTACGAGAACTTTTGGATGCGTGCAGTCGAGGAGTCGTTCGAAACGCAATCGACTGGGTTCAAGTTGCTTGTCAAGCCAAGCGAATTGCAGCCGATCAACCGATCGCTGCCGAGGAAATTCTGGCTGGACCGACCGCGGTATTGCGATACCTCCGCTTGCTGTCCGGCGTTTTGCAAGACTCAGAAAAAACTGGATCGCCGATACTTCCTGGCAAACCGCGTACAAACTCACAAGGCCGAGAGTGCATCCCGGTGCTACCAGTTCGTCGTTTGTTCGATGGCCTGACCTTCATGGGATTGGAAGCCGAGATTTGGCGACAAAAGGAATCGAACCCAGACGAACTGTTTACTAATAACTGGAGAGCATTCGACACTACGCAACCTAACATTGCGGGAGTCTTAGGTGCAGGGAATGTTAGTTCGATTCCAGCGACGGACATGCTCTACAAGATCTTTCATAATCGAGAATCGGTGTTGCTGAAACTCAACCCAGTCAACGATTACCTCGAACCAATTTTCAAGGATGCCTTTCGATCGCTTGTAGAAGCCAAGCTTTTGCGAATCGTTTGCGGCGGTATTGAAGTTGGTGACTCGATCGTCAAACACGATTCGATCGGCTCGCTGCATTTGACAGGTTCGCACCTAACTCATGACGCGATTGTGTGGGGGAGCAATCCAACGGACCGAGCTGTTCGCAAACGCGAGAACCGACCTCTCGTTACGAAATCCGTAACGAGCGAATTAGGAAACGTCACCCCCTGGATCATCGTACCGGGACAATACACTCGCAAACAACTGCGAACCCAAGCGGAACATGTGGTCGCCGGAATCGTCAACAATGCGTCGTTCAATTGCTTGGCTACCAAAATGATCGTGACGTCGCGTGGCTGGCCGCAGCGAGTCGAGTTTCTTGATTTGATCGACGCATTCTTTCGCAAGATCCCACCCCGATACGCGTATTACCCTGGGGCGCACCAACGCTTTGCACGCGCAACCGGGAGACCCTGCCCTGAGGCGAGGGATGGCACGCTACCCTGGACACTGATTCGAGACACCAACCCAAGTGAATCGCCTTACCTATTCGATGAAGAGTCGTTTGTCTGCGTCTGCGCAGAAACCCAATTGTCTGAAAATTCTCCAGACGCTTTTCTGGATTCGGCTGTCGATTTCGTAAACGACCGATTGTTTGGAACTTTGTCCGCCACGCTGACAATACCAAGCGGTTTTCGGCGACGCCATGTAACGGCGTTGGATCGAGCTCTTGTGAAACTGAGGTATGGTGCGGTCTGTATCAATCAATGGCCTGGAGTGGCTTATGGAATCATGACGCCATCTTGGGGTGGTTACCCTGGGGCGACCATCGCTGAACCACTAAGTGGCATCGGTCATGTTCATAACACGTTCTGCGTTAGCAACATCGACAAAGCCGTACTGTGGGGACCATTGTGCAATTTCCCCAAGGCCGTTTGGTTTCCAACGCATCGCACCGCCAACCAAGTTGCATGGGCCTTGCTGCGTGTGTACGATGATCCCTCGATCTTTCGCTTGCCCAAGCTTTTCTTTCACGCATTGCGCGGGTAAGGTTGGATTCAACAATCCATTCCACTTGAAAGTACCGTCATATGAAATCACTATGCCAATTTGGCTTGTTGAGTTGTTTGTTTTTCGCGCTCGGTTGCAACGACAACACGCCGCCGACTGCATCCAAAGCAACGGCGCCAGCGAGTGAAGCGGTTGCGACAACGGATTCAGCCGCAGCCGTCACGGTTATTCAACCGGGGGACGATGCCGAGCGAAAAGCCCAAGAGGCCCTAATCCTTGCGGAGAAGGGGGACATCATCGAGTTTGCCGAGGGGACCTTCGAATTTAAGGGAACGCTTTCGCTCAACGGTGTTGCTGACCTTACAATTCGCGGAAAAGGAATGGACAAAACCATTCTCAACTTCACCGGCCAACGGGCTGGCTCGGGAGGGGAAGGTTTGAAAATCAAAGCCGATAACTTCACGATCGAGGATCTCACGCTGCAAAATACGCCCGGAGATGCCCTCAAGGTGGAGGATTCCAATCGGGTCACGATTCGGCGTATTCGCACTTGGTGGTCGCAAGGACCAGACAAACAAAATGGCGCCTATGGCATTTATCCAGTGCTGTGCTCCGATGTCCTCATCGAGAATTGTGTCGCCGAATGCGCGTCGGATGCGGGCATCTATGTCGGGCAAACCCAGCGCACCATTGTTCGACACAATCGCGTTGAGCGAAATGTGGCAGGTATCGAGATAGAGAATACGATCGGGGCAGATGTTTACGAAAACGAAGCGACTAACAACACGGGTGGCTTATTGGTTTTTTCGCTCCCCGGTTTGAAACTAAAAAATGGTTCTCATTGCCGCGCCTACAAGAACCATGTTTACGACAACAATCATCCTAACTTTGCAAACAAAGGGGCGATCGTCTCAACGGTGCCAGCCGGTACAGGACTCATGATCATGGCGAACGATGATGTCGAAATCTTTGAAAACAAAGTGCACGGCAACAATACCACGAATTGTGTCATCGTCAGTTTCCTGGTAACGCAACGTAAATTCGAAGATGCCCAATACGATCCTTATCCGGAGGGAGTCCATATCCACGACAATAATTTTGCGGACGGCGGAAAGAATCCGCAGGGGGACATAGGCAAACTCTTCGAGCAGATTGCTGGATTGCCGATGCCAGACATTGTCATCGACGGTGTCATCAACCCAAAGATGGTTGTGGACGGAGATCTTCCCGAAAAAGCTCGAATAGTCATAGTGAATAACGGCGACGCGACGTTTGCCAATTTGGGTTTCGCGGCCATGCTACAAGGCGGTAAACCAGAGATTACTCGCAACTTGCTGTCTCATGCTGGCAAGTTGCCGTCGCTAGAGCCTATCGTCATTCCTGGGGTTGAGTAATAGAATTTGAATCTAGTAATGAATCTAGTAAAACGTGTCGATGTGCACCTGTGGCACGCCCAGAGCGCTAGCGATGGGCGTGGGAAGGGTGGCCAATGTTTCTAGTGATTCACCACGCCCTTCGTAAACTCAGGGACGTGCCACACGATGCTGGCTCGATTCTTGCTGGTTTGTTTTCCACAGGCGTGGTTTTTGCATTGGTGACATTGAGCGGTTGTCGCAATCAGCCCGCTTCGGTGGTGGTTAGCAATCCAACTGAATCGAATGCTCCGGACGCCAGCAATGAAATCGAAAAAGTCTCAACTCGGCGCAGCCAGAACAAGTACCCGCAACTCCTTTCGGTATACCAACTTTATCGAAGCGAGTTGGCCAAGCTAGAGCCGGCTGAGGGAGTGATCGAATACGAGTTAAACACTTCGTTGTTTTCGGACTATTCCGGTAAGCAACGGGTGATTCGATTGCCTAAGGGGAAACTGGCTAGGTACGAAGCGGTCGATGCAATTAATTTCCCGGTCGGCACAGTGATTTCAAAGACTTTTTATTACGCCCATGATTTGACCGACTCAACTCGCGGCCGTCGATTGATTGAAACTCGAATTCTTCAGCGCACGGACAGCGGTTGGATTGGACTGCCTTACTTATGGAATGAAGAGCAGACAGATGCGACCCTCACTTTGGCTGGTGCGGCGATCGATGTTCAATGGATTCATGCGGATGGGGCAGTACGAAAAAACACCCATATTGTTCCAAACTTAAACGACTGCAAACGATGCCATCAAAACGAGAGCATGGAACCATTAGGCCCGACGGCCAGAAATCTCAATCGTGACGTTGTGTTCGAACATGGAACTGAGAATCAGCTCGCGAATTGGGCTCGCAGGAATCTGATTGTGAATGCGCCAAAACAAGAAGGTTTACCGAAGTTAGCTGTCTGGGATGACCCCCTATCAGGCACGCTAGAGGAACGAGCTCGAGCTTGGTTGGAAGTCAACTGCTCTCACTGCCACAACCCAAAGGGCCCAGCTCGCAATTCGGGCTTGCACCTCAATGTCGACGTCACGGATCCATACCAACTTGGAGTTTTCAAGACGCCTGTGGCGGCGGGCAAAGGGACTGGCGGGAGGAACTACGGCATCGTGCCGGGCAAACCAGATGAGTCGATTTTGCTGTATCGTTTAGAGACGACGCATCCTGGGGCCTTGATGCCGGAATTCGGTCGAACGGTCGTCCACGAAGAGTCGGTCGCTTTGATTCGCGATTGGATCGAACGCATGCCTGTAAGCAACGATAACAACCAAGTGACCATGACGGCGGTGCCGTAGTTCATGCTGCTAACGCTGGTTGCCGACTGCCAAGCTGTGGTTTGTGACAGGGGACCGACAACTGAGTAAGTGGTTAGAAGCCTAAAATATGATCTAGCCAATCATAGGCAGCTTCGCGCTCCGAATCCGGGAAGTCATGCGGGGCATTTGGAGTAGAGAGTGTTAGAGGAGAGACCGCAACTTTGGACGTCGCCGTTTCGAATAGCGAGTAGACGTCCGCGGACTTGGCAAACGCTTTGCGGGCACCAGCGACATCGAAGTTGTCGTCGTTAATGGGTGAGTTGGAGTAGAACCCTCGTGGGGCGAGCGAGGCTATGATTTCGTAGAAATCGAATGGAACTTTGTCGGCGTTGTTCTCGTAGATATCGCGAATACGGGGCATGTATCGGTCGCTCGTCCAGCCCGCCAACTTTCCCCCATAGTAATCGTGAAACGGCGTGAAACCACAACTGGACACGACCCCCCTAAGACGTTCGTCGAAAACCGCCGTGAATAGAGCATTGTGACCACCCAACGAGTGACCGATGACGCCAATCCGATTCTTGTCCACTTGAGGCAAGGATTCGAGCAGATCGACCGCGCGGATATTGTTCCAAATAGCTTTCATCGATCCGCTGGCGTAGCCTGCCCCATTGGTCTTGAAGTTGTATGCGTATTCTCCAAAGGATGGGTAATCTGGAACAATGCAAACATAGCCTCGTTCGGCAAGCTCATGAGCGTAGTGCAACGATGGTTTTCCACCTAAGCCAGCTGGCTCATCTTTACCGATCGTCGTGGTTTGATGCAGGCAAAGCATGGCGGCAGTTTTTCCACTAGACGGCAGCTTGTTCGGGATCAAGAGCCAGGCAGGTACCTGATCGTTCGGTTCCGGCTTAAACAGGATTTTCTGCCGACGGTATTTGGCTAGCTTTTCTTCGGAGACCACTACTAGGTCGAGGGGTACGCGTTGTGAAGTGCCAGGTAGCGGTCCCATGACAAGCTGCATGTTGGCTCGTAGGTGCGAGACCCGCTCTGCCCAATCGGCTTTGGTATTGACTGGGCGTTCCATGCCCGCTGTATCGCGTACAACCAGCAGTCGCGAATGATCTGGATAGGAGATCGCGAGATGGGCGTCATTGCTCACAACCGCCTGCAGCCAATTTTGCAACTGCTGTCGTGTTTTGCTCGGTCTGAGAACCCAAGCGTCGCTGTGATTGCGAAAGCCTGTCGAAGCAAACGTCAAGTTCGAATGCGATGCCTGTTTCCCAAGATAACGTCGTGTCTCCTCCACTTGGTCTTTTTCTCCACAAATGAATTGAGGTCTGCCCGACAATCTCTCCAGACGCGTCGCCGCAGAGTTGTCATCGCTATTTGGATAAGGCCATTTGCGGACACCGTCATAATGGCTATACGGCACAAAGGCTCGCCAAAGCTTGGCTGTCCGGTCATCATGCAACCCCAAAAAATTACAAGCGATGGCGCCTCGCGAAAATCCGCAAAGAATGATGCGATTCGAGTCACCTCCAAAGTTCTCGCGCGTGTCGGCGATCGCGGCGTGCAGGTAGTTCAGTGTTGGTAATGGATCGTAGCTTGGGGCATCGCCCCACCAAGTTAACGCAAGGTCGGAACCAACAGCATTCAGACACGGAACGCAAATCCAAAGGAAGCCCTCGCCCTTGGTTATTCCATATCCGAAACAACTGTCCTCAGGCCTTCCGCTACTGCTATCTCCCAACGCGTCGCGATATCCGCCATTGCCTGAATACTCAACGATGATCGGCAAGGTTGCTTCACGCGTCCAATCCTTCGGCAAATAGAGGGAGTGATAGACACTTTCGCGATTCCAACCTTGTAGGCTGCGTCGTACGCGAAGGCCCGCGCCTGGCTCACCCTCAACCATCCGAGGAGCAATAAGGTCGGCTTCGACCGATCGGATATCCGCGAATTCCGCTAGCTGAGCCACGCTGCTTGCGCTGTTGGAAATGAGCCACATGCAAGCAAGGAATACGATCCCTTGGGCAGCAGTTTTGATCGTCCATGTGTCCCGCATACCAATACTAATCATTCTGCCCCCATCAACCTGCCAAAGAACGCCCACCAATCTTGTGGACTCTGGTTACTTTTCGCTCTGATCGAGATTTCGAAATTGCTTCCACGATATCAGATTGATATTCTGACTTTTCAAAAACTCTCGCATTGCGTTATCTGTAAAAATCACTCGATCCTGGTTGCGACGAGTTGCACTATCCGTGATGGCCCGGAGCTCGTCGTTGTCGTACCCGCAATGGATTATCAATTGCGTTACCCCCGGGCCGATCTTGGCCAGTTCGTCGTAATAGTTCTGTTTGCGTTGCTCCGGCACATTGCCACCGTAGAACTGCAGCAGCGTATCAAGCAAAGGGAGTTTTCGCTCCGTCAGTTGAGCTACGGACTTCTGGAAACGGGCAGCGAGGGCTGGATATGCTTTCTCCATTTGCGGATCCATGCTCTTGAAAAACAAAATGGGAAGATCGTACTCCAAGGATAAATTAACGTACACCTCCACCAAATCAGGGCGGCTTAGGACCGCTCCCATGTGCGTGTCGAGATGACTCAACGGAACACCAAACGCAAGTGCCCTGTCAATCTGAGCCTTGAGTTCGATCTTGACTTCTTCGGCGGAGGCGTTCATCGCAACTTGGCCAACGTTATCCCAAAGACATCCTGTGGGGTCGACCAAACCGGGGACGCGATCCCGGGAGGCGACCGGTCCCCAACGATAGTCATCCCATTCGGAGTTGAGTGTCAGGTGAATCCCATAATCGTATTGAGGATGTAATTTGGCGTACTCGGCGAACTCTTTGAACCAGGGGCAAGGGACCATGATGCTCGCCGATGTGACAATCCCGCTCTCAAGCCCAGCCTGTGTGGCCACGTTGACCGAGTGCGACATTCCTGCATCGTCAGCATGTATGATCAAGTGTCGCGGTTTGTCTTGGGCCGAGACAAAAGCAGTTAGCATAGCAAGGAGTAGGAGCGAAATTGGAATGGGCTTAAATCGGGAATTAGTCATAGATCGATTGGCAGGATGATGGTGGCAGAATGATAAGTGTTTTTAGTCTGGAAACTTCGGAGAGCTCATTGTCGCCTTTCGCTCCTAGGCTGTGAATTTATTATTGTCGCCTTTCGCTCCGCGAAAGTTCGCCGCGTTAACACACTTTTGCGGAGCAAAAGGCGACACTCGTAGCTACTATTTTTCGAGCAGGCCAGGCTCTGTCTCGGGCGGCGCGGGATCAGGCAAGTTGAGCCAGCTTCGAAAATGCATTTCCTGTTCATCCGAAGGCTTCGCCAGGCGAACTATCTTCCAACTGGTCTCTGGCTCACTCCCCAGCTTGATCGATAGCTCCACCATTTTGCCTCGCCTTGCCACCCAACATTTGCAAACATCATTGGGTCGATACGAATTGAGTCGCTCTGTCCACGTTTCCGCAGTGATACGAAAACCATCGAAACTAATGAACTCGTCACCTGCATTGAAGCCTGCTTGGGCAGCTGGCGAGTCGCGTGTCACCTTGTCCACCATCGCTTTTCCCTGTTGAGCCAGCACGTCCATACCGACATAAACGTTTCCAAACACCGGCTTGTCGGCCGCTGCGTCTTTGTCTGGTTCACGCGTTTTCCATTCCAAACCGTACCACTCCAACATCTTGTTGAAGTCCATTTCTTGCGTTGTCTCCAAGTTTTGGACCAGCCAATCCGCGTAGGAAGTTCCAGCTACTTCTTCGACGATCATGGTAAAATCCTCATTGGTGTAGCCCGTCTCGCGATGCGATTTCCATAGCAATCGCATCACGTCATCGAGCGACTTATCGCCATCGGTCTTGGCACGGATCTCCACATCGAGCAACGCTCCGATCAACGCTCCCTTTAGGTAATAACTGATTCGGCTGTTGTTGGCATTTTCGTCAGGTCGATAGTATTTGATCCATGCGTCGAAACTGCTTTCGGTTAGCGATTGCCCCAGTCGCCCCGGTGCACCTTGAACGGCCGCGATATTCTTGCCAAGTTTTTCCAAATAGTCCTTTGGCTTGCAAAGACCGCTCCGAGCGACAAACAACTCATCGTAGTAGCTGGTGATGCCCTCGGCGACCCAGAGCTCGTGAAAGTATTGCTCATTGCTGTAGTCGTATTGCTTGAGCTCTCTCGGGCGCAATCGTCGTACGTTCCATGTGTGAAAGAACTCATGGGAGACCAACCCGAGCCATTCCGCGTACTTGGTGCGTTGTCTTTGCGACCAGCGGCCTGTCATCAAGACGCAACTGTTATCATGCTCGAGGCCGCCGCCAGTCTCGGTCGCTAAGTTCAAGAACCAATACTCTTGGTACGGTATCTCTTGCCAAAAGGCTTGTTCGGTCTCAACGATCTTGGCAACATCTTTGGCCGCGGAAGCCGTGTCCCAAAAGGGCTCACCTCCAAGTGTAGCCAAGTGGTGTTTGGCGCCGCCAACGTCAAAGGTTTGAATATTGATAGCTCCCAGCAAGATCGGACTGTCTACCAGTTCGTCATAACTGATGGCTCGCCGTACCCACGGTTCGCGCACGTCTATTGCCTTGAGGCTAGTTGCAATTTTTGGCCAGTTCGGCAAGGCATCGATACGGACAATGTGCGGATGATCGAGCATGTCGGAACAGGTCAAAAAGGTCGCGGCACCGGTCAAGAAGGCGAAGTCACGTTCAACCCAATTGGTTCGAACACTCATTTCATGGCAATAGAGGGTGTAATGCACTGCGACTTCTTCGGCCCCAGCGCATTCGACGACCCAATGGTTCTTGTCCTTCTTCTTGATGGCGAGGGGGGCGTTGGTTTTTCCGTCGACTGCTATCAGTTGCTCGATCTGCCGAGCGTATTCCCGAACGAGATAGCTGCCTGGCGTCCAAACCGGCATCATGAATTCGATTTCTGATTTTCCATCGGTTGGTACCGAAACTTCAATGTCGACCCGATGCGTTTCCGCTTGTCGAAAGGAAAGTCGATACTGAACGGTCGAAAGATTGTCTTCACCATTCTCTGCAGCAGCCATCACGGTTCCACCTACGAAATCCTTTCCGATGATCAAAAGCATTAATCCAAGACAAGTTGCTATTCGTGGAAGCATTGTACAGCGATCCAGATTCATTCAAGAGCGGTTGGCGAAGTTGTTGGTCCGTGTTCGCTAGTCCCATTGGAAATGGCCCGGGGAGCTAAGCTACGTCCCCCATTCTAATCTGAGAATTGTCCGTCGCCACGTACCAGGGCGGATGCTGTCGACTTGAGCAAGACCGCTTCGATGCACAAGCCCGGTCCAAAAGCCAATAGAACGCAGTGAAGCATTTTCGTCCGATCGGAGCTTGCCGCCGACGGACTCCGTTTTGGCGTACTAAAAGTGCGGTTTAGACCTTAAATCAGGCAAGGGTGGGCACATTTCGAACAAAGATGCTGCCGAGCTGCGCCGATCGCGACGGTGCGTTGAAACTACCAAAAATAAAAATGCCAATTTTCTCGCGCAGAGCCTAATGTCTCGCCATGGCCCATTGGTCCAGCCTGGCGTGTACGCCGCCCTGTCACTGCGGAGAACACCGGTTCAAATCCGGTATGGGTCGCTCCGATAGTTTATAGTCCTTAGTTCTTAGTTCTTAGTTCTGTGTCCGTGCGGTGTGACGGATGAGCACACGCGACGGGAAACTGTCTGTTTCGCTAAGTTCCTCAAACATCTCGTACAATCGCGAAGAAGGTATTCTCGAATTGAGTTCGCTCGCTTGAAACAGGACTGATTCTAAGCTTGGATTCACTAGATAGAGAGCGCTAGGACTTGCGAAGTACTCTCGAGCGCGCTCAGGGCATAGTTGAGCCAGTATGCGTGGAAAATCGACTTGGTTGATGAAGGCTTGCTTTTCATGACTCATCGGTTCAAGCAAATCGAACATCTCAGATCGCACTTCGTCGGTTAGCTTGGCTCGGTTGAGCCCATTCGTAAAATTCCAGAGAAAATTCCATCGTCGATGGGCATCTGTCTCTTCGATGGCCATTTTTAGAAACTGAATCAAAGGTTCGCACTTTTGAAGTAATAGATGCTCAAGTATAACATATCTAAAGGCAACTGACTTACGGCTCAGCAGTCGGTCATATTCAGACGCAACCAACGATGGTAACAACTCGACAAGTTTGTTTGCGAGTTTCAGGTTTGCGGAGCTAGCTCGGCTATATGGGGAAGTCGTGCTCCAGCTCGGGTCGCTGTCTGGATGGTCACAAAAGTCATCTTCAATAATTGACTTCAGATCGCTTAAATCGTCGTTCTCCCGTAGAAACGAAAGTTCGCATTCCGCTCGGCCCGCCATGTCCTCATTGTGCAGGTTGCGAAACAATTCTTGAAGTGATAATGGCATAAGGCAATCTTTGGGGACAGACGCTAGTTGAGTTTGATGTAGGATCCTGACGTGATGACGTGATGATCGTCAGCGATACATTGAATACTCAGATGTAACTAAGAAATACTTGGAAGGTAACTGGATACGGTTCGCTGGGCCTGGTTGCTGGCGATGCGACTGAATTTGGAACGTCTAGCTGTTCACAAATGGAATTAACAACATAGGACTCAATGTCTTTACCACAATCGGCAGCCCGCGTAGTGAGAATAGAGTTTAGATTTTCAGGAATATGGATGCGGATGTTCATCGTCGAGTTCTCCTTCATCCAGTATAACACATGGGAAGTCTGAATTGAGAAGTTTGAAAGGGTGATGATTTCCGACGACTTCGATTTCAAACTTCAAGCTTCCTAATTCACGCTCCGTTCGTGGGCTCCGGCAACGGCCGCCAGCTTGCAAACAATCCGATATAATAGAGAGAAGGATGTTGTCGAGCGTGCCGATCAATTCGCAAGCAACAAAGGACTGCTGTCATGAATTACGTCAATCGAAAGGGCGACGTCTACTATGTTTTTCAAGGCGTCACCAAGACGGGCAAACCCAAGTACTACGTTTCGCTCAAGGCGAAGTCCGACTCCGGTCAGCAGATTGATTCTCTACCTGACGACTTTGAACTGCACGAAGATCCGATCGACGCGCGAGTGAGTATTCGCAAGAAGAAGCCTTCGGATATTCACGATTTTGAATTGCAGTTTGTTCGAGAACGAATCGACTTGATGGTACGGAGCGTAAAAACACGTGTAGTCTGCGAAGGCCGATCCATCGTCATTTTCGAGTCTGCTAGCCCCGACGAGTTCAAATCAATGGCAGCCGTATTCGGTGGATTGACTTCCAGGTTTGTCGAGGTCATGCAATCCACCAGCCAAATGTCGCCAGCCTTCCGGTTCAAACTGATTGAGAAACAAGGGCGAGTTTTCGAGGCACAACGGTTCTGCTTCCGAGGGGGTATCGATGACTGGATCAGTCTTCACCACGAAGGCCCGCTCGACGAACTTTGCCAGAAGTACCTCAAACACTTGGGCCAAGAATCGTTTTACGAGCTGATCTAAGATGGCCAAGTCGAAAAAGAGAAAGCCTCCCTCGATGTCGCTGAAGATCGTTTTGGTAGCGAAAAACCGAAACTTCCGCAGGGTAAACCTGCGGGATTCATCGTGGACATTGACATGTCGACGGGTCCATGAGTTCTACCCAGGGTCTTGACTTTCTGTTCTAGAGTTATGGTAAGCATCCCCCGAGTAAAAATCGGGGGCATTGCTACTTGCAACGGCGGATGCTGTCGACTTGAGCAAGACCGCTTCGATGCACAAGCCTGGACCGAACGCCAAGAGAACACAGTTATTGGCCGTCGACTGCTGTTGAGAAAGTCGGTCTAAGATAAACAAGACCGTGGGGGACGACATGTTTCCGTGGTTCGCAAGAACGGCTTGCGACGCCTCGAGTGATTGCAAGGGCAATCCCAATGCCTTGCCCGCGGCTTGAATAATGCGAGGTCCGCCCGGATGGATTGCCCAAGCATCGATATCCGAAACACTGAGTGATTGGCGCTCCAGCCACGTCTTCAACTCGCTTTCCAGGTTCGCTTCGATGACGCTTGGAACCTGTGGATCCAACGTCATTCGAAATCCATGATCCCCGATCGTCCAACTCATCATTCCCGTGGTTTGAGGAATCCATTTCGAAAGTGTGGAGACAATTGACCACTGCGATTGCTGAGATAAAAATGAGGCGCCGATGTTTCCTTGATAAACCTCCGCCGGTTTTGGTGCTCCAATGACCAACCCCGCGGCTCCGTCGGCAAAGAGCGCATTGGCTACCAGTTGCTGAGCATCGTCGGTGTACTGCTGATGAAGGCTGCATAGCTCGACCGCTCCTAGCAAGACAACTGCATTTGGGTCCGCGTCGACAATGGCCTTGGAAATGCGAATTCCATTGAGCGCCCCGTGGCACCCCATGAACCCGACATGCGTTCGCTGGACATTGGAGTCAAGTCCCAGCGATTCGATCAATGCGATGTCGACACCGGGTGCAAAGAAGCCGGTACAGGAAACCGTTACTAAGTGTGTAATACTCGCTGTCTCAACACCTGAATTCTCAATCGCTACGGAACACGCTCGTTGCAGCAATGGGCCTGCATGTTCAGAAAACACGTTCATGCGTTGGGCAGTTGTGGGGCCGGAGGGATGTGTTGCCGTGGCGGGTTGATAAAAAGACTGTCGCTGCATGCCAGGCAATTCGTCAGGTCCCAATAAGACACTGCCGCGACGCTGCACCCCGGACTTGCGGTAAAGCGCTGGCAACGCATCTTTCCATCGCTCCGATAGATTCAACTGTTGGGCTACGATCGCCGCATCGCTCTGAGCAATCGAATGCTCCGGGACTGCGATACCCAATCCCAAGATTTTCGCAAGGATGGCTTTTTGGACCACCGGTTTTTCAAGGCTCGATAAACTCATTGACTTGTCTTTCGGATGAGTGAGGCGCGAAGTGGCGGAAGCCAATTGCAAGCCCGTAAAACCCACGCTGCTCCGCGTGGCCATCTTACCTGGCCAGCGATCCAACGGCATGTTCGATGTTTGTGAATTCTCTGTCGATGGGCCCAATCGTTCCATCGAGCAACCATGTCATCCCTCCAACCCAGCGAGGCGATTTCGGCGATCAAGGGCATCACCGATTCCGCGCTGGCCAAGGCCCACGACATGCCCTCGCCAGTAAACGGCTCAACGTAACCGATCGCGTCACCGATTAAGAAGACGCGATGATCGGACACTCGCGAGGAACAGCGAGTTAAGCTGGGTGTGGCCAGCCATTGATCTTTCTCGGGCAATTCGATTTCCCCAACGCCACACTCGGCAAGGATTCCCTGTACGACTTGCCGAATGCCACCACGCGTCTGGATACTCGACGGATCAATGGCCGCAGCGACATCCAACAATCCCCCGTCTGTTTTGCAAATGCCAACATACCCTTGATGGCCAACCAGCATGTGCAAACATCCATCGGCAAATAGTACCGCTTGTGACTCGGGAATCAAGCATTGAACGCCAATTCGCGAATCGATTGCCACGTTGGCTGGCCAATCGCCATGATCGTCATGACGAATAGACGATCGCGTTAAACCGCTAGCAACCAAAACACTCTTCGCTGCCACGACCACCGTTTCGCCGTCTTTTTGCAGACGAACCGATCGGGTTGAAGTACCAAAATCCGACGTGGATGTCGATAAGCTTCCGATCGTTCGATCGAGGAATTGTGATCCGCTCTCTATTGCTTTCTCGACTAGTATCGCATCCAACGTGGATCGCCGGACGCTTAACATGGCAGGTACAGGCCATTGAGCTTGCGTCTTCAGTACTTTCAGTTGCATCGACTCGATGCGGACAGCTCCTGCTGCTGCTATGTGTTGCAAGACATCCAGTCGGTCGAGTGAAGATTGAGAACGGAGGTTCAGGCATCCGCCACAAACCTTGTCGCGGGGAAATGACTTGGATTCAACCAGCAGCGTTTTAAGACCTTGCTTGGCCGCGAGAATCGCTGCCGCGGCGCCAGCAACTCCAGCACCCAGGATGACCACATCCCAACAGCTTTCATTCCCAATTGCAAGCGCCTTGATTGCGATCATGTTACCGCGTCCCATCGCAATAGATAACGCTCGGGCCAATGACGGCGAATCGAGCACGGGCTCAAGCCCGCTTGCGAGGCCAACTCGCGTGCCTCCGCTTCCGTAAAAGCAGCCCGCACCGATTGCGGGCCATCGAAATGCACGACCGGCGATCGCGACAGCAATTGGCAACCGATCTGTGCGAACGCATATCCCAATCGCGACCTAACCAAGTCATCTACCAAAACCGACAACGCTGCGATTTCCCTCATTCGTTCCAATACTTGAACCGCATGCTGTTCGGTGAAGTGGTGCAGGAACAAACAACAGTAAACGACATCGAACTTGAGATCCTTTGGCTGAAAGATATCGGCCTGCTGGAAATGCACTTCCGCTGATGACCGTTTTGAGGTTGGCAATCTATTTTGGGAGACCGACCAAGCTTGATTCGCGCAATCTACCGCCGTTGGACTGATATCCCATCCGACCACTTTGCATTTTAATTGGCTGGCAAGTCGACGTCCAACTTCTGCTGCAACATCGCCACTTCCACAACCGATGTCCAAGACCGTAATGGAATCGCGGTTGTTCTTTTTAGCGACCGAAAGGATTTCCTTCGCCAAACGATTGCCTGTTTGGCACAGTTTATTGACCCGCCGCAATCCGTTCAGGGCGCGTCGATGTTCCACCTGGTTTATGGCTGGATCGTCCATCAACTCTGGCACTAGCACTCGTGATTTCATGCGGCCTCCGCGTATGTCGAGACCTTGGACGCCCGAATGCATTTACCCAAGGGGCTTAGCAGAAGCGCCGGCAGCAAAACCAAATCGCCGACGATCGCACCCGAAAGCATGACAATCATCAGCTTGGCAAATTGTTGTGTCGGAATGAACTCGGCGAAAAGGAATGGCATCATCGAAACGCAACTGATCAACGTTGTGTGCATCATGGCCGAAGCGCAACTATGAAACGTGCGTGCAACGGCCTCCTCACGCGAATACCCGCTGCAAAGTTCGTCCATGTACCAACAGACAAAGTGCAGTGTGTCGTCCACCGCAATTCCCAACGCAATGCTTGCCGTCAAGATGCCTGCGATATCGAGATCGAAGTTCATCCAACCCATGCAGCCAAAGGCAATGGTCACTGGCAACACATTCGGCAGCATGATTAGCAGCCCACCTGGAATGCCGCGAACGATCAACATCATCACAGGCGTGATCATGAGGAAAGCGCTGACGAAGCTATAACCTAAGTCGGTCAGCAAGGCGACTTGGGTTTCGTGCATGACAGGCGATAAGCCAGTGAATTCAGCTACTTCCAACTGCTCCACCGGAACATCCGTCAAAACTTCCTTGGTTGCGTTGGCAACCATACGCGTCAACTGTCCGTAGTCTTCGTCCGATGTCGCAGACACCTTGGCCATGATGCGCCACACCTCGCCTCGCTCGGTGGTTGCTACTAAGCCTTGCTTTTGAAAATCTGGAATTGCTTTCTCTATCTCCTTGCGCAGTACCGCCCGTTTTGCAGTCGCCACAATCGTGGCGGAGTCGGACCAAGCCGGCAATAGCGATACGGCTGAAAAAACGCCACCAACACTTCGTTCTTCAAGCAAGCGTTTGGAAACCTTCGATACCCATCGAGCGCGTTCTAAGGCTGTCAACGTACTCACTTTTGGGAAGTTCAAGAGAATCTCTACCGTAGCGATCGGTCCTAAATGCTGCTCCATCCAAGCCATGTCTTGATTGGTTTTACTCTCCATCGGGAACATGTCGCTGAATTTGGTAGACGCCTTGAGTCGTGTGAGTCCAATGCAGGTAATCACGAGCAATAAAATCCCGATCGCTGAAATTCCATATGCATTCCGAGTCAACCAACCAAGGTACCAAAGCGTAATATTCCTAGGTGTGTCGCAAACGTCAGTCTCCTTTTTCGACGTTTGGTCACAAAATTCACCTTTGCGTCGCGGTGTGCAAAACCAGTCAACAAATGCAGGAAAACCCAACAGCAGTACCACGGTGGCGATGCCGAGTCCGACGGCAGAGAAAACTCCGAATTGACGGACGGGTGCAAGTTGGCTGGTCAACAACGAACCCATTCCGAGCATGGTCGTCAGGCTCGAGAGCGAGCACGGCTTCCAACCCAATAACATCGCTTGAGTGCCAGGGTGGACGCACTTACGACGCATGCAATCGGCGTGGTAGTTCATCAAATGTACGGCGCCAGAAAGGGTCAGCATGAAAACAAGAGTTGGGAGCACGATCAGAACCGCGCTGAATCGATTGCCCGAGTAATACACCATAGCAACCGCAAGCAACTGACCGACTCCAGCCAAAACGAGGACAACGACAGCTCGTCGAAATTGGCCTAAACAAAACCAAGCAACCAGCATCCCCAAAATACTCGAGGGCAGGACGAGCTTTTTTAAACTCGCTTCTGCGGCTGCATCAACGGCATAGGCTTCGTAGACGGTGCCCGCAAGCCGCAGTTGCTGGCGTGTCAATCCTGAGGTTTTATCCGCGGCACGCATTATCATTTCGATGGTTTCATTCTGCTTTCCAACCCCGATCGCGGTAATGCGAGCTAAGATCGCCGCGGTTCCATCGGCACCTAACATCACCCCGTTGAGCCGACGTTCGGCTTGGGCCTTGGGCAAGGACAAGGGAGGTTCCGTCAATTGTCGCATTAGCTGATCGCTCGACTCTAGCTTGGAAACATAACTAGAAAAACGCGAGTCAACACCAAGCTGCAACTGAAATTCCGCCAGCCGAGGGTCATTTGCTCGACAGCCATCCCACGAGATCAACACCACCTGATCGTTGCCAAAGGACTCGACAAACGCTTCATAGCGTGCGCGCTCCGGTCTTCCCTCAGGTAGCCACTCGTGTACACCCGAGGATCCAACGGGGAGGTTGAAAACCGCCCATACGCCCCAAGGCAGGAAAATGGCTAAGGCCGCGACCAACAGGCGGGACGCAAATTGAATTCGTTCAAGGTTTTTAATGTTGTGCTTCGCCTGACTCCAGCGCCTGTGGACTGACTCTTTCCAGAAACCGAGTTGGAACAACCGACAAGTTTCGAAGTGTGGTAAAGTAGCAATGGATCTCCGAGACGCTGAACTGTTCGCCTCGGCTGTCCGCCTCGGAGATGCGGACCTACGTGGACCTACCAAAAGGTTGAGCGGATTGTACACGCAACATGGATTAATTACGATGCGAAATGATATTCAGCCGGTCATCCGCTGCAACCTGCGGGCGGTTATCGGATCATGATCGATTGCCCTGACATCAAAAAATCCGTTATCAGAAATCATTACGACGTTAGTACGCTTTTCTACCGGTTGCTATGGGGACCCCATATCCATCACGGCTATTGGTTAGCCGACGAGACTCCCGCGGCAGCTCAAATCCAGTTGACGTCAACACTTGCTGGGCTCGCCAAAATCCAAACCAAGTCCGTCGTTTATGACATCGGATGCGGAATGGGCGGTTCTAGCATTTGGTTGGCCAAACAATTGCAATGCCATGTAACCGGCGTCACACTCAGCCCGGTACAACGGCAGTGGGCAACAGCCAGCGCAGCCTTCCAAGGGATTCAGCCTCGTCCGCAATTTCGATGCGAAGACGCCGAGGCGATTGAATTTCCTGAAAACTCGGCGGATGTCGTTTGGAGCATCGAGTGCACCGAGCACTTGTTCAACAAGCCTGCATTCTTTCACAAGGCAGCCTCATGGCTCAAACCAGGCGGCCGTTTCGCTTTGCTAGCTTGGCTCGCTGGCGAAATGCCAATGAGCGATGTCCACTCCCAGCAAGCTTTGCGAGTTTGCAAGGGAATGTTCTGCCCATCACTTGGTAGTCAGTCGGATTATGAACAGTGGTTTGAACAAGCCGGTCTTAAAGTAACGGCCACCGGCATATGGACCGACCAAGTCAAAAAGACATGGGAAATATGCCGCAAACGAGTTGAAAAAACCGGGGTTCGGTACCTGGCCAAGGTTTTGGGTAGTAACCACGTGTTATTCCTGGACCACTTCGACGCCATTTTGAATGCCTACGACTCTGGCGCCATGGAATACGGATTTTTCATCGCGGAAAAAGCTTAAAAGCTCGGTGAGCATTTTCAAATAGTCGTGTTGCACGTCCCTGAATTTACGAAGGGCGCGGTGAGTCGCCCGTTACATTTGAAGCAATCCGCACGCCCATCGCTAGCGCTCTGGGACGTGCCACACGATTTTCTGTTCTAAGGCGAGCGGCAGATTGGAGTATCCCAACCCGAAGCGTAAGCGAGGGGCAATTCCGCAGGTCCCTCACACATCGCCGCTCGCCTAAAGGAGCTCACGTCGGGACCTCCGTATTATTTGTGCTGATCAAATTCCAGCCATCTGCTATGATGTTTGCTCTTCAAAGACGCCTTTACCCGCAGCATTGGTTGCTGAGTTCAGAACGAAAGCGTCCCGCGGATCGACAAAAATAGAGAAAGTGATTAAGAAGCCATGTCAAGAAGTTTTAGTCAATGGTCGCTCGGTTTGGCGACGTTAGCGATGATCTTCAATTGCGCTACCATAGCAAATGCTCAGGAACTAACGATTGGTTCCAAGGCGCCGACACTCGACATCGAACACTGGGTGAGCAACGGCCATGACAAGTTCAAGCCGGTCAAAGAATTCGAAACAGGGAAAGTATACGTCGTCGAGTTTTGGGCAACGTGGTGTGGTCCATGCGTCATGAGCATGCCGCACTTGGCCGCCACACAAAATAAGTACGCTGAAAAAGGGGTTCAGTTGATCAGTGTTAGCGATGAAGATCTCGAAACCGTCGAGGGTTTTCTCAAAAAACCTGTTAAGGGAGCTAAAAAAGAGGACACAGAAAACACGTACGGAAAGTTAACCAGCGATTACTGCTTGACGACCGACCCTGACAAATCAGTTTACGAAGGATACATGGATGCGGCCGGCCAAAATGGTATCCCCACTTGCTTCATTGTTGGCAAGTCTGGATTGATCGAATGGATCGGTCACCCGATGGAGATGGATGAACCACTGGAGAAAGTCGTCGGAGGCAGCTGGGATCGAGCCGTTTACCTCGCGTCGTTCAAAAAAGGGCAGCAGGTTGACATATTAATGGCCAAGGTCGGTCGTTCCGTTCAATCCGGAAACATCAAGGCAGCCCTCAAGATTCTCGCCAAAGCAAAGGAAGATGCGGCTGGCGATGAATCAACGATTGCAGCGGCTGAAGAGGTGGAAGTCCGAGTCAACGTCTATTCGGCCATGAAGAAACTGCAAGAAGGCAACGTGGATGAAGCCCTCGCCGAAATCGAAGCAATTTCAAAAACAGCCAAACCAGCTCAACAGCAACAACTCGCAATTGCCAAGTGCAAGGCGCTAATCAGTATTGTCTCAGATACTGGAAAACGAGACGACCAAGCGTCCAAAGCTCTAATGGAAATCGCCGAAAGCAAAGAGATTGAATCGAACACGCTGAACGAGCTAGCCTGGAGCATCTACGAAGCCGCAAGTGGGGATGACAAATTCTCGAAACCCCTGATTGCTGCCGCTGTCGTTGTTGCTGAGAAGGCGGTCGCAAAATCCCCGGACAGCGGACCGATTCTCGATACGTTGGCCCACTTGGTCTACACCCAAGGTAATTTAGATAGAGCCATTGAATTGCAGTCCAAAGCAGTTAAGAACGCTCCCGAGGGAATGCAGGAAGATCTGCAAGCGTTCTTGGACGAGCTGAAGAAAGAAAAAGCTAAGAAGTAAGGAAAAAAAGGGCGTCCGGCGGTTCGCCATGATGCATTTTTTAGCGATTGTGCGTCTACCGACGCACAATCCCTCAGATTGAGCGGGAGCTTGTCTCCCCTCAACCTTGTTTTGGCGTACTAGGTGGTCGGTACATGGAATGTGCCTAGGGCACTTCACCGCGATTTGCGAAGGAACGTGATGATGTTAGCCACGCCCTCGGGCGTTAAAACCTTTTCAAACCCTTCGGGCATAAGTGATTTGTCGGACTCTCGTATCTCCTCGATCGATGTACGAGTCAAACTGATCAGTGCCCCCTGATCGTTTGCAATCTCCAAACGATCTTCGCTTTCTCGAACCTTTAGCCCGATAATAGTACTCCCATCCTGCGTCAGGATGCTTATCCTGCGATACTTGGGTTCCACCGATTTGTTTGGATCTAAGATTGCTGACAACCACGCTTCGTTTTGCCAAACGGACAACGCCTGCAGATTGGGTCCTACCGATGGCAAAACTCCACTTGCATCGGCCCTGTCCTGATGGCATTGGGCGCAATGTTGTTTGTAAAGTGCCTCACCTCGACTGACATCGGCAGTTGCTGCGGGCCACTGGCGAAGGTAATCACTGACAATTGCCAACCGATCCGTCCCCGGCGCAGGACCGAAAAGTTTCTCTACGTATGCCAGTAATTCCAAACTCTTGCTGGCCCTCAACTGTTCGATTAGAGCAGGCTGAAAGGCATCCACCCCAATGGCCCCAGCAGCAACTTTCTCTAACAAAGTCAAGGCATTCTCTTCTCTAGAAATACTCTCAGCCAGGATACCCATGCGAGTGCTGGGCTCATACTCTTGCCAATTCTCAAGCGTTTTCGTCAAGGTTGGTTTTCCAAGGGATATGAGCCCCTTAACCAGGGCGAGACTGAAGCGACTATCCTGGCTATGATTGAGTGCTCCGACGAGAATATCGACGCTCTTGGCATCGCTGCTGTTCGTCTTCGAAATCAGCAAATCAAGGGCAGAACGCCGCGTGTTGAGTTCGCCTTGATTGTCTCGAATCGTTACGTGGGCATCGACTTGCAAACGGTCGAGGATCGCATCATCTAGCTGCATGGACTTGTCCGTGTCGAGCGCGAATTGACGGGCTAGCGCGTAGTGCCATCCCGGACGGACCCCAGCCCCTCGAACAATTCGTTCTCGCAGCTTTTTTTTTAGCTCCGAAGTGGCCTTGGGAATCAACTGATCCAGCATGTTACTGTTGCGAGCGTGCGAATGGGCCAATAGATATTCAATCGTCGGGTCGATCCCTTCGTCTGGTAGGAACGCAATGGCTTGGTCGATCCACGGATCCCCAGCGTGATGCGAGAGCAGATTCGCGACTTCGGCAAATGCAGGCTCGCCGCAGGTGGAAAGCGCCACGATCAGTTGCAATCCCAACGCCGCATGCTGCGTTGCAAGCGTCGATCTGGCAACACCGATAACGACCAAATGCAATTCACCCTTAATGAGATGTTGCTTGGAAAGGGATTCGATAGCCCATCGGACTACGCGGTGATCGCTATCCCCGCAGGCTGCAATCCAATCGACCGGTGTACACTCTTGCATTGCGTTCAGGGTTGCGAGCGCACGTAGCCGAACCACTGCCTGATCGGATTGAAGTTGAATTCGTCGGAGCCTGTCAGCCATCGTTTTATCAATCAAATCGCGCCGCCAAATCAATTGCTGTCGCGCAATGTCCGAAACGGCGGAGCTCGGACTTTGGATGGCTGCCAATAGATGGTCCTTGTCGGCTCTTGCAAAATCGAATGTTGCATACGGCGTGAAGTCAGACCGATAGGCACGGTAGATTCGTCCTTGGTTTTCGCCAGCCCGAAGATCGATTCTGCGCTGCCAGTCTTCCGGTATCCACTCAGGGTGTTCGATCACGCGGCGGTACATGTCTGCAACCCAAAGGGTGCCGTCGATTCCATTCTCGATCCGAACAGGGCGAAACCATGGATCGTTGCTTCGCAGCCATTCGCTTTGTTTGTCTTCGTCGAATCGAGTGCCAGCGTACGAGGCCCCTTTCGGTTCCACTTTAATGCGAGACACCAAATTGTGAACGCTTTCGCACACCATCGCACAACCCTGCATCTCGGGCGTTGCTCCTGGACTACGGCAGAAAATTGAACTGCAAGCAGAAGTGAACCGGTTTGCGGCGAACAAATCATTGTATCGATCCGCATCGCGACTGATGGGATAGACGGGAGGAGCGCTCGGCGGTTGCATCAAATGTTGCGACAGGGATCGAATTGGTGAACGAGCTGTTTTGATCCAATTCCGATCGTAGACATAGTGATACAACGGATGGCTGTTGTCATTCCCAAACCAGTTCCCCCAATCGTCGCAGCCACGAATATACTGAGTCGTACCCGACTCCAAATAGGCAACACCGCGATCGACATCCAGGCTCAGATCGCACCCACTCACTTTGATCTTCCGGCCGGTAGCAACTTCTAATATCTCCTTAACTTCTGAGCCGGTACCCATATGGAGTCGATGGTCAAGGCCATAGGTAAAACCATTGACGCGATGCTGCGGATTGGCCAGCGGAAAACCAGATAGCAACACTCTGCGTTCATCGGCCACTCCGTCGTGATCCGCATCGCGAGTAAAGAACACGTCCGGCGCGCAAGCTACGACGATTCCATCTCGCCAAGGGTAAACTCCGGCAGGAAACGAAAGCTTATCCAGGAATACCGAACTCGAATCCAGTTTCCCATCTCCATCGGAATCGATAAGCCGCTTGATTCGACCCGTTTTTTCACCACCCGAAGGATAGTCTCCCATTTCAACCACCCAAACCGTGCCATCGGCGCCAAAGGCGACACTCACCGGATCCTCAACCAACGGTTCGGCTGCAACCAACTCGACAGTCCAACCTTTGGGCATCTGAATCGATCTCAATGAGTCCGATGGGGGCAGTGGTTGATCCCAAAGACGCTGCGAGTTTGCCATCTTCAAAACCCGGGCCACAATCAAATCCTCGGTGCCAGAAACCCATCTACCAGGTTGGTTGTAGTACAGCATGGATGCGTCCACTTCGTATCCTCCTTCCTTGCGAACTCGCTCAGAAGCGACATAGGCAAAGACATCGTCCGTATAAGCAGCCACCCATACGTTTGAGAATTGACTTAGTTCCTTTTCCAGCCGTATTTGGTAGTCGACAACCACTTCGCCACCCATGAAGACCCACGCGAGTTTGTCACCGAAATTCCAGAAGTGGATCGGGGCTGGATACGATTCTGCGAGTCGATTCTTTTGTTTCAGGATATCGAGCATGACTTGTGCAAAATTGCGTTCCACCACGGACTGGCTCTTAGACATCTCCGTCAATCGCTCGCGCGAAGGTCGTTCGGAAGATATCGCCACGAACTGAAATACTTGCGACGAGGGTAGAGGTAGATCTTGAAGCGAGCCATTGCAAATCGCCTGAACCGATTTCGCCATTTCCTGGGCATGCTGTTTCGCATGTTCGTACTTGTTACGCGGATTGGGGTTCGCATCCGCTCCACATCCGATGATTGGCAGCGCGATTGCATCCGGAGAATCGGTACTGTGAAAGGATTCTTCCAGCAAACCAGCCGACAAGCCAGCCCAGTCGGCGCTGATCTTATTCAACTCCGGGGCAATCGACGTGCAGTGGCAAGCGTATTGATAAACCACAGCGATGGTCGAGCCGTCCGGCCGCTTGGCATGGATGACGCGCACACTTCGATCGACGGGTCCGTCATCGACTGTTCCGAAGCCTGTCCAAATATTGTTCTTTAGCACTCGGCGATTGATGGCAAAATCGGCTCGTCCGGTTCCAAAGCCGACAGTGGCCGGTTGCAGACGATCGATCGATTCACCGACGAGCTTGACTACCGCCTCGACGGTCTTGCGGCTGGTAGTCGACATGTTTTGCCGTTCCTCCTCTCGAAGTGGCGTGGAATACAAGTTGGGCAGGACGTCGTCTAGCTGAGGGACGGTATGCGAGTGTGTTGTGCACAGGACGACCTGTTTTCGGTCGAGCAAATACTTTTCCTTTAACCGCGCATGGATTTGGTCGGTGAGTGATGCGGATAATCCGATCGCATCCAAAGAGACAATAACCAGGGGCGGTAGTTCGCCATGTTGAAGTGTCATGGCACGTACGAACAATCGATCTTCGATCTCAGACGTCGATTGACTCCTATTACCATAGCCACTCAACCGGACCGGAACATCCGGAGTTATGTCCGCTTTGGCTGCCCCTACTCGCCACTCGCCGACAGGTGATTGTGCCCACAGCAAACTGGAGTTAAACAGAGAAATGCCCAGTAACGCGACCCATCGAAGGGTTTCAGAATTTGCCATGTCGTTATTTGATTTTTTGGGTTTTTCGGAATTTGTTGCGGCCTCGATCGAAGACGACCAGCCACGCGCTGACTTTGGTTAGCGAGTACAATGGAGTGCTCACCATCATACAACTTTTCCAGACCGGTTTGCAAACTTTGAATTTATCAGCACTTCGACTAGTGACGTTGCTTTGGCTGGAGGTCGCATGGATTTTTAGTGCGTGCCCAGCAATCGCCCAAGAAACCGGGGCGACCACAGAGGTCGACGCAGCCATCCATCGGGCAGTCAGCTTTCTTGTTTCGCAGCAACAGACCAATGGTTCCATCGCAGACCGAGGGCACGAAAATGCGATGACTTCCTTGGCGATCATGGCGCTGGCGTCCGTCGGACATCAACCCTCGAACCCGACAGCCGAAGGGGCCGTAATGAAGAAGGGGCTTGGTTTTGTGCTTGGTCCCAACCGGCAAGACAAGGCAGGATACTTTGGAGCGAGCGATGGTTCCAGAATGTATGGACACGGCATCGTAACCCTGATGCTGACGGAAATGATTGGAATGGGTGGTGACGACTCCACCGATGATGCGATCCATCAGGCTTGTCAAAAAGCCATCGACCTCATCATTCGAAGTCAACGCATTAAGAAACCAGCGTTTGCGAAGGGAGGCTGGCGATACACTCCTGATGCCGCCGATAGTGACTTGTCCGTATCGGTCTGGCAACTCATGGCTCTTCGCAGCGCGAAGAACGACGGCTTAGATGTCCCGTCCTCGACGATCGACGAGGCTATCGGTTATTTGGTACGGTCCTTTACGTCCCCTGTCGACGCGAATGGTCAACCGAGGCAAGCCAAGAATGGTTTCTCGTACGAAGCAAATAACGACAGCCCAACCTTTACGATGTCAGCCGCTGGACTTCTAGCCATGCAAATTTGCGGTCAGTACGATTCTCCACTCGTGGCTGGAGCCACGGATTGGCTCAAAGAGCATCCTCCCAAGTGGGGTGAGCGTTTCGTTCTGTACGGTATTTATTACTATGCTCAAGGCATGTATCAACGCGGGGGTGAGACGGCGGAGTCCGCTTCAAAATTGGTGGCATCCGAGTTGCTCAAACATCAAGATGCCAACGGGTCGTGGCAATCGTCGAGCGGCGAAGAGCAGAACGCTGGCAAAGTCTACTGCACGGCTTTGGCTATACTAAGTCTGTCCGTAAAATACCATTACCTGCCGATCTACCAACGATGAAACCATTCCAGGCCATTCTTCTGTTGTTGTTTATCGGAATCGCAAAAATCGCCGACTGCACCGAGCAAGTCTTCGATCAGGTTTTGTTCAATGGCGTCAACTATTGTATCAGCGATCATCCGTTGCGCTACGCCACTGAGAAAGGGCCGTTACCAGAATTCACATCGGACGATTCGTCCAACTGGAAAGGCTATGTTGCGGACTGGAAGGTCCAGGACGGCAAACTTTGGTTGAACAACTTTCAGGCAACCGTAAAAGGGAAGCAATTTAATATTGTAGATTTTTTGCAAAAAGGCCCGATTCCGATCCACGCAATATGGTTTTCCGGCTCACTCGACAACGAGGTCGAGTTGAGTCGAGTTCTCTTCTACGAATAAAAGCCCAATAGGCGAACCATGAATAAACTGACAACCATTGTTTCGTTCCACAACTTGACCTTGTTCACGTTGGCATGCAGCCTTGTCGTTGCGTCTGAGGGGAAACTCTATTCGGCCCATTTGTCTGCGGGAGTTGCCAAAGTTGATATTACGGATCGCGGAGCCGGACCGGTTAATGATCCACTTTATGTAAAAGCATTGGTGTTGCGGAGCGAGACCACGACGGTTGCGATTGTGACTGTGGACGCAGTGGCAATCGGCGAGATTGGTCGGATCAAGAATGATTTTCTAGCTACGGTGCGAATGCGACTACAGAAAGAACTTGGGATTTTGCCAGCGAATGTACTGATCAACGCAAGCCACTGTCATGGAGTTGTGTGTGACGATGTCGACGAGCGAACGATTCAAGCAGTACTGAATGCGGCTAAAAATCTGGTGCCTGTCCGAACGGGCGTCGGTGTTGGTCACGAGGACAGAATCATGGAGAACCGACGTCTCAAGCTCAAAAGTGGTCGAGAAGCGGATGTCCGGCACGCCTACTCTATGCCACCCGACGATGAGGTGGTCGAGGTTGGGCCAGTGGACCCGGAAATCGGCATTCTCAAACTGGATCGACTCGATGGTCGAACGCTGGCGGTGGTCTATAATTTCGCAGTCCATCCGATCCAAGGCGTGCCCAATGGCGGCAATACGGCGGATATCATCGGATTTGCGTCAAAGGTGATCGAAGACAATTTGAGCGATGGGACTCTCGCATTATTCCTGCAGGGATGTGGCGGCGATATCAATCCGATCCTTTACAAAGACGTGGACCATCCGCGCAGCGCGGAACCGCTCGGCAATATGCTCGGATTGAGCACGCTTCAAGCGGTACGTAAAATCGAATGCCGCGATAGCGAGCAACTAAAGGTAATCAGCGAAACAATCTCGCTGCCCCGAGGCGATCGAACGGAACGTATATTCGCCATGGAGGCTGAGCAGAAAAGGTTGTTGCAATCGCTCACAGGTACGAGTCTTAATTTGAAGACGTTCCTTCCGTTGGCGGTCAAGTACAACCTTTCGGAGCAGTTCCCTTCCTATTACTCACACGCCTACCTTCACGAGGAACAACATGGGCGCGAAGACTTGCGGAAACACGACGCCGTAAACCGGAAAAACATGAAGCAGTACATCGAAAACATCCACGTGATGGAGGAGCTGACGCGCGTACAAACCAATTTGGAGCTTCTTCGCAAGCATCAAAGGAGTTTGATGGATTCTGGAAAACGCCATATCGAGGTTGAAATCGCAGCCGTTCGTGTGGGAGAGTTTGTTTTAGCGACTTTTCCTGGCGAACTCACGGTACCCATCGGCTTGAACATAAAGCGCCTAGGGCTTCACAATCACGTGTTTGTAGCCGGCTATACCAACGGCTACATCTACTATGCACCCACTGCCGAGCAGCTGTTAAATCCTGGCAACGCGCAGGAGGACTCCGACTGCATCCTGGCACCCGAATGGCAAGCGATATTTGAAGGCAAGATTACTGCGTTGTTGACGAGGATTTGACGAAAACAATTCCCTTGCGAAGCAAGGCGTGTGGCTCGCCCAAAGCGATCGAAGCGTGTGGCACGCCCAAAGCGAAGCGTGGGCGTGGAGCGGAGCAATGTCTGATATGGCCCTAGCCACGTTCCACAACCGACACGAGTTCTACCGGCATCGTATAGTTCGCGGCGAGGTCAACGCGAACATTGCGGCAATGGCTCAAATAGAACTGCCTCGGCTCTTCCCTGGACAAACACAGTGCGAGAAATCGGTCCGGGCCAACGAATCGAATCGGACTGACAATTCGCCTCGTGATCGATCCGTTTTTTCCTAAATACTCAAGTACGAGTACAAGATCATCGGTTTGTTGCATCACACGTGAAACCAAACCCTTGATTCTGTCGTTGAGGTTTCGGTTCGGTGACGCAAGTGTTTGAGTGGTCGCAAGCATGGATTCGTTCTTTCTAATCTTTGTGCTTTCAGTGCATCGATCGCAATGACGAACAACAGGCAAAGCACACGGAATCCATCATCGACCGGCACTGGACACCTCAGGTCCTAGCTTCGTTTCCGTCCAAAAATCTATCTGAAACCCTTAAGAATTCACCTACGAACGGAAAAATAAACGCAAAACGGATCGAATTCGTCACCCCTCTTTTGGGTTAGGCTATTGCGTTAATCTCAAGGCAGTAAATGATGATTCTGTAGCGGAATCATCTGCACGCCCATTTCCTGTGGAAAAATTGCATCGTGAGCGAATCGGACGCTAGTCCTGGATCACAGGGGAACAATCCCCAGCCAAAACCTTCTTCTCCCAACAGTGAAAATGAATCTTCTCAGATAGCCGACGATGATTTTCCGGCGTCGGATGCGCATACATCGGGCATGTTCACCAAGATCCGCGAAGCGTCGGGTACGGTTTACGGCGACATCGGAACGTCCGTGCTTTATACCGTAATGGAGCTAACTCGCGAGACGATCCGACTCAAAAATGAGCATTTGACGGCGGACCAAATCAATTTGCTGATTGCAAATGGCGGCCCCAACTTGGTTGCGCGCACCGATGCGTTAGGCAGTCTCAGTTTGATATTTTGGGCGTTGGTGTTTTTGACCGTGAAATACGATTTGCTCATCATGCGAGCGGACAATCGAGGGGAGGGAGGAGATTTCGCTTTATGGGGCTTGTTGCGAGGCCACACAGGCAAGATCTTCGGACTGGGACTACTTGGATTCCTCGTTGCCTCGGCGGCGGGGTTACTGGCGGCGGACGGCATCATCACACCGGCCATGAGCATGTTAGGTGCGTACGAACCGCTCGGCGAGCGATGGGCGGTTATCGCAACATTGGCAAGTCTATTCGTGCTGTTCAAATCGCAGTGGCGAGGAACAAGCAAAGTAGGCGGTTTGTTTGGATGGTTTATGTTACTGGTTTGGTTTCCATGGATTGCCTTGAAGGGGCTACCTTGGGTGATTTCGAATCCAGACGTTTTCAGTGCAGTGAATCCATGGTACGCATGGAATTTTGTCATCCACTTTCCCAGCATGGGCATGTTGGCGATTTTCGGGGTGGTGGTTTTGGCCATCACGGGTGGAGAGGCCAAGTACGCTGACATTGGTCACTTCATGGGCCGGACCAAAAAGCATTGCAGCGATGGCATGAGCGTGGACCCGCAGGACTCTGGACGTCGCCCTGTGATGCTGGCTTGGTACTACATCGTGATGCCTTGTTTGTTGACCAATTACGCCGGTCAAGTAGGCTACCTGTTGTCCAACGGCGTTCCGCCGAGGGCAAGTACCTTTTTCGCCATGACTCCACAAATTGTTGGTGCGAATGCGGCCAATGACCTCATCTCCATTGCCGACTTGTGCATCGCTGCGTGCGCTGCATTCATCGCCTCGCAAGCGTTGATCACCGGCATGTTTTCGATTGTGAAGCAAGCGATAGCATTGGGATTTGCTCCTCGTCAATTGGTTCGGTACACGAGTCACGAAGCGGAGGGCCAAGTCTACATCCCGTCGGTCAACTGGGCATTGTTTGCAGGCTGCGTTTTCGCGACCCTCTCGTTTCGGACGGCCAGCAATCTCGCGTCGGCATACGGCATCGCGGTAACCGGCACGATGTGGATCACAACCGTCATGTTCGGCTACGTGGCCTACTATCGATGGAATTGGAAACTATGGCACGTGCTCGCGATTTGCGTGCCGATCCTAGCTGTTGACATGCTTTTTTTCGTCAGCAATTTGACCAAGTTTGCGAGCGGTGGCTATTTCCCAATTGCTATCGCGTCTGTGCTCGTGCTCATCATGGTGACATGGCAGTGGGGGCGAAAGCAAATGGCGAAGGCATTCTACGACTTCGGGTTTCGCGAAGGAAAGAAGATCGACTGGCTCGTCATGTTGCGAGAAAAAGTCGATGAAATTCAAATTGCCATCGACGAGAATCTGCCTTTGGCGCGCGCGCTCATTCAAGGCCGACGCCGATTGGTGGAAAGCGATCGAGCAGCGGTCTTTCTATGCTCCCAACCCATTCGGACACTGGATGACTACACGCCGGTTACGCTGAGAGTCTTTCTGAAAAAATATGGAGTATTGCCTTCGCATGTGACTTTGTTTCATATCAACCAGATCTCCAGTTCCACTTACGACAACGCCAATCGCTACGAAGTCATCAAGTTGGGAAACGACATTTACGCGGTCAATGTCACGTACGGCTACATGGAGCAAACCGACATTCGGGGTGCATTGAAGGATTTGCAGCGACGAGGCAAAATCAATATTGCGGCCGAACGCTGGATCGTCGAGGTAGGCGAGGAAGAAATCATTAGCCAACCCGATTTGCCGGTGTTGCAGGCGATACGCATCGAGTTGTTGAGATGGGTCCTCCGCCTTTCTGCCCCGGCTCACAAGTACTACGGCCTAACCTACGACGCAGGGATTTCAAAAGAATTGATACCCATCGTGTTCGGCAGGAATGGAGTTCGCATCCGATTGCCGGAGCTTGAGGTGACATCCGACGAAAAGCCGAAACCGTAGCCTGTGAATTTATTCGCAAGGTGCAGAACTTTGTCGCCTTTTGCTCCGCAAAAGTGTGTTAAAGAAGCGCACTTTCGCGGAGCGAAAGGCGACAATAATAAATTCACAGCCTAGGAGCGAAAGGGGACAATTTCGGTGTGAATCAACGCACTACCAAGGCCTCGGAATTTGCGAGTGGCGGATTGGGTATTGTGACCTGTGGTGTTGTGACCTGCGGTGTTGTCAACTGCTGCGTTGGTCCATTGGACGTTTCGGATGATACCATTAACGCAGGGGCAACTTCGGTCTGTTTTGGTTCGACTGTCTCTAGCGTTTCGGCCGCAAAGAATTTCTTGGGGTTCTGGACCATTGAGATGCGTGATCGTTCGTCGTGCATCTTCTTATCGGCGCGTTCCGGGTCTATTTGAGTCCAGCTTTCGCGATAGAGGCGGCTGGTTATTTTGCGAAGAAGGCGTTGATCGGTATCATACCAATCGACCTGATAGAGTTCTGTTTGATGGTTCTTAGTGGGACGGCGATTGAGGCATTCGCGGTCTTCAACGAGACACCAAGCCCTGACTTGAAATCGTCCGGTTTCCGGCGCCATCTCATAAAAAATAACTTGATCGTAAACGAGTCCTCCCTTCTGATCATAGAAGTGATTTAGCTCGATAAGATCCACATACTCATCGGCGGAACGGTTGCCCCTAAGTGATATGGTAGCGCATAGGAATAGACACAAAGTGACTGACGTTGGAAACATGACCGCGAACCCTCAATTGAAAACTCCTTGGGTAGATCGAATGTCCTATGAGACTATCGAGGAGATTACATGAGCCGCGATAAGCAGCGCGGTGGATCAATCGCTAACAATATGTGTGCGGTCAAGTGAGCGATTAAGCCGAGAGGGCAGGAGAGTTTCCGCGTTACATCATCAAACGATTCTGCAAGCAACCACCTCATTACAAAGATAGAACCCAATCGAATTCGATCGGAAACGAAAACGTAAAGGAATCCGAACCAGCGGCTAAATCCATGCTTGGTAGCGTGGGCCAAATCCATTCGAAATACCTAATAACAAATCATCGGTTCCTAGATCAAGACTAATTGAGGTTAATTCCAACTGCTAGAAAAACTTCTTCGGAATCTCGACAATTGGTCGCAACAGCCCGTCACACGAAGCCAGCTCGAAACCGAATTGAAATCAGCTCAGACACAGGAATCCTGGCTTCGTCCAAGCGCGACTCAGCCTAAAGAACCATATGCAACAAAAGCGAAAAGCCAATGTCCAAGGACAAAAAATGCGCAACGACTTGCATGGAAAACCATTCCCCCTAGTCTATAGTTTACGTTCGTAAACTCGGTCCAACCCCTATTTGAGTCGAATCATGAAATTAGAGAACTTTCTCGCATTGGCCATTGCCCTGAGCTTCGTGGTCTTTTCGAAACCATGCCTTTACGGAGATGGTCCAGCGGAGCGGCAGGAAGTGATTGACAAAGCGGTTTCGTTCCTTCGAAGTGTTGGCCAATCCGAGGATGGATCGTTTAGCAGCAAGACTGGCCCCGGCATAACAGGGCTGGTTGTGGCTGGACTCCTGTCGGTTGATGTTCCTGCCGACGATCCGATGGTTGCGAAGTCTCTGAAGTACTTAGAAGGCACACGGCATCAGGATGGGGGGTTGTATGCTCCTAAGTCCACGCACGCAAACTACGAAACCTGCTTGGCCATCATGGCGTTCGCAAAAGCCAACCAAAACGGCAAGTACACCGAGTTGATCAAGGGTGCTGAGCGATTTGTTAAGCAACAGCAGTGGGACGAAGGGGAAGGAATTCTATCAGACGATGTGGCATACGGAGGGGCTGGGTATGGTAGCAAGTCACGTCCGGATCTATCGAACACAGCCTTCTTGATCGAAGCGTTGCGGGGTGCTGGGGCCAGCGAGCAGGACGAAGCCATTCAGCGAGCCCTGGTTTTCGTTTCGCGTTGCCAAAATCTGGAGTCGGCACACAATCGAACCGAATTTGCCACGAAGATCAACGATGGAGGGTTTTACTACACACCCGCTGCCGGAGGAGATTCCATGGCCGGCAAAGACGAAAATGGTGGTTTGCGGTCCTATGCATCCATGACTTATGCTGGCTTGAAGAGTATGGTCTTTGCCGGGGTAGATCGAGAAGATTTTCGAGTGAAGGCCGCAAAGAAATTCTTGTACAATAACTATTCGGTGTCGACCAATCCCGGCATGGGAAGCTCTGGGCTGTACTATTATCAACACACGATGGCAAAAGCCCTTGATGCATTGGGAGAAAAAGAATTCAATACCAAAGACGGTCCCCACAATTGGAAGTCAGAACTGATCCTACAAGTGAAAACGGCCCAACTGAAAAATGGTTCGTGGACCAATTCGGACGCGAGGTGGCTGGAAGGGGATCCCAACCTGGTTACCGGGTACGTCTTGCTGACGCTCGCTTATCTCAAGTAGTTGAACCATGCGAAGGAGGTCGAATTGCTGAACAAACTAGTTAAACGACAGCCTCAGATTCGTCTGACCAAAGAATTGCTCGCCCTAGCCCTGACTTCCTCCAGCGAAGCGATCTTGATCAAGGATTGCGACGGGACCATTCTTATCGGAAGCCAGAAGGTAGCCGAGTTTCACAAATGCTCGGTAGAGGACTTGTCAGGACGCAATTCCTACGAAGGCTTGCCTCCTGAACTCGCCAAGCATATCAAGCAACGGGATCAATTCGTTATTTCTAGCGGCAAAGCGGAATCGGCCGAAGAGACATGGGACCTGGGTTATGAAAAGCGAACGCTACTGGTCTCAAGGAGCCCGATTCGCGACCCGGACGGGAGCAACGTCGGCATCATTGCTTGCTACACAAATATATCAAACATCAAACAAGCCTTTCTATTGTTTGAACAGAATCAAAAGAGGTTTACAGCGCTAGCGCACACCTGCCCAGTGGGAATTTTCGAATGCAATCCATCCCATCAATTGACTTACGTAAACCCGGAATGGGAGCGAATCACTGGCTTGCGTTCACAGGAGGTTGTCGGCAAACTCTGGACCGATTTTGTTTCGGACGAGCAAAAGCAGCTCGTAAGACAATTGCAAGGCAACGCGGATTCGCAGCCTAGTGGCGAACGAGTCGACTGTACTTTGAACGCAAGAAGAACCTGTACGGTTGAGTTATCACTCAATCGCGTGGCCGACACTCAAAATAACACCGTGTCGTATATTGGAAGTACCGTCGATCTCACGTATCGATTGGCCTCTCAAATAGAATTACGTGAAAAAGCCAACTTGATGCGGGACTTAACCAGTTCCGTACCAGCGATCATTTGGCAGCTTTCCTTGGATGGGCAGTGTATTTTTGCGAGCGATTATTTTGAGACCGTCACCGGCATGTCGACCGAGACCGCGCTCGGAAGTAGCTGGGAGAATTGGATTCATCCGGACGACTTCCAACTCGCCGCGGCTAGTCTCAACACGGTCTTGAGTGGAGCTCAAAAATCCGCTCGTCATGAATTTCGAATGAAGGGGCGATCGGGCGACTGGCGCTGGATGCTTAGCAATTGTCAGCCTATTCATTCGATCGAAGGCAAATTCATGGGTGTCGCTGGACACACCATCGACATTACCGATCGCCGTAAAGCAGAAATGGAACTGCAACAATACAACATCTTACTCGAGGAACGAGTCAACGAACGAACCCAAGAACTGCTGAGCGTCAATGATTCGCTTGTGAGCGAGATCGAGAATCGGCAATACGCCGAGGAATTGCTGGAGGAGAAACGAGCTCAGCTTTCACACTTTTCCCGCGTTAGTGTGATGGGGCGGTTGTCCGGAGAGTTGGCCCATGAGTTAAACCAGCCGCTCAACGCGATTCAAAATTATGTTGCAAGCCTTAGCAAAATCCTCACATCGTCACCTGCGTCGACGGCGACCTCGAATGTCCTGGCAAGACTTTCTAGCGAGGTTACGCGAGCCGCAAAAATCATCCGTCGAACTCGGGAGTTCGTTTCAACTGCCAAGCATAAGCCGGAACAATTGAGTTTGTCCGAGCTGGTATCGGATACTGCCGCCATGCTCAAGGGAGAGGCCAGACGTCGTGGAATGACCATTCAAATCCTCGATGCCGGCAAAAACATCAAGTTGCTCGGCGATCTCGTCGGTTTGCAACAGGTTCTTGTCAATCTGGTTTTGAATGCGCTCGAAGCAATGGTCGACCAGTCTAATTCTGACAAGATTGCTACGATTGAAGTTCGTGAAACTCTGGATCGCTACTTGATCATCGTTCGAGATTCAGGCTGTGGTGTCGAGGAATCGCAGCGGGATCGATTGTTTGATGCGTTCTTTACCACCAAAGCCACCGGACTTGGGATGGGATTGGCCATCAGTCTCGGAATCGTCGAAGAACACGATGGATCACTAAACTACAAGCCTGGCGAATATGGGGGCAGCACTTTCATAATAGAACTACCCCGAGTCAATCACCGTCGCTGAAGCTCGTCAGAAATCAGTGCATTCCTGAATTCTCGCGATCTTCAGCAACGGCTCCGATTGCCTTAACGACTCACAGGAGAAGTCGGCAATGTCGCTTGTTGGTAAGACGGCAAGCTTGTCACACCAGCCATAGGTGGCGAGGCTGGTAGGGTATTCATTAAACCTTGAACGTTGCTCCCAATGGCGCCGGCTTGCTGATAAATGCCCTGTGCTTGTTGGACCGCATGTTGACCTTGCTGAGCCATTTGCGTGATGTTTTGCGATCCCCCCATACTAGCCATCAGATCCCGAGCTGGTTTGAGATTTGGATCAATCTGCAGAGCGGAGCTGAGGTACTGTTGTGTGGCCGGTACATTTTTTCTCGCAAAATGCAAATAGGCCATTTGATAGTTTGCCATGGCAGGACTATTCAACTGATTCAGCTCGGCCATCGCGGCCTCAGCGTTCCCGGAATCGAGCATGACCCCTGCTAGCGCGGAACGATACGATGAACTCTTTGGATCGAGATTCACGGCTTTTTGCAGCTCGCTTCGCGCGGCCGTTAAGTTTCCGCTGCGAGCTTGGAGGCTACCTAGGTCGGCAAAGATAGCTGCGTTGTTTGGAGCAACCGCGGCAGCCTTCTGATAAAACTCGACTGCCTTGTCTTTTTCATTTTGCCGTTCGTAAAGCCGAGCGGTACTGAGAAGTGCTGGTGGATTTTTAGGTTCAATCTCCAACGCCTTGCTGTAGCTATCGAGCGCCTTGGCGTAATTCCCCTGGGATTCATGCAGTTGGCCGTTCATGACATGCAATTCGGGACCTACAGTTGGCTTGGTACGCAAACTAGTTGGATCCCCTGCCTCGGACGTGGCGCCAAACGGAGCCGTAATCGCTGTTTTGGCCTTTCCGTAAGCTGACGAAACAGCCGTACCCATGCTAGAAAACTGACCTTTGACAGCTTGAGTTGTGGTCGAAAGCGAGCCGGTCACGCCAGCGGCGGTGCCAGCAGCCATCGAGGGTGCGCCGGCGGTGCGCGTTGGCCAAATGGAAGTCCGCGTGCCGGGAGTCGACGTGCATCCCGCCATGGACACTCCACTGACCCCAATCACAACAAGGCAAAGCGTTTGACTCAACTGGCGTTGCAACTTGGAACGAAGAGCTGCTTTAGGTTTTAGTGAAACGTTCATGAACGAAGTCGCTTATTCTGCATCACCCAAAGGAAAGGTCTGCAAAGGAGAGAAAACCTATGCCGTAAAAATTGTTCTTGTCGTTACAGCTTCGGCAATCGGCATCCTTGACCTTGAATAATTCTGTCGGTTCGATAGCCAGGGTGAACCAACTCTGTAACATCATCACACCGACTTTACTCAACAAATTCATTACTCGGGAGAGTGAGGTGGGTGAGGCTCCTGCCGAACCATGGCGGCGCCAAGCTCGGCAGGAGCCTCGCTCGCCTCGCTCTCACGTTATTTTCAAACGATCCAGCAACCAGAAGTTTACGCCGCTCGGCGTACTGCCGCGGAGTTCGTTAAACCGAGAGGCAATGCCAAGGGTTGATCGTCCGTGACGACCACCTGGATTGCTAAATGCCTCGACGCATTCAACAGAATGGGACTTTTTAAATTAGCGGTCAGCGTGACACCGCTCTTGCTAACAACGCTCAACACGTATAGTTGATCTTCGGTGTGCAGATGCAGCAGCGCGAGGTCTCGCTTGTGCACGTGCGCTCGATAATTTGGAGAAAACCGCCGTGGGCTAACCACCGGAATCGCAACATTGGCTTGCGCGACCGATTGCAACCAAGCAACTTCGTCATTCCCCTCGCTAGAAAGCAAAATCCAATGCCGGCAGGTCTCAAATCCAATTAGACCATGCGGCATGAGCAGCATGTCCGAGTGGTTGATGTCCATTTTTCCGAATCGCGAAGATTGAATTTGCATAACTTCACCGTGGACCTAAATTTTGCCAATGTGCTACAATCGTCACCATCGGCAGGTCGAGACCAGCCGCGTGAGTCAAAATCGGACTCATCCCGTTTTTCAATCCTTGGCTTCTAACTGTTGGGACATCAAAAGTCCGATGAGTGATAGCAATCTTCTAAGTCGTATCGATATGGTTCGTGCTCGTTTGGTTCCTCTACGAGACGGTCTTTGACTACGCCAACAAGGTTGCGCAAGTTGAAAAACTAGACGATTTCATGTCGAGTCCCACATTTTGGGACAATTCTGAAAAAGCCCAGGAGACAGTGCTTCAACTGAAAAGTCTTCGTTCGGTGGTCGAGCCGTTGCGAGGAGCGATTCAGTCGTGTGACGATTTGACCGAACTTGCAAGCATGCTCGATGAGGATCCCGCGGTTGCGGTCGAGGTTGAAACCGAGGTCACGAAACTGGAATTGGCGATTGAGCAATTGGAACTCAAAGTCCTGTTGAGTGGACCGTTGGATGAATGTGGCGCCATTCTTTCAGTGCATGCTCGCGAGGGTGGACTCGACGCCAACGATTGGGCCGAAATGCTTCTAGGCATGTACATCGCTTGGGCTCAAAAAAATGGCTATGTAGCGGAATTGATCGACCGGTCCGACAACGAAGGGGCTGGGATAACCCAAGCCACTGTTATTATTCGTGGCCCGTCTGCGTACGGATACCTCAAAGGCGAGGAAGGCATTCACCGATTGGTCCGGATTAGTCCCTACAATGCCGAAAGCAAAAGGCAGACCAGTTTTGCGGCCGTGGATGTTTCGCCAGAAGTCGGGGATGCGGTCGAGATTGAGATCCTCGAGAAGGATGTGCGAGAAGACGTCTACCGAGCGTCTGGCGCGGGTGGTCAGCACGTCAACAAGACCAGCTCAGCGATTCGATTGACGCACCTTCCTACGGGGATCGTCGCCCAATGCCAGAGCGATCGCAGCCAACACAAAAATCGCGCCCAAGCCTGGAAGATGCTCAGAGCGCGAATGGCGAGAATGGAAGAAGAAAAACAAGAAGCAGAGCAGGCGCTCAAGTATCAGAACAAGACAGTGACCGGCTTTGGTTCGCAGATTCGCAATTATTTTTTACATCCCGATCAGCGCGTCAAAGACTCGCGGACCGGTTTCCAGATCGGCAATTTTCACGCCGTTCTCGGAGGCGAACTCCAAGGCTTTCTGGAAGCATTTCTTAAATACAAGATGGTCAAAGAAGCGGGGCAGTAAAGTGCAGAACGGCGCTCCGTGCCGTTTATCGCAGTTTACTAACGCAGTTTTCCTCGGCACGGATAGGCTGTGAATTTATTCGCAAGGTGCAGAACTTTGTCGCCTTTTGCTCCGCAAAAGTGTGTTAACGCGGCGAACTTTCGCGGAGCGAAAGGCGACAATAATAAAATCACAACCTAGGAGTGCCAAACAGCAATTTACCCAGTCCAAATTCCAGCTTTTTCCAATTGTCTCGTAGCTTGCTCGGCCCAACCTCGGTTGGCAGCGGGAGAGGCTGGGCTGGGATGCAGGATCTTGCAAACGGTGATCGATTGAAGCGTAGCATGTGCGTTGCAAACACGTTTGAGGCAATCTTGGGCGTATGCCCCGACGCCGACTGCGAACTCAGGCTTGAGCAACAGGAGGGACGCTTGCAAATGTTGATCGCATATTGCATCCAGCCCCTTCATTTCCGAGGCCGGTAGTTTGTCGGGAGTGACGTTGCGAGCCCCTTCGTCCATAAAGACAAGCGGGCAGTAGTTGGAAACAAAATGCTCTGCAAAAAAGTCATTTGCATTAGCAAATCGCTCTGAAAACAGCCCCCACAATCGTTTGCCGGAAACTTCACTGCGAGTGCACGCGAAGCCTTCGATCGGACGTTTTGGATGTTCGCGGTCAGGCTTACCGATTTTCGTTTCGATTTTGAGATAGTTTCGGACAGCCTCGATTTCTCCGAACGGAACGCCGGTTTGCGCCATTCCCCACGGGCCGGGGTTCATCCCCAGCAGAAAGACACGACGAGGACCGCCTCCATACAAGCTCAAGTACTTTTCCTGCGCAGGCCAAGCGTAGTGTAGGGGATTGTAAACCCATGAAACGGGTGCTGAGAATTGGAGTAGATCCAGTTCGGATCGCAGTAACTTGGCAGCTGCAATGAGACCTTTTGACGTTTTGTTCATCGCAGTATTGTAGAAAACAAGAACACCCTGCCAATGGGCAGGGTGTTCTTTGTGTTTATGAGAATCCGGCTTGATCGGTTCTTTTAGAACGTAAAGACTACGTCTCCACCGGCTGCAACTTGACTCGATGCGTTGTTCTCGTTGAAACCGAATCGCTGACGATCCCAGACCCACCGAACTTCAGGTCGGAAAACTAAATTCGCATTACGGCGGTAGTTGATACCGGTCGTATAATTGAAGTTGTCGTCATTCTTGCGTTGGTTACCATTTCCATCAACGAAAAACGCACCACCAAAGTTAAACCACTCAAACCGTTGGCCAATCGACACGCAATCGTTCACTTTGTAGATCAAGTAGTTAATATTGCCAAACGTGTTGCGTTGTACAGTACCAGTGTTGTTGGTGGTGTACAAAACGTCCGATTGGGAAATGAACGTCAATTTTTCGGTGAGAGCTGCAGTCAGAATAACGTTCTGAAGACCGCCGCGTTCGCCGACGGCACGGTTACCGTCTCCTATTCGTCCAAGGCATGTCGAGTACAAGAAAGTAAACGTGTCATTTAGTTTCTTCTTAAACCCGCCGAGATACGAGTCCCCATTATCTTGGAAACCGCTATCCCAACCCATGACGTAACCGTTGTACAGTTGAGTGTCCGCGTCCACGTTGTACGTGGTCAACGCACCGGTGTGAGTAAACGGTTCAGCGTTGTAGAACGTGAATTGACGGCTATAGAAGAAGTTGCCGGTCGCTTGAACGACTTCATTCCCGCAAATGGTGTAAAAGTGCCCGAGCTTGACGCTCAAATCCCCCATTGCGACTTCACCGTACAGTTGAGGCATGGCATGGCCATACCCTAGATTGGTATTGCCGGCTCCATTGGAACCGTTATCCCAGCTGTTGTCCCAGTGATTGTTTGGAATACCGAAGGCCTGTGTATCCGGGCCGTCCGTACCGTAGACGTAGTCAACGCGTCCGCCCAGTCCCAAGCCTTCGCTGCCGTCTGCAACTTTTTCGGCCCATAACCATTGTTGTCCCAATTGAACACGTCGAGCGTAGGTATTGAAGCTATTCGGATTTGCTTTGGAATGATACCCAACGCTGGTCCAACCGCCTACATTGATTCCAGCGATTCCATTGGGTGCCAATTTCCATGGATCACCTATTTTGCATCCGCCGCCGAGCAGTCCTAGCCCTAGAAGACCGCCACCGCAGCCGGAATTGCATCCGCCGCCGCAACCGCCGTCGCAAGCTCCGTTGCCGCAACCGCAGCTTCCGAGGCTGTCGCAGCTGCTGCCTTTGCCGTTGCAAATGTCAGCTACGTCGCAAGCTGAACCCTTGTCGCAACAAGCGGACGATTTGGCGTCGCTGGCCGATGCAACAGGTGCGGGAGCTTGCGTCGCAGCTCCGTCTTGATAGTAGCTGTAATAGGACGCTGGATAATATCGGGGAGCAGTTCGGTTAGTTTGACCGAAGGCCGTTCCCGCACAGCAAGCGCTTGCAATCATTGCAGTCAGCGCGAATTTGCTCATTTTCATAGTTCTGGAACTCCTATCCTGAACAAGGGTGGAACGCGTAAGCGTTTTGAAACGGCCTAAAAACAAAGGGCCATTCGTATTTTGGTTGAGGCCACGGATAGCAGGTGAGGCATTCAGCCTCCCGGTTGAGAGATTTCCGACTGTTCCTCCGTGAACACTTTCAACGCTTTCATCGGAGTCCAAGCCTCCAGAAATTCATGACAATAGCTGGGTCAAGTGCGACTATTACAATCGACAAAGGCGAACTTGGTAAGATATTCCAGTTGCGGAAAGATTGCAGCCAAGTTTTCTGCGGAATCAGTAGGTTTGCGTTTCGCTTTGCAGATTGCGTATACTATTCGCACCGGATCCAAAGCTGCCGAAACATGAATGAAAATAGGAATCCATGCAGGAATTCGACTACCAACTTCGTCCTCGTATCATCTTCGGTTCTGGAGTTGTCGCAAGAGTGGGGCAGCTGGCTCGCGAAATCGGTTGCAAACGGGCCTTAGTTGTAAGTGATTCGGGCGTGGTGGCAGCTGGTCTTTTCGACGCCGGAAAAAAAAGTCTGATGGACGCCGGAATTCAAGTCACTGGGTTTCACGATTTGTCGCAAAACCCAACCAATTTGCACGTGGAAAGCGGGTTGCACCTAGCTCAAGAATTCAGGCCGGATTTGATGATCGGACTCGGCGGTGGTTCCAGCATGGATTGCGCCAAGGGAATCAATTTTATTTATTCCTGCGGCGGCAGGATTCACGACTATTGGGGAGTTGGTAAAGCGACGAACGATTTACTGCCAATGATTGCAATCCCAACCACCGCCGGCACAGGCAGCGAGACGCAATCCTTTGCCTTGATTAGCGATGCCGTCACCCACGTAAAAATGGCTTGCGGGGACCCGCGTGCCGCCTGCAAAATCGCCATCCTAGATCCCATGCTGACTTTGACGCAACCTGCTTCGGTCACGGCGTTGACAGGCATCGATGCCATTACGCATGCATTAGAAACGTTTGTTTGTTCCAAACGAAACCCGATCTCGGAATGTTACTCACGCGAGGCTTGGCAGCTCCTCTCACTCGGATTTCCACAGGTTCTCGAGTCTCCGAGCGATATGGAAGCGCGAGGCCGCATGCAACTCGGAGCCTGTTTTGCCGGAATGGCCATCGAGGCCTCGATGCTGGGTGCCGCCCATGCGCTTGCAAATCCACTTACCGCAATCTTGGGAGTACCGCATGGTCAAGCCGTAGGGTTGATGATGCCACATGTGGTTCGATTTAACAGTCAAGCCGTCGAAGAGAGTTATGAAGAATTAGCTAAGCTGTTGCCCGGCGACAGCACATTAAATTCGAAACTACCGGCTTCGGAGCAGATTTCCGTTATTTTTAGGAAGTGGATGGTGCAAGCGGGGTTGGTGACTACGCTCGAGAGTCTTCCTCAATGGCCAGCAAAATTGAAAGACGATCGCGAGCACACGCTTCGATTGCTTCAAAAGCTAGCCCATTCTGCGTCAAAACAGTGGACCGCTTCGTTCAATCCTAGAACCGTAACCGAGTCGGATATGCTTTTGATGTATCGGGCTGCAACGTAGTCTGCAGTTCGCCTTATCGCTTTTGTGGAACTCTTATCTTGGATACTTGCGGCGTCTCGTTGGAAGTGCCCTTAGATGGTACTTTGCGTAGAGCAACTTTTACCGGGGTCGATTCTTTGTAGCTGGATGGAACGACTCGCGAGCTTTCGTTTGAAGCAGAGTCGGTCGCTTCAAACTGGAGGCTCTCTTGATTCCTTTGCTTTGGAGTAAGCCTAGCTGGAGTCTCGAGGCTTGGCGGAAGCCCATCGGGTTCTCCGTCTGCTTGAACCGGCGCGGCGAGCCGCAGTGCATTGCTCGAATGCTGACGATCGCTTGTTAGCAAGACCCCTTCCATTTTTTGCCTTGTTCCGCGGATTCTGGCATCATCCTTGAACGGATCTACCAAAACATCCGGCAACGTAGGATCCAATTCGGCTGGTGGTTTCGTAGGGGTACTGGGTACCCAAACTGGGGGCGTGTCCGTTGAAATAGTTTTGAGCGAATTTGGAACGGACTGTATTTCGTGTACTGTTTCCTCAGCGGGAATACGATTGTGCGTTGGATTTCTTGGTTCAAAGGGTGTTTGCGGTAATGTCGGCATTGGGTCCGGAGCGAGATCTGTCAGGTCCTGCGGACTATTGCGAGAAGCCATCACTTCGGATTTCTTTATGGCTGGAATCGTCGATTGGGAGGAGGCCGAATTATTGGATCGTTTGTCCCCGATAGACCCGACCGCAAAACGGCTAGGATCACCATGCAACGGTGGAACCGCGCTAACGCGCTGAGGAGAGTTTCTGAGGGGCACAGCGATTCTGGATATTTGAGGGGATTCGCAACCACAACTTGGTTTTTGGGGTGACTCGCAACCACATGCAGGCCCAATACCGGAAGGGCTCTTGGGGGCTTGGTACTGACAATCGCCATTGCATTTGCTATTGGCCTCAATTCGATCCCCTATTTTATCAAGGCGACCTAATAGCATCTCACCCAAGGAGGGCTTGGGCACGCAATGGTAGCTGCATGACTTTGGCCCTGGCCTGCCACTCCTTTCCAATTCACAGCCACAACTCGGCGAATTCAAACCAGCGCATCGATCGCATGTCTGACTGTGAGCTGGACCGGCGAACATTGCGGTTCCGGTACTGATTCCAAATCCGATGGTCAGGTGAGCGAGCATTCGAGCAAATGAAGCTCTGAATGGTTTTTGAGTCATGTGGTTGGTCGCTAGCATGAATGCAGGTTCCTTTAACAAGTCTTGTGGCAACGATGATCATTGTTGCCCTCGGGGCTTCCTTACTCGAAAAGGTTCATCGAACCGTTAGACATGGAATCCGCAGAGCTTTCGCTAAAAACCGAAAGGTCAACGCAAACTGCCTGGACAGCCAATCGTCTTTTATCGGCCACCGAAGCTGCCCGCACAACCAGCACAAGCAATCGCACCGAGCGCCGACTGTGGAAAAGTATCCCGTTTGAGTCAACTTTACCGACTCGACTTAATCACTGGCGTAAACTTCCGGGGGCAGGAAAGAACTGCCGGCTGTGTCGAAAATACGCTTCCTTACGCTTCCTATAGATTCCGGAGTAAGAAAATGGCTAAAGCTGAAATTGCGGGTGATCAGGTTGTCGCTTTAGATCGCCGACGCGGTGGCCGAAGGGTAATGGAAGCTTCAGAAATCCAAATGCGAGCGGTGATCGCCGAAGAAAAGAAGCGAAACAAGACGCAACGTCGCCGTCAAATTGATCCCACCACCTGCGAGCGCGACTATTCTGGCGATGAGGTCGAGTTCATGCAGGCCATGGATGTCTACAAGCGAAAGAATGGTCGTATGTTTCCAACCTGTAGCGAAATCCTCGAAGTCATTAGAGACCTCGGCTACGTCAGGCATTCGACCAATGCGTCGCCTGTGGTATCGTCCGATACGGCCGTTGAGGCCACTCTCCAAACGGCCAAAGCGTAGCAATTGCCCATTCTTTAAACCGGATTTCAACCCGAAAACTTCAGCTAGGCAGCATTTCACACTGCGTTTGGTGTGTGTTTTTCCAGCACGGAATCCAAGACCGTTGACCTGGACTTGCCTCGGTCTACAATGCCAGAGTTCGGAACGCTTTTTTTAGGGCTCCGACTAGGTATTCTTCACGAGGCACTCCAATAACGATGACTACGCGATGGCTAGCTGCTCTACCCGTTTATAATGAGGTAGGTTACGTCAATCCTGTTCTTGACGAAGTCTTGAGATACGCCCCCGACGTTCTGACGGTCAATGACGGTTCAAACGACGGAACGGGCGAGTTGCTGGATCGGCGCTCGGACATCACGGTTATCCACCATGCCGAGAATCGCGGTTACGGTGCTGCCCTTAAAACCGCCTTTCGGTACGCTATTGACGAGGGGTACGAAGTCATTGTCACTTTGGATTGTGATGGTCAACATCAACCCAAACGAATACCGCGATTCGTAACGGCGTGTGAAAATGTCGACATTGTTTCTGGTTCCAGGTACTTAAAAAAGTACGATGGCGATAGCGTGCCTCCAGCCCAACGGCTTCAAATCAACCGGCAGATCACCAAAACTATTAATGATTTGTTCCATTGGAATCTGACGGATACTTTTTGCGGTTTCAAGGCTTATCGCACCGAGGCCATCGCGAAACTGGACATAACGGTAGAGGGCTACGCAATGCCGTTGGAGCTTTGGACTCAGGCCGCCATGCTAGATCTACGAATCGTGGAAGTGCCGGTGCCGCTTATTTACTTGGATGAGAAACGGTCCTTCGGTGGGGCTTTGGACGACGGCAGTGTGCGATTGGCGTACTACAACGAAGTGATCGAGCAAAGTATCAAGGCGATGCTTGACCGGGGATACGCTATGCCTTGCGAGTCTTCGCCATTGTGTGGGGAGTGCCCGTAGAGTGTTAAGCTCGGCGCCAGCGGGCCAGCCATCGCTCAAAGTTCCAAAAGAGAACAATCGCTTTCTGTGCTGGCCCGCCGCGCACGATTCCAAGCGGCTTCTCAATAGAAATCGGGGCATATTCGCGCAAGGAAACCTGCCGAAGTGGTTTCGCCAATTGCGAATCCTGGCTCGCGAACAAGCGTTGAGTAGTTCGAAGAGCTATATGTCAGCCTATGTCCCAACGCTCGCGCAGTCGATTTCTCTCACCGATGTCCAAAGCACGAAACTGGTTTTAGGAGGACACCAACCCGAGTTGTTTCACTCAGGAGTCTGGTTCAAGAACTTTTTGATCCATGAAATTGGCCAGCGCACGGACTCGCTCGGCTTGCAGGTGATCATCGATCACGATGTGGCGAAGTCAGATACTTTGCGAGTTCCTATCTGTTCAACAAGGAATGCGGTAACACGAACAAGTCCAGAATATGTACAACGATCGATCCCATTGCCAATTCGCGACGAATCACACCCTCGTACACCGTGGCATGCAACCCTCACTGGGCATCTAAATCCAACTGCGTGGAATAAGACCTTTGAAGAAATACAGCAGTCGCTAGCTGCCTGCGGACTAGGCCAACCGTTGCTTTTGGGTCACCGGAAAACGTTGGCTCAGTACATTCGCGAAAACAAGAACATCGGGGATGCGTTCTCGCAGTTTCGCCATCGAATTGAAATGGACAACGGCATTTTTAATCTCGAAGTCCCCATTGGCTTATTGTGTGATCATTCGGCTTTTGGATTCTTTGTCCAGCACTGCGTTCAAAATGCCGATTCCCTTTGGGGGTCCTACAATCGTTGTCGAGAAGCCTATCGCCAGCGGCACAGGATTCGAAATCAAGCCCAGCCGGTACTTGAATTGCAAAGATCCAATGAATGGCTGGAATTACCGTTTTGGATCTATCGTGTGAAAGGCGAGCGTTTCGTTGAACGCAAACGGCTTTGGGTCTGCAATCAAAAGGACCATATGCTCCTAACCGATCATGTCGACACGAACTTGAGAACGGTCTCGGTCGAACTGCCGATGAGTGAGCAAGCACTGCCTGCGGCATGGGATGCGATGGTGCAAAATGGCATTTGTATTCGGCCGCGGGCTTTGATGACCACCATGTATTTGAGATGTTTCGTAGCGGATCTATTCGTGCACGGAATTGGTGGTGGTACTTACGACGAGCTCACAGACGACATCGTGCGACATTGGCTCGACATAGATCCTCCGGCATACCTGACCAGCACAGCATCGTTGCACTTGCCCTTTCCGCCTGACGGAGCAGTTGCGGAAATCCATCCTTCTGCAAGCGGTCTTTCGATTCAACGCGAATTGCAACTGATGCGTTCCGTGCCTGAACGATTCTTGGATACGTCGATTGACTCGCAACGAGCCCTCTCGGACTTGCACTCAAGGCACATCGCCAACATCCCCGAACGCGGCAACAAACAGAAATGGCACATTGAGATTGCCCTGATAAAGCAGCAAATAACTGCAGCCATTGAACCAAAAAAGCGAGCCGCCTACGCGAGACTTGAGATCATGCAACACGATATTAAGCAGAACAAAGTCCTTAAGTTCCGCGAGTATTCTTTTGTTCTATTCGAAGAACAAGACGTCGTGAGTCGTCTTTCGAAGTTGGCAAAAGCGGCATTCAGTCAAGGAACCGAAGCGGGCAAGTAGCCGGATTCGTGTGATCACAACCCGAACCTTCGGCAAACGATCCTTGTCTATCCAGAAAACTACAGTTTTCTCGAAACGGTTGCATGCATGACGGATTTGAATGACTTAAGCGATGTTGTTTTCATTGATGCGATGCTCTCGGCTAGACTGGAACGCACCGAGGGGCTCGCGAACGCTAGTTTCGTCGAGGCTCGCGCTCGCCAGTCCGCTGACTCCAAGGCTGCTTGGATCGAAGTTGCGGGCGCCTACGCGCTTTTCGACGGCCAGGACTCTCCGTTAACGCAGTCTTTCGGGTTGGGAATGCAAGAACAGGTAACGCCGGCTGACTTCGAAACCATAGAAGCGTTTTTTCGCGACCGAAAGGCGCCCGTTTACCTTGAGGTCTCTCCACTAGCATCGGGAGAGTTGCTGACTCAGTTGAATGAACGCCACTATCACCCCATCGAGTACACCTGCGTCCTTTGCCGTCGAATTGGTCCCAACTTTCGTTTGCCGCAAACTACGAACGGATCCTTAAAAGTTCGCAGGATCACGACGGATGAGTCGGAGCAATGGGCTCAAACCTCAGCCCGCGGCTGGAGCGAACATCCGGAATTCACAGAAATGATCTTGGGTTTTGGACGCACCTTTGCCGCTACCGTAGGGGCGACAGGTATGCAAGCCGAGATCGGGGGTAAAAGCATCGCAACGGGCGTTGTTTTTATCGCGGACGGCGTGGCTCTGCTGGCCGGAGCTAGCACTATCCCAGAAGCAAGAAGGCAGGGAGCCCAATCCGCATTGTTGGAGGCTCGGCTTCGATACGCCGTCGAGCAAGGATGCGATCTCGCGATGATGTGCGCACTCCCCGGCAGTCCGTCGCAACGCAATGCCCAACGGAATGGATTCCAAATCGCTTACACACGAACGAAATGGAAATTGGGATCTTAGCATCGAGCGGCAGAGTGAAAACCACCTGCCAAGGGTTCCAATGGGAGAGCCGAGCTTGGCCTTGGATCGGCAGGAGCCACTCCCGCCTCTCCCTCCCGGTACAAACAATGTTGCCGCTCGCCTTAGTACGAGTTCCTCTACTTCACGTCGAAGAGTTCCACAATGAAGTGGAGATTGGCTTTCGGAGGAATGGCTCCCGGACTACCGCGCTCGCCGTAGCCGAGTTGATAGGGAATATCGAGTTCGATCATTCCACCAACGCCGACCAGTTGCATGCCTTCGGTCCAACCCTTGATGACTTGATTCAATCCAAACGAAATCGTTTCGTTACGGCGGTACGAACTGTCAAAGATCGTTTCGTTGTCAAGCCAACCTTTGTAGTGAACCGTAACCTTATTGGTGGCCGTTGGTTTCTTTCCGTCGGTGCCTCTGAGAATGCGGTACTTGAGGCCAGATGATGTTTCGAGGAATTCTGGCATGGCGTCCGAATCGATTTGGCCAGGGGATACTTTTTCTTGTTTGTCTTCAGGCCCAGTCTTCAATGGCATAACGATTGTCTTTGCTTCTTTAGGGGTGGAGTTGAATTTTGCCCCATTTTTACCTCAACCCCCGAGTTTTGGCGATGGGAAAGCCATGAATCGTTAGCCGGAGTGTCGCATAACTGGGACGCAAGTTAGAATGAAGGCCGACTCAAGGCGAGCGGCGATGTGAAAACAATCCATCATAACCCGATACGTAAGTGAGGGACCTGCGAACTTGTCCCTCGCTCACACTTCGGGTTGGGATACTCCACTCTGCCACTCGCCTAAACGAAATATCGAAGAAGAGATCCAAGTGAAAGAGAACGGGCCAGAATGTCTTTAGAATCCGATCGCGATGCGGTGCTTGAATTGACTCAGAATCTTTTGGTGGCCATTACGGCCGGAGACTGGGATACGTACACCGAAATCTGCGACGAATCGCTGACATGCTTCGAGCCGGAAGCACTTGGCAATTTAGTCGATGGTTTGGACTTCCATCACTACTACTTCAACCTGCCAACATCGGGTACACCCAGTCCAGTCCAGTCCACTATTGTCGCTCCGCACATTCGCATCATGGGGGATGTAGCGGTCATCGCCTATGTTCGACTGACTCAGAGAATCAACGAGGGCAAACCTGTTTCTTCGGCGATGGAAGAGACTCGAGTTTGGCATCGACAACAAGGCAAGTGGAAGCACGTTCATTTCCATCGAAGTCCAGCCCGCTGAAATCCCCATTATGCATCCACTAGGCTTTCTGCGAGTCACTGCCGCATCGACTCCGACCTGCGTCGGCAATCCATCGGCCAATCGTCATGCGATCCGGTCGGCAATTGCTGCGTTCCCAGAGTCCGATGTTATCGTCTTTGGCGAATTGTGCGTGAGCGGCTATACGTGCGGCGAATTGTTCACGCAAAGTCATCTTTTGGATGCATGCAAAGCGGAGTTGATTGCCCTGTCTCGGTCCGTCCTATCCAAGCAATTGATTGTCATCGGACTGCCGATGACGTTGGATGGAAAGCTCTTCAACGTCGCCGCGGTTCTTGGTAACGGCCGAATATTGGGCCTGGTTCCCAAACAGCACCTTCCAACCTACCAAGAGTTCTATGATGCGCGTTGGTTTCAATCTGGCGCGGGACAACACACTACCCAAATTACGCTGCTCATCGATGGCGAACCGGTGGCGATTCCGTTCGGAACCGATCTGCTTTTTACTTGCGGTGGGGCCACAGTCGGGATTGAGATTTGCGAAGATCTTTGGGTACCCATTCCCCCTAGCGCCTGTCAAGCGATCGCTGGTGCTAATATTTTGCTCAATCTATCGGCCAGCAACGAAACCGTCGGAAAGGCTTTGTATCGCAAACGGCTCGTGACCACGCAATCGGGCAAATGCATTGCTGCCTACGCCTTTGCCAGTGCCGGGCCGACAGAATCCACCACGGACTTGGTCTTCGGTGGCCATTGCATGATTGCCGAGAACGGATCGCTGCTTGCCGAGTCGGAACGCATTGGAACCGGACTCCCATTAACAAATGCATCTCGACGCGACGGAGTTGTGAGTTTCGCGACCAGCCATGTCGATCTCGGTCGACTGGATCACGACCGACGGATCTTCGGAACGATGCACCAAAGCGCCAGTACGGAGTTCGCAAAGCAGTTTCGTCGCATTCCCTTCGAGTTGGAATCGGCGAATACTCCGTTAGTTCGATTCATCGATGCCCATCCGTTCGTTCCGCAAGCCTCCGCCGAATTGGACGAACGCTGCGCGGAAATATTCGAGATCCAGTGCGCAGGATTGGCAAAACGGGTATCAAGACTTCCACTGGAATTGCCGCTGGTCATTGGCGTTTCGGGTGGACTCGATAGTACTCTCGCGCTCATCGTCGCGGCCAAGATGTTGGAAGCCATGGATTGGGAGCCTTCCCGATTGACTGGCGTAACAATGCCTGGCTTTGGTACAACCGAGAAAACGAAGAATAACGCCACGAAGTTAATGGGCTTTCTTGGAATTGCCATCGAGACCATCGATATCCGTGAAAGTTGTTTCCGCATGTTTCTCGACCTTAAGCACGAGCCTTTTGGCATTCCGCTGACTGGAAAGACGTGGCAGTCCCTGCAGGATGAAATGGAACGATTGCCCGACGACAAACGAAACGATCTCGTCTTTGAGAATGTCCAAGCGAGAATGCGAACGATGTTGCTTATGAATAAAGGATTCGTCATCGGCACCGGCGATTTGTCCGAGTCCGCGTTGGGTTGGTCGACTTACAACGCCGATCACATGTCGATGTACAACGTCAATTGCTCAGTCCCGAAAACACTTGTCCAATTCCTGGTTCGATACGTTGCCATGAATCGGTTCGATGGCGAAGCTCGAAAGGTACTATTGGACATTGCCGACACGCCCGTATCGCCCGAGTTGCTACCGCTCGCAATAAACAAAACGATGCACCAAAGCACAGAGGGTACGATTGGACCGTATGAGCTTCACGATTTCTTTTTGTATCATTTCGTGCGTTGCGGTGCGCCACCCAACAAAATCTTGTTTTTGGCGAAACAGGCAAAGTTTGACCGCGAGTACTCGGCTGAGGAAATTGAGCGCGTTCTAAATACGTTTTTGCGACGTTTCTTTGCGGCCCAATTCAAGCGAACCTGCGTGCCGGATGGTCCCAAAGTGGGGACGGTTTCCTTGTCACCTCGCGGAGATTGGCGCATGCCAAGCGATGCCGACCCAAGTGCGTGGCTCCCGTAGGTCCGTCGCTCCGCCGACGGACAGTCAGTGTACGTTCTGACCCAGGTGCGGGTTCCTACTCTAGAATGCTCGTCCAACAAAGCATTAAACGTTTTGAGCAAAACGGACGACTTGCGTTAACGTGGTGATTCGATTGTCCATGACTCGAGTCGCGGAGCGACTCGACCACGGTTAGTGTACGTTCTGACCCAAGCGCGAGTTCCTACTCTAGAATGCTCGTCCAACAAAGCATTAAACGTTTTGAGCAAAACGGACGTTTTGCGTTAACGAGTCGATTCGACTATCGCGGACTCGCGTCGCGGAGCGACTCGACTACGGTAACCCCAACACCTCATCCACCACCGCTTGCGGAATGTGTTCCTGTTCAACACGAAGATTGTTTTCGCGGCAGTGCAAGAATGCTGCCGCTTCGTTTGCATAGAGTTCCGAGGGTATCTCTGGTTGACGGAGAGTTCCGGCGGTTGCCAGGTGTTCAAACGTGCGAACTGTTTGCAAGTCCATTAAGATACTGTTTGTCTGAGGGTACCTCCGACGAAGCATGGCCAGGATCTCAAATCCCTCGACATCCAAATCACCCCAATAGGTTATCGGAGCCATTTGCATCCAAGGGATGTCGAATAGCTGTGTGATCCCCTTTCCCATGCCAAAAAAAGCGATGCCACGCTTGATGGGAGGGAGCGTTAGCAACGTGACTTGATTCTCGACCATCACCACCTTGGCGTCACCAACAGGTATGTTTGCGATTTCTTGCGGCGGCAAAGAAAGCTCCGCAGTAAAGAGTCCAAGTTCCTTTTGCAGATCTGGATCGAGGATGCGAGTCAGGATGTGCGCTCGGAAATAGCGGAACCCGTAACGCTGTTCGAAATTGCGAGGATCGCAGCTGCAATCAATTGAATCATCAGGCAGGAGAATATCCAACCACTCTGTCAGCAGCGCTCGATTTTGTTGAATCAATTTGGTGGGGACCGCTAATGGCAACTCGCGCGCGAAACATCCAGGTCTTGGATGCTGAATAAGGAATTCAGCAACGTCCAACAGGTCTTCCAAAGTGTCCAAGTCGACGATTCTTTGCCAACCTCGTTTGAGCCAGGCTTCCAGTTCAGGTAGTCGCTGGCGGATCTTTGTTACGCAGCACTCAAGACGTTTGAATTCTTTAAGTTTACCTGTCAATTTGAGCAAATCGAAACGGGAATCGATCGTGATCGCTATCGGAAAGAAGTCGTTCTCGCCAAACTTGCGTGAATTGCGTTTCTCCCATTTAACCGAATACCCATATCCAATGGTTTCTTTGGCTGACTCACGCAGCTGCTGCACCCCATGGATGTTTTTCGAATGGACGTCGGAGAGTTTCAAGTTGGCGGGAATGCGCCATGGAAACCGCTCGAGGTCCAGTCCGTCCAGCCATGCCACGATGGCGTGAGGATAAATTCTGGTTGCTTTTTCTAAAATCTCCTCGGGTGTTATCATTGACCCATCCGCATTTTTGTTGACCATTGTAGCACGGCACTCCGTGCCGTGATTTTATTATTGTCGCCTTTCGCTCTGCGAAAGTGCGCCTCGTCAACGCACTTTTGCGGAGCAAAAGGCGACAATCTCAACCTTCAACACCACAACGGTTCCAATGAATTGTATCACTTCCCTGTGTTTTCTGTCCCTGTTGCTGTCCGAGTCCTTTGCAAGCTGGGATGGGAACGAACCGCCGCCCCCGAACCCCGAAGTCCAAGTAGTCAGGAACGTGGTTTACGGAAATGCGGACGAACCGATGCATCGGGCAGATATTTACCGACTTAAGTCCAGCGACAAATCGGTGAAGTCCCCAGGGGTCATCATGATTCATGGCGGAGCATGGTTCGCTGGGGATAAAACAAACGATGCATTGCATGCAAAACGGTTGGCGCAAAAGGGGTTCGTGGTCATGGCCATCAACTATCGACTGGTACCCAAACATCCATTTCCAGCTCAAATCGATGATTGTAATCTTGCCTTGGAATGGATGAACTCGCATGCAGCAGAGTTGCGCGTGGACCCCGATACGTTAGGTGCTTGGGGCTATTCTGCCGGTGGACATTTGGCAGCATTGCTAGCCACGGATCCAAAAGTGGGGTTACCTCGACTCAAAGCGGTGGTCGTCGGGGCAGCACCCTGCGACTTGTCTCAGATACCGGAACATAGCCAAGCTTTGGTCGGTTTGCTCGGCGGAACGCGAGCCAAGTATCCAGAACGATATGCGAATGCTTCGCCACTGACCCATGTCAGTTCGGACGACCCACCCATCTTCTTGTTCCACGGAAGTAAGGATTGGCTCGTTCCGCCCGTTTCGTCTCAACTAATGTGCGAAGCCCTGGAAAAAAACGGTGTCTTTTTCGAGTACTGCGTTGTGGAAAAGAAAGCCCACTTAATGACTTTCATCGATTCCGATGCGACGGAAAAGTCTTTTTTATTCTTGAAGGAGCGTCTTTCGCCTCCCGCGCTTGCAACCAGAGGCTCTGTCGACCCACAAAAGTAGATAAATCGAACAAGATCGTTGCCGTTGCAGGATAGAATGGATGGTAGTTTCGCACTTCGACCCTGCTTTTAGCTCGAATACAATCTCCAAATGAAGTTGTTTCCAAGATCGTTTTTCCGTCAATTGGTCGTAATCGCCTTTGCCCTAAGCGGGATCGGCATGGCTGATTGCCATTGGGATGAAAAGCCTGGCGTGCCCTTAAATACGGACGTTGAAGCTTGGATTCATGGACTGAATGATTCAAGCTATCGAATTCGTCGCGAGTCCTTTTTGAAGTTGTGTGATCGCACCATCCCACTGGACACTTGGTTAGACACGGAATCCAAGAGCGGTGATCAACATCGCGCAGCCATTGCAACTTGGTTAAAGCGATTGCGGCGATCCAACGGCACGCTAGCCGAGCGCGCTGAGATGATTCGCGACTACGAAGCGTTGAGAAACAATGAGGACTCCACACAGGAAAGATTTTCTATTCTGGAACGGTATGTCGACTATGGCCAATGGGAACGTTTGCTCGAGATTGTTGCATTGCTTGAACCACCCATCCGAATCCAGCTTCTTAGGGACGAAGGCAAGCTTCAGCACATCATCGATAAAGCTTGGAAATCCGAAAATGAGTCTTTTGTTCCGCGCTTGCTCGAACTGGTGTTAAGCCCGATGGAGCGAGCACACGCAAATCGATTGTGGCGGTCGCTGGGTATGCCTGAGGAATGGAAAGTCTCCCAAAACAGCAACTTACCCAGTGTCAAAGTTATCGAGCTAGAAGCGGAAGGCAAAATTGACGAAGCGGTAGCTTGGGCGGAAAAGTCCGGTTTGCGGAACCTAGTTGAACCTATCCTAATACGCTCGAATCGATGGGACAAATGGTTGTCGATGGACTTGCGACGAACGCCAATCATGAGCCTTGAGAATATCGACCACCAAAAAGCCGGCATGCTGCTCCTATTAGGCAGATTCGAAGAAGCCAACGCCCAGTTGGATAAAATAATCAATGGCCCCGAGGCCTCGGAGCTTTCGAAAGGGAGCGCCGTCCTATCGCTTGCAATGGGACGCACTTCCGAGTTTGAGGCATTCCTTGGTCAGCAATCCGAGAATTCTGCGTTTTTCTTATTGAGAAATCTTGGAGACGTCGAATCTGCCTTCCATCAAGTTGGTTTAGACGATTTATCCTTGGGCTCAGTGCAGAACTGGTTGAACGCCAAAGGTTATTTAAAACGACGGTTGGCGGAAGAATTGGATCCTCGTCGCAAACCAAGGGAGCTACCACTTGCGGATTACGCGGACTTGTTTTTTCAGATCGGCTTAAAGGAACAAGGAGAGCTCGTCGATTCCTACCTTATTGCCGATGTGAAGCGGCGAGAGACGGAAGAGGGTGTTACCGCTTGGACGCCATTGTTGTTTCAATGGATCGTTTACAACAAACGCTTCAAAGCAATTTACCACTGGAAGGAATACTTGGTTCGAAACCGAGGGGGTCAGACCAAACCCAAGCAACAAGGCCTTGCGTACCAGTCCGTCGAAACCAAGCCAGGACCGTTTGAGGTGATTTACCCAGATCTTCCACAAAGTTCTTCCCTGATATTTGAACACCTACTGTCGCTTGCCAGCAATCCAAATCAAAGCGTTGCGATCAACGACCCTGACTACCAAAGCAAAGCCATCGAACTTGCAGTCGACCAGTTAGAAGATCTCTACGCCGGGCGCTGGCCTCGTGATTGGCATGGACGACAACCTCTTTTGGATCTTCGAAGAGTAGTCCACTTAAAATCGACTGAATCGGGGAATTCCAGCGATGTCTTGATCGAATTGGCATCGTTGTTTGACAGTTTGCAAGAAACTCAGTTGGCGATCGAAACCGTGGACATGTGTTCAACTGATTCGTCGGCCAACGAAGCCAAAGTGGAGTTTCTGAAACGGCTGGGTCAATTAGACACGGCATGCGACCTGTTGATTGAAGAGTTTCAGAACGACGCCTCAAACGTAGGACTATTGGTTGAATGCACGGAAACTCTTGAAAACATAGGACGCTTTGGAGAAATGGATCGTTATAGGATCCAGGCGCTATCATCTGTCTTGAATGATTGGAAGTCCAAGTCGAATCGACCTGTACTCGCTCTACCACCCACCAAATTTGTGCAAGTGCTGATGGAACAACACTGGTATCGTGACCGTATCGATAGCCTAACCGGGATGAATGCAGCACTCTGCCTCAGTCGACAATATGGTGCATTAGCAAAGAAGGATTTGTCGCACGCAAAGCCATCCGCAAATTACGCTCGCATCGAAGCCTTAATAAGAATGAAGAATGAGTGGCCCAACGATAGGGATGATTTCGGACGATCTGTTTCCATTTTCGGTGGTGTAATTCAATCGTTGATTTTAGAAGCGATCGCTAACGAGGATCGCGAGTTGGCAGACAAACTCTTTCGAGTCGCTTTCCGGTGCAAGCCACAAGACATCGATATGCCCATCGTAGTCGTGCCCGTTGCTGAAGGCGTTTTCGGAAAAGAGCTAGCAGACGAATGGTTTGACCTTTTTTATCAGCCATTGCTAAAACACCTTGACAAGTTCCCAGACGATTCGCTCATTGGCAACAACACAGCTTGGATGGCTGCTTTGTGCAATCGACATCTGGAAAAAGCCCGGGATCTCGCAAGCAAAGTTACAGTCAGTAATCCAGACCCAACTTACCTGGACACCCTTGCAGAAATCGAATACCGATTAGGTAACGTAGCACGAGCCATCGAACTTTCCGAGCGATGTCTGCAGATCGAACCCAAAGACAAACAACATCGCGAACAGCTGAAACGGTTTCGAACGGGTAAGCCGTAGAGAGGCAACGCTGTGAAGCATTTTCACCAACAATTCGCATAGGTTGAGCGGGAGCTTGCCTCCCCTCAACCTTGTTTTGGCGTCCTACGTAACGGCCCGATAACCGCCGCACTTCGCTCACGCCGCCTCCGCCTAAGGCGGTGGAGGCGGGGGCGAAGTGGGGAAAGTTAATGTAGGATGCGCAAAGT